>CAKPSB010000018.1 GCA_934183155.1 uncultured Bacilli bacterium | reverse complement strand
ACTAATTCTGGAAAATTCTTTTTAAAACTTTCTCTTGAATAATCAATTCCTGCTGATGCTGATAATCCAGCTCCAGCCCCAATAACGATTGCATCCGAATTTTTTATTAAATCTTTAATTTTTAAATAATTTTCTGTATTCATTATAATCACTCTCACTAAAAACATTAAATATAACTCTTATATTTGTTTTATACTTACTTAGTATTTCTTTAACTGAGTTATAGGCAATTATTTTCGCCTTATTTATTGGATAACTAAACAGTCCTGTTGATATACTAGGAAAAGCAATAGAACTATAACCATTCTTAATAGCATACTCTAAGGAATTTTTGTAACAATTAGATAAATCTAACTCGTTTTGTTTTGTTACTTCATTTATAATTTGAGGTCCTACTGTTGTAATCACTTTTTTACTAGGTAGGTTATAAGCATCACATACAATTATTTCACCAGTAGAAAGTTCTTTACCTTTTAAAATTTTATTACATTCAAGTCTTAATCTCATTCCTGCATTAGTATGAATTACATTATCTACACAAACATGACTTGGATTGAAACAACCTAATCCCTCTTTGTTACCAGCATTAACAATAACATCACACTTTAAAGTAGTAATATCTCCTTGCCACAAAATTATATTATCTTCGTTTTTCTTTAAAGAATTAACATCAACTATTTTTTTATCTTTTAATTCTAAACCTAAATATTCATCTTCTAACTTTAAAATTTCTTCATTTATTGGTTTAGGCAATCTTATATTAACAAGTGTCTTATACAATTTTTTTAAACTTTCATAAGAATAAGGTATTTCAATATCATAATTATTTTCTTGAATTAAATATTCTATTATCTTTAATAACAATTTTTCTTTGCTCATTTTTGATCCTTATACTTAATACCAAATTCTTTCATCATATCAAGAACGCTTTTAAGTTCCATACCTTTTTCAGTTAGTGAATATTCTACTTTTGGTGGAACTACAGGATAGACTTTTCTTTTAACTATACCGTCATTCTCCAAGTCTTTTAAATTTTGTGTTAAAACCTTTGCAGATATTCCAACAACAGATCTATTAAGTTCATTATATCTTTTGGTACCAGTAATTAAATCTCTCAAAATTAAAACTTTCCATTTATTTGAAATAATAGATGCCGTATATTCAACAGGACAGTTTGTATAAACTTTAGCCATAATTATCAACTCCTAACTCATTATACCATTATATGATGTTTTTGGTAAGTACGCACTTTTTGGTAAGTATTAAAAAAGTGAATTTTACTTCACTTTATAATTATTCTCCAAAGAAGAAGCCAGCTGTCATTTCAAGATAATTAACACCACTATGATTTGGATATTCTTCTTTTACTTTTTCTATCATTTCATCTTTACTATTACATGTACTAGCAATGTTTAATAAAGTTTCAATATATGCTATTTTGGTATCAACTGCTTTAATATCTTCTGGAATATAATGCGATGTTAAAATCAAATTATAATTTTTTTCTATATATCCTTTTAATATATCAATCATGGCATTTGCATAATCTACACCAGCAATAATAGAATGACAATCACTACCTAACATATGAGTATATATAGAGTTTATTTCTGGTATTTCAATATCAAAAGCATCACCTGTTGGAATAATATTCATTTTTATATCTGCTAAAGTAATAGTGCCTCCATTAATATAATCAGTTACATGATGTATATTATTATCAAATGATTCTCCAAATGCCTTTGTAAAATTGTCAACTAATACTTTTCCTCCACCAGTATGTCCATATTCATCAGCCTTTTTAGTAGTATATTTTTTAGAATCTTTTAAGAATGTTCCTCCTCCCATATGATATGAAAGTAATACACCAACAAGTTTTACTCCTAATGATTCAATATATTTTTCTAATTCTTTATTATTGTCATAGAATGCAGGTGATTCAATAACAACTACCTTTTTATTTTTTTCAAGTAAAATAACTTGGTCATCAATATAATCTGCTGTATTGTAATTATGAACTTTTACATCTCCAAAATCATAAACCAAAACATATCCTTTATCTAAATTTATCTTTTTATTTTCCATTTTTATTTCCTCCTAATTTTCTGTTCAAAGAGGTGTGCACTTTTCCTTGACAATTAAATTATAGAATAATGAAAAAGAAAAAGTAAGTATGCACTTTTTTGTTAGATACTTACTTTTTGGTATAAATTTAATTAAAATAAGGTTTTAG
>CAKPSB010000017.1 GCA_934183155.1 uncultured Bacilli bacterium | reverse complement strand
GGATTATTGTTATAACGATTCTTATCAGTGCTTGTTTTTTCCCAAACTAAATTTCCATTACTATCATATTTTCTTAACTTTTTATAGTCACCTGAACCACCAAGAATACATCCGCCGTCTGGTGTTGCAGCTAAAGTAGTTATAGCAAAATCAACAGGATTATTGTTATAACGATTCTTATCAGTGCTTGTTTTTTCCCAAACTAAATTTCCATTACTATCATATTTTCTTAATTTTTTATAATCTCCCGAGCCTCCTAAAATAATATTTCCTTTTAATACAGTTACTTTGCAACTAGCCGACTTTGTACTACTTGAATTCTTAAAAGTAATAGTTGCAGTACCAGCAGCTTTAGCAGTTACAAGTCCTGACCCACTTACAGTTGCAACACTTGTATTACTACTTGTCCATTGTGTTCCCTCTGATGCACTAGTAGGATTTTTTGTTCCAGTTAGCTGTACCGTCTCGCCAATATTCAGTGTTTTACTCGTTGGACTTACAGACAAGCTGATTATAGAAGTTGAAACTCCTACTGAACATTGCGCAGTATATCCATTTTGTGCAGTCGCAGTGATCGTTGCCCCTCCATTTCCTACTGCTGTAACGGTTCCACTCTGATCAACCCTAGCTACATTTGTATTACTACTTTTCCATGTTACACTATTATTATAATTTGCACTTGATGGACTATATGTTATTTGTAATTTTTCACTTTTATGTGATGTGCTTAAATCAAATGCTAATTTATTCTTATTTAAAGATATTGATTGTAAACTTGTATGTACTGTTACATTACAAGTCGTCTTTTTTCCATTTGCTGTCTCTGCTGTTATTACTGCAGCTCCATTTGCTTTTCCCATTACATTTCCTGAACTATCTACACTTGCTACATTTGGATTGCTACTTGTCCATGTAATTGATGTTTGTACATTTGATGTCGTTGGATTATATGTTACTTTTAAATCTGTATTTTGTGTTCCTACTAAATCTAATGTCACATTCGTTTTATTTAAAGATATTGATTGCGGACTTGTTTGTACTGTTACACTACATGTTGCAACTTTTCCATTTGTTGTTGTCGCCCTTATTGTTGTTGTTCCATTTGCTACACCTGTTACATTTCCTGAACTATCCACTGTCGCAATTCCTGGAGCATCACTATTCCATGTTATACTATTATTCGTATTTGAACTTGTTGGATTAAAGTTTACATTTAGCTTACTCGTTTTCGTTCCACTTATATCTAATGTTAAACTTGAATTATTTAATGATATTGATTGTGGACTTGTCTTTACTGTTACACTACATGTTGCTTTCTTTCCATTTGTTGTTGTTACTGTTATTGTTGTTGTTCCATTTGATTTTGCTGTTATGTTTCCTGATGTATCTACTGATACAATTCCTGTATTATCACTTCTCCATGTTAATCCATTATTGGTATTTGTTGATGATGGATTAAATGTTACTGTTAATTTTTCTGTTTTTGTTCCATTTAAATCTAATGTTGTATTTCCTTTATTTAATGATATTGACTGTGGACTCGTTTTTACTGTTACATTACATGTTGCACTCTTTCCGTTTGGTGTTTTTACTGTTATTACAGCATCTCCATTTGAAATTCCTGTTATATTTCCACTATTGTCTACTGATACAACTCCTGGTTTATTACTCTCCCATGTTAATGTATTATTTACATTTGTTGATGATGGGTTAAATGTTACTGTTAATTTATCTGCATGTGTACCACTCATATCAAAATTTACTGTTGTTTTTGATAATTTTATCTCTTTTGGACTTGTTTGTACTGTTATTGTTATATTTCCATTTATTCCTGTATCTGATGTTGCTGTTATTATTGTTGTTCCATTTGTTAATCCTGTTACTGTTCCATTTTCATTTACTGTTGCAATTTTTGAATTTGATGATTTCCATATTAAGTCTGTTGCTTCTATTTCTTTTCCTTGCTTGGTTTTTGCAACTACTTGTAAACTATTACTCCCTGTTCCTAAATCAATTGTTGTATTGTCTGCTGTTAATGTTACTGAATTTATTACAATATTTCTTTCTTTTACATTAACATTACATGTTACTGTTTTTGATTTTTCAACTACATTTTTATTATTTTTTACTTCTACCTTTGCCTGAATTACAGCACTTCCAACTGCATTTCCTCTTATTGTTACTCTTGTAGTATTTTCTTTATCACCCAAAATAGAAACAGTGTTTTCATCTGTTGATGTCCAATTTATTGTCTTGTTTGATGAATTTAGTATTCCACCACTTATTGATATTTCATATGTTCCATCAACTTTTAAATTTGGAATTGTTTTGGGATTAATATCTAATGTTGTATTCCCATCATATTCATCTTTTTCCTTTACTGTTCCATCTTCTGTTACAACATAAGTATTTTTAGTCTCTTTAAATGTAATTTCATATACTGTTCCATCCTCATTATTTACTTCTGTTATGTTATATTTTTCATCTGCTCTTTTATCTAATTCTTTTTGTAAATTTTCTTTTGTTACATTTCCCATGTTATCTGTACTTTTTGCATATACAACAGATGCACTTAATATGTTTTTTTCTTCAGCTTTGTTTGATTCATTTGTTGATTTATGTGCTTGAAAAAGTATTCCATTTCCTGTAACAGATGAAATTGTTACTGCTGTTAGTATTAAAAGAATTATAATTGTAATTGCTA
>CAKPSB010000016.1 GCA_934183155.1 uncultured Bacilli bacterium | reverse complement strand
CACTCGGACCAAACAAAAATAATCCGAACTTGTTTCCGATAGGAGATGGGTTCGGATTATTTGTTTTCTTCGGAAAACTCAATATAGGTGTCCGTGGAAGATGAAATCCGAAATCATAGATTGACCGACACAAGCTACAACATGATTTCAGGAGGACACGATTATGAAGTACGATGAAAGAGCTTGCAAATTCAACATGGACACTGGGCGCGTGGAACTGCTGCTCCGGGATGGGAGAAAAATCTCCATCGACTGCATCGGGGTCGAGGATGCGCTGGATGTGACTATGGCACAGCAGACCGAACTGGATTACCTTATCTACAATGACCCGCTTGGCTATGCCGATTTGATTCTGAATGGCGATCCGAAGGAATATTTGAAGAAAGTGGCCGGGAATCATGGACTGTAAGATTAGGTAGTAAAACAGTGTACATTATTAATGGTTACGTTCTATAAAAAACGCTGATAATTAAAATAGCAATATGCAGCAGAAGGGTCTCTTCACGGAGAAATTCTGCTGCTTTTTAATAAGGTGTATGGAAGGATATTTTGTTGTGTCTTTCTCTAAAAAAGATATAGGGTGGTTAGAAAACACTAAATGTGCTATAATGCTCTTAAAAGAGTTTGAAAAGACCGAAGATCGTTATAATTAGAAGGGAGAAGAAAATGAGTTTTTCATTAAATGCATGTTATGCAGCATTAAAGACTGTAAAAGCTCAAAATGTGGATGAAGCTTTTAACGTTATGATAATTGCACTTATAGAGAACAAGAGGTATCAGCAGATTAACATAGCCGATATTATACAAGATTTCAATGATAAATTTGGTTTTTCAATTCCTTATTTTCCAATGATGAGACTTCTTTCCAATTTGTGCCGCAAGAAAATTTTAAAGAGATCGCAAAATAGATATTTCGTAAATTTTGATAATGATGAATTGGATAGCATAGGAAAGTCTTTTTGGAACGATTTGGAAAATCAGGAAAGGAACCAAAAAAAATTATTGGATTGTTATGTGCAATTCATAGCTACAAAGTACAGCGAGAAAATAACAATTGAGGATGCTGCGAGAGTTTTTAATGCGTTCATTGAGGAGAATGGTGTTGTTTTCATAAAAAATCATGAATATGAAAAAAGCACAACGGAAACATACAGGTTTTGCGTATTACTAAAAGAACTTGAAACATCTGATGGAAAACTTTTTGCATTTGTGGAATCTGCAATAGTAGGACGGATACTATCAGAATTGGTGATTTTTACTGGTGATAGAATCGATTTGAAAAAGTCGAATGCAAAAGTTTTCCTTGATACAAATATCATTTTTAAATTGCTTGGTATTAGTACCATTGATCGAAGTGAATATTACAAAAAACTTATTAAAGATATGATAGATATTGGCTTTAAACCTTATGTTTATCAGCACACATATAGCGAAATTGTTACGATTCTAACGAATAGTGAATACTGGATAGGAAATTATCAGTTTGATCCTAGTAAGTCATCTGAGGCAACTAGCTATTACATAATGAACGGAAAAAGTCGAGAGGATGTAGAGTTCCAAATAGCGAATTTGCAAGATGATTTGGAGGGTTTTGGAATTTATGTGTATGATATGGATTATCCTCAAAGAATTCCGGTTGGCGTGACCGATGATAAGACATATCACGATAAAATCGTAAGTGAGTATAAAAGAACCAATTCGCAATTCAATGAAAGTGAAATGAGAAATACAGTTTGGGACGATGCAAAATCTTTTTTCTTTACAGATTTTCTTAATGCGGGACAAAATGCATTTAGTTTTGCTGGAATTCAAAATATCTTTGTGACGCATAATGAAACTCTTTCTAAGGTTTCAAAAATCCAGCTATCAGAGAGTGGATCAAAGGTGGAAGCTGCGATTCCTTTTTGTGTGTCGGATGTGTTTTGGGGAAATCTGATTTGGGCAAATTCATCAGAAAGCCTTAGCATAGCAGGAAAGCAACGACTGATGACGATTGTGGCCGCTGCTTTTGAACCAACTGTGGCAGTGCTACATCGGTTGAAAGAAGAACTAGACAAGTTAGAGAAAGAAAACAAAATTACAAAAGAAAGCTGCTATTTTCTGAAGTCAAATCGAATGGCCTTAGATATGCTGGTGAGAATCACAGAAGGGGATGCCAGCAAATTTACAGATAGTACCCCTTTTGAAATACTTGATAAAATTCGGTCCGAAGCAAAAGATGAGGGGATTAAAGAAGAAAAAGCCCGAAATGAAAACGAAAAGTATGAAATAAGAAAAGCGCACGAAAAGCTGGAATGCGAACATGAAGAAAAGTATCTGAAACAACTTGAACAAGAAAAAAGAGATATCGATGCACAATGTCAGTCACTTGATGATGAGAAAGCACGCCTAAATAAAAGAAAAGAAAAGCTTGAAATGCGCCAAAAAGAGTGTGCGCAAAAGATTACAAAAAGATGCGAACGTATAAGGATGGCTTTTTTAATTGGAATAGCATTGTGGCTTATTATCGGGGTGGTATTACTGATAAAATTTGATATTTTATATTCGTGCATTGAGTGGGTGATCGGTATCTTTGTGATGCTGATTTTCAATAATAAACTATCTTCGTGGATAATAAAGGATGTAGACCTTCAAGAAAAGATTGCCTTAATACAAAATTATGAAAAAATGAAGGAAGCACTTGTACTACAATACTATAAACGAGAAAAATGTACATTGGAAGAAATTACGCAAATTGAAGAACAATTGAGCTCTATTCAAGTGAAAAAAGATGATTTGGCAAGACGCACACAAGAAAACTTTGAAAAGCAATGTGAGGCGAGAAGCAAGGTTGAGAAATTGAAGAACAGCTATGCAGAATGAATTTTGATATAAAGCGAGAGCGTTATTTAGAGAAAACTAATACCAATAATTTTAGAAAATAAAAACAGGGTGCGCCCTTGAATAGGACGCACCCTGCCAAAAGCCACAGACGATAGCGATATGTACAGCAGGGCGTTCCCCGTCGGGAACGCTCTGTTTCTCTTTGCTGGGGGCATGATGAGCCTGTTCCGCCTGCCATGCGGCA
>CAKPSB010000015.1 GCA_934183155.1 uncultured Bacilli bacterium | reverse complement strand
ACCTCAAATCTTTCTGCCAGTTCAGGAGCCGTTGTCTTTTCTTCCTGCAGTAAGATTGACAATATACCGATAAGTCTGTCTATTTTCATCGTTTCTTACACTCCATACATATTATACCTGATTCAACACGACAGCTATATGTCATGTTTATTATATCTGCGAAAAATTTTTGTTCATGACAATAGAATGCACGCTCCGCAAACATTCTATTGTCATGAACAAAAAGCCTACGAACATCAGATTTTATTTCCAATGTCCGAAGGCTCAATAACATTAGTTGAATTTTCTCCATCCGATAAGCCAAGTTAGCCTATGATTCACTTGGAATCATCTGAAAATACTTCAACGCCTCTTCAATCGCTATTTCTTTTTCTTTTGGGCATTCCGGCTGTCCGCCCTTCTCAGATTTTGGCTTATTATAGTTCTCTCTTTCCATAATTTCATGCTTCTGCTTTATCTGTGCAATATACAGATTAGATACCTTCATCCCATCATTATGCTTTGCCACATACTTCTTTATCTCCTCATAAGTAGCCTGTCTACGCTCCGCTTCGGTCCGCGCTGGGCAAAGGTCCCCTGGACCTTTAGCGCCTCTCCGCAGATGTCAAATCCAGTTCATCCATATCCAGTCTCACATTCACATGATGCTTCGCTTCATGAAGTTTGGACAATAAACATACAGTCTCCACATGCGGTGAAAGTTACTTCTTATACTAAATAGCGAAACCATCATCCTTTGCCAAAAGGTTGATACCCACTTAGGGGGGATAGCTTTCACCCACCTCTAAAATACATTGGCAATTGCATATTTTTATATTTCTGCACTAACCTTCGCCTTTAAAGCATTAGTATAATCTTCATACATTGGTATTAAACCATTCTTAACTGTTGGACTAGCATAATTATAATCATACCAGTGCTCTGACTTATTAGCTTGAGAAATAAGTTCTGATAATAAACTTGTATTTTGCAGAACCATGCTTTCTATTTGTCTTAGTGGAATTACTTTAATATGCGAATAGATATAATTCTTTATTTCTTCTGAAACTGTACCCTGTTCTTTGCGAAGCAATTCAATAGCTTTCACATACACTCTTTTTCTTGAAACCACTGCATCTTCCAACACAACTACAATACCATATATTTTTTCTTTCTCATATTTTTTATCTAATTTAAAATGTCCTAGTAAGTAATTTTGAATCTGATGATATATCTGTATAACGTCTTCTGCATAAATACCTATATCTTTTTCTATTTCCTCTTCATCAAATTTCCTAACTTTTAAACTCGGCGTAATGGCTTTTGCATCGTAAAAAGCCACACAATTACCTTCAGCAGCAATTACATCCGAAGTTAATTTTTTATTCTTAGCAATCTTATATTCTATTTCAGGACTAATCCATGTTACTGTTCCTAATTGACTTATAATATCATACAGATAAGATTCTATAACCTCTTTTCCAATAGTGCGTCGCAACTTATTATCTTGAAATGTAATACGATTAAGCATCGACTCTGTTACAGCATTAATAATTAAATATGGAGATGGAATATACATCATATCATCATCAGAAATAAACGGATAAACATATTGAACTTTCAATCCATAATATTGATCAATAAGATTATCACCATATAATGCAGAAAGCTGATTTTTATATTCTTCTTTTTCAATCGTAACAAGCTTCAATACATCCCTGTCTGCAAACACTTTAGTAATTATAACCTGTAACGAATGTGGCGGTATTTCATCTTGTGTTTCTTTGCTAAAACACATAAAAACCATAAATGCAAACTTTTCTAACCGTTCATAGTCAACACCCATTTTATCTATAAAGATTGTTTTCATATCAATCTTGTCATTCACAAATGTAAAAAAATAATGATATCTAAATAACTTGGGCAGTATTAACCCTTGAACTGGAAATTGCTGTAAAGCTGAAATCATTATAAATATCTCTGGATACATTCCTTTCTTTTCAGCATCACTTAATCCTTCATGCCAATAGTTTCGAATTAATGTAATCATATTAGCAAAAGTATCGCTATCTAATTTCTCAGTTACATCACTTTTATTATAAATGATTGAGTACGCAGAAAGCGCTTCTATCTCCCAAGGCATAATATTTTCTTTATAAGCTTTTTCCATATCTACCCTCGAACATGTCATTATTCTACTCGAATATTTCTGACATGCCAACAACTTACTTTCAAGCGTAAACTTTTCTAAATCTTTTAAAAAATCCAAACTGGAATGTACAAGATTATCACTCATCTTCATCCCTCTTTTCATAATCATCCTTAAATATGTATATCATTTTACCATATCACCTGTTTTTTTACCATCTGCAAAAGATCAAGAAAAAAAGCCGATTAGGAATCTCAACTCCCAATCGGCATCTTTTCTTACTCCTCTTCATTTTTACATTCAATCTCCGTTCCATCTAGGAAAACTACCAACAATGTTCCATCCTCAAATACCTTGATTTAAGTAATATGCTACCGGCAAGCAATGCAAACTTGTACAAGTTCGCGTATTTTGCGGGAGGCACCGTTCTGATCCTCCCACAAATGCTTGTTGGGGACGATTCCCCAAACCCCTGAGATCGCCACCTGTGGTGACGGCTGCGCGTTCTGCGAACGCTGGTTTTTATATCGGCACAAAAAGGAAAAGCTGTGTAAATGGATTTCCTATTCACACAGCTTTTCTCTTACCCGTCTACTTGGCTGAGGTCAATTTTCAAAATGTTTCCTTATCATCCTCTGCCAAACTGTCGAAGGTCTCTTTTTGAACTTAGAAGTTGTAATATGAAATAGTTTACTCTTCTATTATTTTGCCAAATAGTAGACTTACGCTAGAAGATATTTTTTAACTATCAAATCGTTATCCCCCTAGGTAAATCAATTTCCTCACAGCCACTCTTTGAAAACAAACACACACATCTATTTTCCCCAAAAAAATTGCTGAAGCCTTTGATTTATTGAGCTTTCCTTGACAGAAAGCAAACTGTTTCCACATTCCCCTAAACACCTATTTTATACTGCATAGCGAAAGCTTGCAATGTATGTTAACAAGTGGGGTAATATTTTTACCCTGTTTACCACTCATATTAATAATTTAAAGACAAATTTTTTTAAATTGTTTTCCCAAATTAGTAATTGTAATTGTTTCTATAAAAAAATCAACAACTAATTTATGTCTTGGAAATGTTGCACCTCCCAATTTCTTTTCTAATAAATATTTTGTTATCATATCAAAAATATTTGTATATAAAGAATCAAAAGCAAAATCCATAATAGTCAAATTTTCTATAACACTCTTATATATTCTGATATCGTTGCTTATTACATTCTTTTTTAAATTATCTCCATCTTCGCCCTTATGCGTTTTTGATACAATTAAGCCAAGTTGTTCTAATATTGTTAGTGAGAAAGAAATATTTTCAACAGAAGCTCCAAAAATTATACAATCATCACCATAATCGCCATTAGCTACTGCCTTAAAAAGCAACGCATCCGTTGATGATAATTTCCTTATTATATCATTAAAAATAGGATGCACACTTGCTACCTTATCACTGTTTATTGAGGACGCAATAAGATTAACAAACATTTTTCTCAATTCCTCTTTTTCAACACAATACTTTGATGCTTCTAATGCTGGTGCTACAATTTGAATATCCGGTTCCACCCTGTTCTCTTTTGGAATTTCATTTATCGTTTCTTGAAGTTCCTTATTATATTTTTCTAACTCAACCGCATAACGTAATTTACGTTTCTCTGCCAAATGACCAATACCACCAAAAACTAAAAACCAAATATCCGAAACTGTACTGCCTATTGCCTTAGTTGGTTGCTCTGTTAAATTAATTAATGCCTTATCAACGCATTCTGGCATTTCCGCATTAATTAAACCAATATTATTCTTTGAATCCTCTGACATATGTATCCTCCATTCTCTTTTGCTCAAATGTATCCTTTCGCCAAAATGTATACTTTCCATTCCCAAACGCCTATCCCCTGGGATAAACCTTCAGTTATATCCTCACTCTGCAGAAACAAAAACACACATCTATTGTTCTTTCAAAATCGCAGAAGCCTTTGATTTATTGGGCTTTCCTAGACAGAAGGCAGACCGTCTCAACGGTATTACCTTTTTCCCACAAGAGCCGCCTTACCTCTTGACCATCCCGATATATTGGGAAATTAAA
>CAKPSB010000014.1 GCA_934183155.1 uncultured Bacilli bacterium | reverse complement strand
AAACAGAGATTCAGCAGTGTATCATCCATCAGATCCGTAATTCAACGAAGTTTGTTTCATACAAAGACATCAAAAAAATGATGGCTATTATAGATTTTATTAAGAATTGTCTAGAATGTTGTGTTATAATATATAAGAACTATAGTTCTCACATATGGATAGGGGAGGTGTTGCCATTGAAAAGATTTTCTAAAGAAGTTTTGAAGGCAATATTGCCTTGCAATGTACTCAAGTATGAAAAACCTTTGTAGCCGGTTATTCTGCCGTGTCTGTAAATACTGCTGATGCAAACCCGCAGTTAAGGGGCGGTCAAAGTGAAGCGCATGTGTAAGAGACAATAATAGGTACACCAACTGGTGGTATTGAGGCGAAGCAATAGTGGAGTTTAATCACGATAAAAAACGATGAAATAGCAGTGTGTGGAGCCTTGCAGCATGTTAGAGTAAACAAAAACCTGGTAAAAGGGTTAGGACGCCTATTTCTAACCCTTTTATTTTATAAAATATCAAGAATTAATTTATTAGGTTTTATTTCATAAGTATCTTCTTGAAATACTTAAAAGAAATTAGTTGCTGTCATTAATGACATTGTAGATCATATATTTGCAATATCACTGTTGGCGATAAAATATCTTGACAAATGTAATGAAGGTGTTATAATAAAATTACTTTAACGTAGGTATATCCATCCATTAGTAGTACTGTGAGCAGAAATGCTTGGAAGGTTATTCCTTAAATTAAACCCGGGCAACCAGTCGTGTCTGTGCGTGCTAGCCTTTAGGGTATGTATAGTGTTAGTACAGTACAGAGTAGTTGTGTTGCACGTCGCGTGTAGATGGTACACGCTCCAACAATAGATTAGTCAGTGGTTTGAAAAAATACCGAATTCATAATTCCTTTCTATGGATGGTGTCTCTGGTAAACAGAGATAAGAAAGGAGGCAAAACTATGAAGCAGTTTTGTAGAAGAGTTAAAGCATTTTTCAAATCCGGTATTAGCTCAGTTTTTGCATTCTGTAAGCAGAACAAAAAATCAATCCTCAGATTGGTTGGTAAATTTGTTATCTATGTTTGCAAAACTGTGATTGAGTTATTATTAGATAACTTATTTTAATACCAACTAATCTATTTTTTTTATAAAAAGGTGATAAAACATGGGTGAAGCATTAAAACTGTTAAGAATATTTAATGGATATAAATCTGCAGAATTGGCGAGCCTGCTAGGAATTTCTCAAAGTTATGTATCAGAATTGGAAAATGATAAAAAGCAACCGACAATGGAAGTGCTGGATAAATATGCAAAAGTTTTTGATATGAAGAAATCCACATTGTTGTTGTTTGTTGAAGCATTAGAAAATGATTCAGCTAATACGGATAAAAAACAAAGAGTTGCTAGGGCTGGAATGAGATTACTGAAGATATTAGAGAAGATAGGCGAATTTGAAAATGAGTAAAATGTATTCATTGCAAGTAAGCCCTTTATATCGAATGAGAAACAGAAGAAAATTAGCAATTCTATTAGGACTTTCAGAAGATTATTTCAAATGTGAACATGAATATGAATACAGTACTTTTTCAAGATTAAAAGCAAACGGAAAGGATATGCGTTATTTTGCTGTGCCGGCAGATGATTTAAAAATAATACAGAAAAAGATATGTAAACTTTTGTCCAGAATAGAGACTCCAGATTGGGTTATGACAGGAAAGAAGCATTGTAGTTATATTTATAATGCGGAGAGGCATAAGGATAATGCTTTTGTTAAAACTATGGATATATCTCAGTTTTATGATTCTGCACAGCGTTCACATATTTATAAGATGTTCGTTGATACATTTAAAATGTCAAATGACATAGCTTGGTTAATGACAAAACTTGTGACATATGAGAATAAATTACCTACGGGAAGCCCTTCAAGCCAAATGGTAGTTTACTGGACTTATTCTCACATGTTTGATGAAATATATAAGATTTCTCAACGGTATCAATGTGAATTTACCTTATATGTTGATGATATGACTTTTTCATCAAGGAAACCTATTAATAAGCAGCTTAGAGAAGATGTCGCATGTCAACTAAAAATGAATGGTTTGAAGGCTAAACCTCAAAAAGATCATTATTATCAAGCTGGTAAACTGAAGGAAGTTACTGGCGTGGGCTTAAAGGATGGCAGAAAGATTGTATTAAACCGAAAAAGAAAACAAATTTTAGATCAGTTTAGCAAGTGTAAAAAGAGTTCAAATATTTTAGAGATAGAAAAATTAAATGGAATGCTGTGTGCTCTACGACAAATTGAACCAGATATTTTCCCCGAGATTGCAAATTATTTAAAACATTATGAAGAGGAATTAAAACGTATGGCGCGTAATAGATACTATAGGATGTTGCGTATTAATAAAAAAGGAAATCCGAGTGTGGCGAATGTCAAAATATCAAGTAGTTGAATGGAAAGAATCTTGACATGATAAATATTTGAAATAGATTTCCGGATATACATAGGGTGAACGCGGGTCTGGACATTGATAAGGATTATAGATAAAACAAGTAAATTTAGATACATTAATTGTCAGAACTTTATGAAAAAGAATATATGGATTGTATTTTGCATAGAATAAACCAGAATATCATTAGGGTATTCATAATTATAGACTGTCAATAATTATAGACTGGACAAAAGCAGAGGTTTTGTGAGATAATATTCTTAGATTACTGTGTTCACAAAAAGAGGGATAGATTTGGATAGTAAAGATACTCTAAGACGAATAGAAAAAATATTTCCGGATTATTTTCAGAGATTTGAATTGCCTGATGGAGCAAGGGAAGAATCTATAAAAGTATATAGAGCATGTAGAAGTGGAAAGTGTGATAAAGAATCATTTTTACCTTCTTTTGAAGAAAGTGGTTTTATATTGAATCCCTTAGCTGATATAACGGATCCTGGACAATATTCTTTATCGACATTTGAGAAACCTACAGATGTGAAAAGGTTTGCAGGTGCTATGTCGGATATGAAAGTGCCTTATCAAATTGCAATTGGAGATACCAATCCCAGGCATGGGGTGGTACAAAGAACGAGAGAGAGAACAAAAAAGAGAACTTCTCACGTTGACTGGTGGCTTTACAAGGATGCATCGCCATACGATGAGTTTGAAATGATAGCTAATTTTGAAGAGCATCTTCAAAATTATATTCGAGAAAGAGATGAAAAGAAATGAAAGAGTTTATTAAATTAGATAAATATGGACAACTTTATATTGATAGAGTTCTCTTTGAGTCATATTTTCCTATTATCTTCACTTGCGTAAATGACAACAATGAAATTTTTATATGCGTATGTTGTCAGAATAATGAAAAAAGATGCAAGTGGTTGATTGGGAAAACGAACGGCATAAACATAATAAGGATGCTTCGAGATGAGATAACTATACGGCAATTGCTATTAGAATATTCATCAGGAAAGATATCTGTAGATTATGTGGGAAATGAATATGCGGTAGCCTATAACAATTCAGATTGGGATGAGAATAGTTCATATTTGCCTAAAGATGATTCATATATGTATGCAGAAGATGGCGAGTTTGATGATGAGATTGCTTACTTTTCCTCAGTGGAGCATGTGTACTATGAGGCGGAGTACTATAAGCGTATTACAGAAGTGTTAGGAACAGTAGGTAAAGGAATTGAACCAATCACAGAGGCATTGACTGTATTTGCATCTGCTATTGGTAATATTACAATTCCAAGTGAGATAATTAGCACTTTGGAAGTGGTCGGAGAAGTGTGTACCAACCTTACGATAAATACAGAAAAATATATGAATCAAGAAAAATACAAATCAGTATTTAATAGTACTTTTAGTACATCGACAGAAAGTTTAAGCATTGAAGTAAGAGAAGATGATAATAATTTTGCAGATGCAGCTTAAAGGAGAGAAAATGGGTAATTTTAATAGTTCGTTGACTCTACAAAAAATGGTATTTGATAGAATTGAATTCGATAGAAAAGGTTTTAGGAATACTGAAGAATTAAAATTTGAATTGCAGGTTCAAATAGGATTAGGTGAAGACAGCACGTATAAAGTAACGCTTGTTTTGAGCGGAACAAAACAAGATGAATATAATATTGTTATCAGTTTATCTGGTTTCTTTAAGGTTGAGGGTCAAGAAGATTTGGGAGATAAGATGGTTCAAGATTTAATAAATAAGAATGCTGTAGCAATTTTGATGCCTTATCTCAGAAGTGAACTTACATTGTTAACTGCGCAACCAGATACTGATAGTGTGGTACTTCCACCATTTAATATTAATAAGATGCTTGAAAAATAAAATTCGCACTCAAATGATTTATGTTCTTGCAATTTGGGGAAAATCTAAAAACGCTTTGGTAGGCAGTGGTGAAAAGAAGCAGTAAATGATTTTGGTAAAGGGAAATACCGATTTAGGGTATAGAAAATTGCTCTGGCTACAAATTGGCTACAACATTTTTGAAAACACAGAGAAAATCCGTATCTTTTGAAAAAATCAGCACCCAAGAACCCCGAAAACACGCCATTCTCCACCACAGATTATTTCTAATGAATCCGTGAAGGTCGATGTATTGTAGGTTCAGGCCGTGTTGCTACTATCATTGAGTAATCTTTGATTTCATATCATAGAAACTTAGGGTCTCCAAAGTTTAGTGGGGTTTCCCAAAGTTTTTTAGGGTCAATTAGTAGGGACAGACGCTAAAAATGGTTGAT
>CAKPSB010000013.1 GCA_934183155.1 uncultured Bacilli bacterium | reverse complement strand
ACAAAAAAAGATTTAAAAGTAGATGTTTGCTCAAAATGTCATCCATATTGGACAGGTAACTTAAGACTTGATACTAAAGGTGGTAGAGCAGATAAATTTAAGAAAAAATATGGTCTTGCATAAAAAAGAAAACATTTTAAAATGTTTTCTTTTTTGTATAATAATAGAAAAAACGACTCATTTCATTAAGTCGCTTTTTAGTATTTTAATCATTATAATATGTTACTGTCAACCCAAAGCTTGAATCTCTAGGATCGTCGGCCCACCAATTTTTATCAATCCACTTATCATTATAGAAATCACATGATAACATTGTATATTTTTTGTTTAATGAAAGAGAAATATCTCTATACATTTCACCTCTTTCTCCCCACCAACGGTATATTGATTCATAATCTTCCCATAATGTTTCCCAGCTACTTCCATTGTAGGCTCTTATTCTTAGTCCAAACTTTACTTCATCCCACATTCCGGTTTCACCTACTTTTCCCCATCCAGATATTGATACTATATTTCTTGCTTCTCCAAAACTTACTTCACCTTGACATACATGCCAACCAGCATTTACCTCTCCAGTTGTCCAAAAACTTCTAGATATACTAAATGTTCTATATCCAATTACTTTTATTTGGCATGTTGCATATTTATTTCCACTAGAATTCTTTAATGTAATTGTAGCTGTTCCTTCATTCTTACCAGTAACCAGTCCATTACTATTTACAGTTGCAACATTAGTATTACTACTTGTCCAGATAGTTCCTTCTGTTGTATTAGATGGGTTTATACTTTTACTTAATTGCACTGTTCCATTAACAAATATTTTTGAACTTGATGGACTTACTGATAAACTAACTATAGATCTTATTACACCAACTGAACATGTTGCTGTACTTCCATTTTGTGCTTTTGCTGTAATCGTTGCTCCTCCATTTCCTACTGCCGTAACATTACCATTTCCATCAACAGTTGCTACATTAGTATTACTGCTTGACCATGTTATTCCTGTATTTACATTTGCTGTTGAAGGATTTAATCTAACATTTAATCTTTCTGACTTACTTCCACTACTCATGTCAAATGATAATTTTGTCTTATTTAAAGATATTGTTTTTAAACTAGTTTGTACATGCACATTACAACTTGCTTCTTTTCCATTTTCCGTTCTTCCTTTTATTACTGTATCTCCATTTGCTTTTGCTGTTACATTTCCATAATTATCAACAGTAGCAATACTTGGATTACTACTTGTCCAAGTTATACCATATTTAGTATTAGTATCCTGAGGAACATAACTTACCTCAAGCTTTTTGCTTGCAGTTCCACTCATATCTAAGTTTAAACTATTAGGAACTAAAGATATAGATTTTGGAGTTGTTTGTACTATTACTGTAGCAGTTGTTGATTTTTTATTTGCTGTAGTAGCTGTTATTTTTACTGTTCCATTTGCTTTTCCAGTTACCATAATTTTTCCATTTGTAGATCCTTTTTCATCTTTTACTTCTGTTATAGCAACTTTGCTTGTATCTGAACAACTCCAACTTATTGCATTTTCTATATTTGAATAACTAGGTTCAAAACTAACAGACAAAATTTGAGTATTTGTTCCACTTTTATCTAATGTTATTGTTTCTGGATTTAGCTTTATTGATTTTGGACTTGTTTGTACTAATACTGAACAAGAGTCCTCTTTTCCATTTTGTGTTGTTACAGTAATTATTACTCTTCCATTTGCCAATCCTACTACTCTACCATTTTGATCTACTTTAGCAATTTTGTTATCACTACTTTTCCATGTTAAATTTTGATTTACATTAACAGTATCAGGTTCAATTTTTGTCTGTAATTGTACAAAATCAACTCCTGAGCCCAAATTTATTGTTACCTTATTTTTGTTAGTTATTGTTATACTTTTAGGACTTGTTTGTACTTTTACTTTTCTTTCTATTTTTTTACCATTTGATAATGATGCTACTATTGTTAATTCATCACAATTTGCTACCCCTCTTATTGTTGCAGTATGTGTATTTCTTATATCTTCAACCTTTACTTCAGCTGCTGATTCATTTGTTGATTTCCAAGTTACAGGATCATTTGAATTTGTTTCTACTGTTATTGTTGTAGTCTCTCCTACTTCTATTACTAATAAATCTTCTGAATCTGTTGTTATATCTCCTTCATAATCATTTCTATCTAAAACAGTGCCATCTTCTAAGATTGTATATTGATTTTTTGATTTCAAAAATTCAATATTAAAATGTTTTGATCCATCATCTTCTTGAACTTTTGTTATTGTATAATCTTTTCCTTCTTCTCCTATGTTCTTTTCAAAATTAACCTTTAAATGTGCTTCTTCTACTTTTGCTCTACTACTTTTTCCAAGAGAAGTAATAACTGATGTTCTTAATATTTCTTTTTCTTCTGCTTTATTAGTATTATCTTTTGCTGTTGTTACTTGTTTTATTACTCCACTTCCAATGATTTGTGATACTGTAACCCCAGATATTATTAACAACACTACTATTGTTACCGTTAAAGCTATTAATGTTATCCCATCTTTTTTAATAATATTATTCATTTATTTGCCTTTCATCTTATAGTGATTTTTTCTTTAAGCGAAATGTTTACCTTTTGATTTAACTCTTTTTTCTTCAGTATTTTTTCCATTTTGGTTTGAAAAATACTCTTCAAGCATTCTCTTTCTTTCTATTTCATCATCATTTTTTTCTGATACATTATCATTAGAAATATTTTCGTCTTTGTTTTCCTCTTTTTTTAATTGATTATTTATTTGTTCATCATATACTTGATTATTATCTGATACATAATATTCATCATTAAAATTAGTATTATATGGATTTTCATCATTCATATTTTCATAATTTTCATTATCTGATAATTCTTGATGTTCAAACATTGCTCTATCCAACTCTTCTGCACCTGGAAATTCAATTTCTTCCTCTTCATCTTTTCTAATTTTTATTTTTAATATTATTGAAACTATTATTGTTAATACTAAAAATGCCAAAATTACAATTAAAATATATTGTTCTTTTCCCCAAGTTTCTGGTTTAATCCAATTTACTTTTCCAACAGTTTGTTGACTTTTATCCTTAGTTGATATGCTTTCTGTTTTTGTTGTTGAAGTTGTTATTTTTGTATTTTCTGAAACTATTGTTGAAGAAGTTTCTTCTGCTGTTGAATTTGTTGTTGATTCAGTTTGTGTTTGTTCATCTATTACTGGTTCTTCTGGTGCAGTTGTTTGTTCAACTGCTTTTCTTGTAATATTTAATGTATATGTTTTCTTTGTTTTTCCATCTTCTGCAACAACTACAATTTCAATTTTATTTTCTCCTTCATTTAATGCAATATTACCATCTCCTGATTTTACTTTTGCATTTTTGTCTTTTGTTGTTGCATATATATATACTTTTTCTGCTTCATTTGGAACTTCTATATTATATTCATATATATCTGATTTAAATCCCTTAAAATCATATTGTTTTGGATTTAACCCCAAATCCCTTAATCTAGCTTCTGATGATTTTTTTGTATTATTATTCGTATTATTATTTATATTTGAATTATTATTTTGATTTGTATTGTCTATTTTATTATCATCTGTATTTTGGTTTGTATCTTCCTTCTCTATTGCCTTTACTACAATTTCTTCTGAGATCATTTCAGTAACTTCTGTTGAAAAATCGGTAATATCACCTTTCAACAGAAATTTATATTCATTTGCTTCTTGTGGCGTAAATGTTATATTTACACTTTTGGTTTCATTGGCAGTCTCACTAGTTTGACCAACTATTCCTTCTGACTTTCCAGCACCTGTAAGTGTTAAATTCCAACTCCCAGCAACAATATTAGCTGTTACTGTAACCTCTTCACCTACATTTACTTCATTTGAGCTAGCTGTTAATTTGGCACTAGCAGCTTCAACAAAATTATTAAACCCTAGTAAACTAGCACAAAAAACTAGTATTATAAAATATTTTTTTAACTTTTTTGGCATTGTCTTTCTCCTTTATATTTCTATTTTTGAAACACCTAACAATTGTTTTTGGATTTTCAGTAAATCAGCTGAATTTATTATTTCATCTTGATTCACATCTGCAGATATTTTTTTATATTCATTATCAATTTCTTTTACTTTTAATAAATCTTTTTGAATTGCTAATAAATCTGCCGAATTCATTTTTCCATCACCATTAACATCTCCTAAAACCGAAATTGTATATTTTTCATCAACTGTATAACCTGTAGCAATGTTTAAATCATCTTGAATTTTTTCTCCATTTAGATCTTTTACAATTATTTCTTCTCCTAAAATTTCTTTCAAATCTTTAACTGTGCAATTTGGAATTGATGTTATTTGTGTAGTTTTATTATTTATTCTTATTTTATCATTTTCAATTATTTCTTTTGTGTCATCATCATCTGATTCATCTTTTTTCTGATCATCTATATTTTTTATAGAGACTAAATATAATTTATAATTTTCTTCATATTCATAAGTTTCTCTTGCTACATATCCTTCTATTCCATTAGATTTTTTTATTAAGTCCCAATATGTTCCCCCTACTTTTTCTGTAGCCTTTTCTAATACTGTTACAACTTCATTTAAATATATTTTTTCTCCAATATATGTTCCATTTGGTTTATCTCTTAATCTTAAACTTGGGTCTGCATTACACTTAACTAAATTACTATCTATCTCTGTTATTTTATTTTCATCTAAATTTGG
>CAKPSB010000012.1 GCA_934183155.1 uncultured Bacilli bacterium | reverse complement strand
TAGGTTGTACAAGTCAATGGTATTACTTAGAAAGTGATGGCAAAATGGCTACAGGCTGGTATAAAGTAGGAAATTCATGGTATTATCTGGCTAAACAGGATGGTAAAGAAAATAAATGGAACACAGCTCAGACTAAAGGATGTATGTACACAGGATGGGTATATAGTGAAGATTATTCAAGCTGTGCTTCACATGGTTGGTATTTTGATAGTAGTGGTGCAATGGTTAGTAACACGACTATTAATGGAAGTACTATCAACAGTAGTGGATGCTGGGTATCATAATTTTATAAATCCTAAAGAGGGTAATTAATAATTATTAATTACTCTACTAGGGTTTATAAGATAAAAAATCTCTATGCATATAAAAACAAATCTTATAAACCAAAAAAAACCCAAGATTTTAAAAATCTTGAGTTTTTTAATAGAAAATAACATATTTATGTAATTTATAAATAGTACCATTAATTCTTAAATAAATATAAAATTTACCTTTTATTCCATCTTCACTAATATAACGAGATGAATTAACTTTTTTATTTGATTTCTCAGGTACATTTAAATCATACGTTTTTTTATCTAAAACATTATCCAAAATAATTTGAACATCATCACTTTCCTTAAAAGTTCCTTTAACCTTAAGACCAAACACATCTTTATAAAGAGAAATATTATATTTTTTCAATATATCATTATCTACCTTTGAATTTAAAAGAATAAAGTTTTTAACTTTTAAAGATTCACCTAAACTTCCAAGT
The DNA here is from genome assembly GCA_934183155.1 of uncultured Bacilli bacterium. Taxonomy (GTDB): domain Bacteria; phylum Bacillota_I; class Bacilli_A; order RF39; family UBA660; genus Coprosoma. The sequence continues at coordinate 8,763 of CAKPSB010000012.1, read as the reverse complement.
CTAACACCTTGAACTCCTGTATATATGTCATTAGCATATAAATCCATTTTTTTAGTATTATAAACAGATGAATCAACTTCTATACTCAAAACCTCATCATCATCATTTATCTCATAAAGTTTATTACCTTGTGTCACAATATAGCTATCATTTAATACTTCTAAATAAGTTCTATCATTATTTTTTAAAGTATAATCATCAATTTGTTTAAAACTACGATTTGAATAATCAATTTTATAAGTAAGTAAATGTTTTTTATTATCTTTACTACTAGAAAAGATTAAAGAATTATCATCAAGAATATTTATAGATTCAGGTTTATTTGGATAATCAACATTACCATCAGCTTTCAACAAATAAGGTTTATATTCTTTAGAAACTTTATCTTTATCAGCAATTATCCAATTTATATTCAAATTATTATAATCTAAATTTACAATCATATTACTATTATAACCAGACACAGTAATAGAATTAGTATTTATATCATAATTAATAGCGTCCATTTTAAACCAGTTTTTCTCATGTTTACCAGGTAATATTTTATTTAAATCAATTGTTTTAACAATATTACCAGTAGCTCTATCTATCTCTACAGCATAATCTTCTATAGTACTGCCAGAAGTTCGATTAGAAGCTAAAAGCAAATTTCCATTATTAAGTTCATAAGCATCATGATGATATCCCCCAGGAACAACATATTCATAATATACTTTACCGAGTAAATCCATTTCTATTAAACCAACACTATATGATTTTTTAAGAATTTTATCACTACTTACTAAAATATGACCATTATTCAATCTTTGAATATCCCATTTATAATCACCAATTAAATACCATCTAACATTACCATCAACATCATAAGCCGCTGTATAACCAGCTTCTTCAGGTGTTGTAAAATAAAACTCAGTAGTTTTATAATCATTATTATTCAAATTAGTAACTTTAGTAAAATCATCTGGCAATTTATCTGTTTTAATAGTTATTTCCTTTGTAATTCCACTAGCGCTAATTATAACTTTATTTTCATAATCAGGATATAAACCATAAATTGGTAATATGTGAACTTTAGCTGGAGTAAATGTATGTGTTATATCACTCGAACCATCTTTGCCTTTAATTGTAACTGTTGTTGTAGTTAAATCTTTAGTTTGAAATACAATTAAAGCCGTTAAAGGAGAATTTCCATAAGGATTTAATATTACATTTGGATTATCAATTGTAAAATTAGTATTATTTAAATATTGTTGTTCTAATTGATTTTGAGTATATAGTAAGTCTGCCTCTGTATCAATAGGTCTATTAGCTTCAACATATTCATAAATACCTATAGAAAGAGCAAAAGTCACAACAATAAGACCCACATATTTTGCAATAATTCTTTTCATAAATTCCTCCTAAATTAACCTAATTTCATTTTCATCAAAATAAGGTTTATTTTTATTAATTCTATCAAAAAATAAAATTCCATTTAAATGATCTACTTCATGTTGAAACGCAACTGATAAATCTTCGCGAGCACGAATCGTTATTTTCTCACCATCAGGGCTATATCCAGTAATAGTAATTCTAGCAAATCTTGGAACATGTCCTTCAACCTCTCTATTAACACTTAAGCAGCCCTCACCAGTTTCTAAAGCCACCATTTCTTCAGAATGGCTTATTATTTTAGGATTAACTAAAACATAATTTTTAAATTTTCCTTCTTCATATTCATATACTAAAACAATAATCCTCTTTAACTTTCCAAGTTGTGGAAACGCAAGCCCCATTCCAGGACGTAAGTCATATTTTTCAGCATATTTTTCAATTTGACTATATGTTAAATGTTTAATAATGTGATCAATAGTTTCTTTATCTTCTTTAGAAAGTGGTAGAGAAACTTCTTTACTTTTTTGTCTTAAAGCTTTATGCTTTTCATCTAAAATATCTAAAGGTTTAAACATTTTTACTACCTCCATATATTATTTTATCATATTTGCTATTAAGAAGCTAAACAAAGTTGTTTTTATCTCCGTAAAAGCATACATATTATAACCTTATAGCAATTAAAAGTAAAGAAAAAGTAAATTCCTTCTAAACATTTTCAATTTATAATCTAGTTTTAAAAAAACAAAAATAAGAAAAAATATTTTGATTTAATAATTTCTAATTTAAAAAACATAACATTAAATATCACAAATAAAGTATAAAAATTGACACATTAAGAATTGTTGGTATAATATAAAACTACATATAATTTTATTGAAAAGAAGGAATGACAAATGACATTTAAGAAAATTAAGGGAATGAATGTGGAAATTAACAAAATTTATGAATTACTGCTTGCTTTTCATGCAACTTATGTTTTAAAGCATCCAGAAGCAAAAGAAGAGCTAGACTTTATAGAAACACCAAATAATGAATATATGAAACAATTATGTGAACTTATAAATCCAGATAATTATCAATGCCTTTGTAAATATATTATGAGTTTTACCGATTGTAGTACATCAATTAATATTTCTATTGGCTTAAATGAAAAGTATGAGATAGATGAAAGTAAAATAGAATTAGAACAAATTAAAAAAAACATGAGCTATGGAAACATCTATGATTTCTGCGATGAACTGAAGAATTTAGCTGAAACTATTAACTGGGATACTTTTTTTGAAAATCATAGAAAGATGTATGAAGAATTTGTAAATGAAGTAGCTGTTTTTCCAAACAATCTAGATTTAAAAGATATTGAAAAATTTTATTCTGCAAAAACAAGCACATATACATTTATACCAAGCATGCTAATGAACGGAGGATTTGGACCAGCCGACAAATTAGGAAATTTATATTATGTAATGGGCTATATATATAATGAAGAAAACAAACAATTTAGCTATGATAAAGAATATAGTGTAGAATGCTTATTTCATGAATTTTCCCATCCGATTGTAAATCCACTAGTTGATAAATATATAAAAGGTGATATTTTAGATAAGTTTCATGAACTATCAGTAAATAACAATTTACCTTCTGTATATAGTGGTGATAAAAAAAGTGTTTTTTATGAATATCTTGTAAGAGCCAATGCTTATATACTAGCAAGCAAATATTTTAAAGAAATAGAACCAATAAAAAATTGCTGGATTAATAAATATGGTTTCACTTATTTACCAGATTTGGTTTATTTTACCTTAAAAAATTTTCCAAAATATAATAACTATGAAGAATTTATACAATATGGTGTCCTAGACTTCTTTGAAAGCTTTATTAAAAAATCTAATCAAAAAAATAAGACGTTATCTTAATGAAATAGTTATTTAATAAATAAAACAAAAGAAGACAAAACAAAAAATATAAAAAAGGCGATGAAATAATTCGTCTTTTTATATAAAAAAGAAGAGAAAACTCTTCTTAGTTGCCAAAAGCTCTGGCACCAATTATTATTACAAGTAAAATAAATAATACTAATATAATGGCCGCACCATAACCGCCGCCATAGGTTTGACCACCATAAGGAGTACTACAACCATAACCTTGGTATCCACCATAGTAATACATATATCCTGCCTCCTATCTACTATAGTTTATTCAAGGTAAAAAAAACGTACATTAAAAACACCTAATTATATTTTTTAAAGTATAGTTATAGAAAAAAGAAAAATTATGTGTTATTATTAATATAAGATAGGAGGCTAGCCATGACAAAAAAACAAACTTTAGGTAGTTTATTAAAAAAGCTTGATAAGCCACTTTTAATCACATCTGCATTGATGTTTATTTTTGGCCTTTTAAATATAGTTACAGCATCCTCTCGAGCAGCCGTTGTTAATTATGATGTTTCAATATACCATTACTTCTTCAGGCAGTTGATCTTTATCTTGCTTGGTGTAATATCAAGCGTTTTTATTATAAAAACAGACACAAAAAATTATAAATACATCATTATAATTTTATTTGTTATTGCTATTGTATTAAACATATGGGCACTTAGTTCAAGAGAATTAAGTGGTTCTCGAAACTGGATTGATTTAAAAATAATCAAACTTCAACCCAGTGAAATTTCTAAACCAATAATTATTGCACTTTTAGCCATTTTGTTTGAAAGTAACTACCGAAAGTTAAGAACAGTAGGGGTAAATCATTATAACACTATTGGAAGTATATTACTCATAGTTGCCATAATTCCAGGCATAATAATTTTGCAAAAAGACTTTGGAACACTACTTATTACCTTATTTATTATAGGAATGATGTTTTTAGCTAGTCCAATTTTAAAAATAGACAAAGTAAAAACATTACTTTTAATGATTGTTCTTGTTTCCATGGCATTATTACTTGTATATTTTACACAAGGGCATATATTAAATAAAGCTCGTAAAAGCCGCTTCACTTCATTTTTAGACCCATGTGGGAATTATGAAAATGGTGGTTATCAAGTTTGTAACAGCTATATAGCAATTAATGATGGTGGCATTTTAGGCCTTGGCATCGGCAAGAGTAAACAAAAATACTCATATATTCCAGAGCCACATACAGATTCTGTTTTTGCCATCATAGCAGAAGAAAATGGTATAAAAACAATACTAATCTTTATCGCATATGCAATCATTTTATACCGAATAGCTATCATCGGTGCAAAAGCATCCACTTTAAGAGGCCGCTATATGTGCATTGGTATCATGAGTTATATATTCATCCATATTTTTGTTAATTTAGGCGGTATGTTTGGATTAATTCCTTTAACCGGTGTACCACTTCCATTTTTATCATATGGAGGTAGTTTTGTTTTATCTTTGATTGCTTCACTTGCTATCGTGCAAAGAGTCTGCATAGAAACAAAAAGCATGCCAGTAAAAATTCCAAAATAGGAATTTTTTTTATTTTATATAAAGGATTTTTACGTTTAATCTACTATATTAATAAATGAGAAGCAGAAAGGAGTAATATGGCATTTTTTAAACAACACAAAAGTAAAATTATCCTACTAATTTTTATAATATTTACGGCATTTATTATTATAGATTCATCAAATGAGCCAAAAATTGATCCAATTAAAGAAGAAAAGCCAGTAGAAACCAAAAAAAAGAAAGAAATTAAAGAAGATACTCAAAAAGTATTGGTAGATGTTAAAGGAGAAATTAACAGTCCTGGGGTTTATGAACTAACAAGCAAAAATACCGTTATAGACGCAGTAAATAAAGCTGGTGGTTTAACAAATAAAAGTGACACAAGCAATATTAACTTAAGCAAAAAATTAGAAGATGAAATGGTAATCATTGTATATTCAAAAGAAGAAATAAGAAAAATGAAAACTAAAGAAACAACGTGTCCAAGTTACAATAACGCTTGTATAGATAAAAAAGATGAAAAAAGCAATTTAGAAAATAAAACAAAAAGTCAAAGTGAACCTTCCAATCAAAAAATAAATATTAATAGTGCGAATATTACAGAATTACAAACATTAGAAGGTATAGGACCATCTAAAGCAAAAGCAATAATAGAATATCGTGAAAGTAATGGAAATTTTCAAAAAATAGAAGATATTAAAAACGTCTCAGGAATAGGGGACAGTGCCTTTGAAAAAATTAAAGACAAAATTACCGTTTAAAATAATAATTTTAATGTCAATTATAATAATTGTCTTATTTTTTAAAAATAGTAAAAGTATATATATAGGAAATGAAAATTATACTGAAGGTATTATTTATGAATGTGATTATAAAAATGATCAAACAAATTTAAAAATAAAAGCTAAAGAAAATGTTTTAATAAAATATTATGGCAAATTCCCATGTAAACTAGGATTAAACATTAAAGCACACGGCAAATTTACAAAGCCAAGCGAAAATAGCAATTTCTATTTATTTAATTATAAAAAATATTTACTTTCTTTAAAAATACATTATATTTTTAAAGCAAACAATATAGAAATAAAAAACAATAAAATTTCAGCAATATATAAAATCAAAAACAGCATAAATTCCTATATAAATAAATATAAATCCAAAGCGTACCTAAAAACATTCATTTTAGGTAAAACAGATGATATAGAAAAAAACATAAAAGAAAGTTATCAAACAAATGGAATAAGTCATTTACTAGCTATATCAGGAGCCCAAATAAGCACTTTAACATCACTTTTATCATTAGTCTTAAATAAATTTTTGAAAAAAAATAGTTCAAATATTATAATTTATATATTTCTGATATTTTATTTATTTATAACAGATTTTTCACCATCTATACTAAGAGCAACCGTATTTTTTATATTTTTATCTTTAAATAAAATGTTTGAAATAAAAATGAAATCGCTTGATATTTTATTAATAGTTTTTTTAATTCTACTAATTATAAATCCATACTATATTTATAATTTAGGCTTTCTTCTATCATTTACCGTATCATTTTATCTAATTCTTTTTAAAAAAATCATAAAAAACTCAAAAGATTATATTGAAAAAACATTAAACATATCTTTAATAGCCTTCCTTTCATCCACCCCTATAATAATTAATACATTTTTTAAATTAAATATAATAACACCATTAGTTAACTTATACTTTGTTCCATTTATGACAATTACTTATTTTATAGGCCTTTTAACAATTATATTTAAACCATTAGATATTTACTTTTATAATCTAACCCTTATTTTAGAAAAAGCCTCATTAATAGTCTCTAATATAAAAATTTTCAATTTATCTATGCATCATATAAATTTTATTTTTATAATTTTATATTATGTACTTATTACAATAATTCTTTATCTATATCAAAAAAATAAAAAAGCTATACTACTTTTTTTAATAATATTAATTATTCATCATAACGTAAATAGTATAATTTCATCTTCCTATATAACAGCGCTTGATGTTTCACAAGGAGATAGTATACTTTTAAAACTAGAAAAATCGGCTATATTAATTGATACTGGTGGACTTGCAAAAAGTTCATTTAATATCACCAAAAATATCACAATTCCATATTTAAACTCAAATAGCATTAATAAAATTACTTATTTAATCATCACTCATGGAGACTACGATCATATGGGAGAAGCAATTAATTTAGTAGAAAATTTTAAAGTTGAAAAAGTAATATTTAATTGTGGTGAATATCAGACTCTCGAAAAAGAATTAATAAAAGTATTAGATAAGAAAAAAATAAAACATTATTCATGTATTAAAGAATTAAATATAGATAATAATAAATTATATTTTCTTCAAACAAAAGAATATGATAATGAAAATGATAATAGTAATGTCATTTATACAAAACTAAATGGTTATAAATTTATGTTTATGGCAGATGCAGGAATAGAAAAAGAAAAAGATATAATAGATAAATATAATATAAGTGATATTGATGTATTAAAGGTAGGACATCATGGAAGTAAAACAAGTAGTAGTAAAGAATTTATTAATGAAATAAATCCTAAATATTCTGTTATTAGCGTTGGCAAAAACAACAGATACGGTCATCCCAATAAAGAAGCATTAGAAAATTTAAAAGATTCAAAAATATATAGAACAGATAAGGACGGTAGTATTATGTTTAAAATTAAAAATAATAAACTAGAAATTGAGACTTGTAGTCCATAGAAAGGAAGATGATGAAATGAATGAAATAAAAGAATATACAGAAAAAATATTTGAAGATATAAAGCATATAGATGAATTTGGTAATGAATATTGGTTAGCAAGAGAATTAATGGAAGTACTTGAATATACATTATGGCAAAGATTTTTCAATGTCATTAAGAAGAGCATAGAGAATTGTAAAAACAGTAATAACAATGTCCTAGACCATTTTATCGGTGCCGATAAAATGGTTAGTATTGGATCAAATACAAAGAGAAATATAACAGATTACAAATTATCAAGATATGCTTGTTATCTTATAGTTCTTAATTGTGATCCAAGAAAGAAAGTAATAGCATTAGCTAAAACATATTTTGCTATTCAAACAAGAAAGCAAGAGTTGTCTGAAAAAAGGTATAATGAACTTACTGAAGATGAGAAAAGATTATATAGAAGAAATCAGGTAAGAAAAGGGAATTATAATTTAAATAAAACAGCAGTTAATAGTGGAGTAAAAGATTTAGCTAGATTTCATAATGCAGGATATAAAGGACTATATAATGGTGAAACAGCTGATGATATTTTTAAAAGAAAGAAATTAAGATATAGAGAAGATATATTAGATAATATGGGGAGTGAAGAACTAGCAGACAATATATTTAGAATTGCACAAACAGATGCTAAATTAAAAAGAGATAATGTGGATAATGAATATACTGCAAATGCTGCTCACTATGAAGTAGGCAAAGAAGTAAGAAATAGTATTAAAAGATTAGGTGGCACTATGCCAGAGAATTTACAAACGCCAGATAAGAGTTTAAAAGAATTAGATAAGAGAAAGACGTATTAAATAAATATAATATATCTGTTATTGATGCGTTAAAAATTGGACATCATGGAAGTAAGACAAGTAGTAGTAAAGAATTTATAGAAGAGGTAAATCCAAATTATTCCATTATCAGTGCTGGCAAAAACAACAGATACGGTCATCCCAATAAAGAAGTATTAGAAAATTTAAAAGATTCTAAAATATATAGAACAGATCAAGATGGTAGTATTACGTTTAAGATTAAGAATAATAAATTAAAGATTAAGACATGTAGTCCATAGAAAGGAGTAATATGAACTATTATAATGAAATTAAAAATGAATTAATAAATAATGAAATAAATAGAAAAGTTAAAAGTTATTCAATTAATAA
>CAKPSB010000011.1 GCA_934183155.1 uncultured Bacilli bacterium | reverse complement strand
CTTAAAGAAAATGTTGTAACAACTGGAGATGGGTTATATGCTGATACTACTGAAGCAGGAAGATATATTTATAGAGGAGGAAATCCAAATAATTATATTAAATTAGGTAGTGATATGTATAGAATTATATCAGTTGAAAGTGATAATACACTTAAGGTAATAAAAAATGGTAGTATAGGTGATAAAGCATTTGATGAAGGAAGAGCTAGACATTCTACCAGTAGCACGGATTATTGCACTTCAACGAACGGCTGTAATGTATGGGGAAGTAAGACAACTATGTTTGATACAAATGGTAATAACGTGACACAAATGCCAAGAGAAGTTGGTGGGACACTTTATAATTTACCAGAGAAAGAAGCAACATTAAATACATATTTAAATAATGATTGGTATAATAGTTTAAGTAGTAATGTTAAAAAATTAATAGTATCACATATGTTTAATGTAGGAGTAACGAAATATCATGAAACTAGTTTATTAAATACAATTTCTCAAGAAAAAGCTTATAAATGGAAAGGTAAAGTAGGATTAATGAATCCTAGTGATTATGTGAAAGCTAGTACCAATTCAGTCTGTGATAGTGAAGATGCATATTTTAGTAATAAATCGTGTTATCATAACAGTGCTACGCATAACTGGATTTATGCAGGACCTGTGGCAAAACGTTATTCGTGGATAATCTCGCCTTCCTCTTACTCCGCCATTCAGGTGTTCCTTGTGAGCAGTGACGGCAACCTGTACAATTACAACGCGAGCGCTAGTAGTGGCAGCGGCGCGGCGCCAGTTCTTTATCTATCCTCTAATATCTCTCTTGGGGGAGAAGGAACTTCTGATAACCCATATACTGTAGAATAAAAAAAATATGAACGAAGAAAATGGTAAGTTCCTGAAAGGGACGCAGGAGCGGGAGGCGCGATAGCGAAAGTCTCGCATAATCAGGCGACTGCGTAAGCAGCTTCCTTTAAATTTAAATTTTACACATGGCCCAGTCAGAAGAGCGTGCCATGAGGGATACTTTAAAATATAAATGTTAAAATAAAAACTGATAAAAATGTCAAAGTTAAAAGTTGATAATTTTTATCAGTTTTTATATTTTGATATACTTATATTATCTCATAATAAAGAGGGGTTAGAGTTTTTAGACTTTAGATTTTATATTATTAATAATAAGCTTATTATGAAATTAAGGGTTAGTGTTAAAAGAAATTTTAAACGAAAGATGAAACTTATAAAGAAAAGTAAAATAAATTTTCCGATTAGTGTAGTTGCAAGTTATAAAGGACAGCTAAAGTATGGTAATTGTTATAATTTATTAAATAACATTTTAAATAGATAATTTGCAAAAAACCTTTAAAAATTATTGATTGTAAAAAAATAATTAAATTATAGTTTAAAAAAAGATAGGATTTTAATCCTATCTGTTGTAGTATTCAATTATTAATGCTTCATCAATATCAGCATTTAGTTCACTACGTTCTGGCATTCTTACGTAAGTTGCTTCCATTTTTTTATCATCATAAGAAATGAATTCAACTCTGTTTTTTAATGCTTCTAAAGATTCTTTAACAACTTTTAATTCTTTATCATTTTCCATTAAGCTAATAATATCACCAGGTTTGGCTTGGTAAGATGGAATATTAACTTTTTTACCATTAACGGTAACATGTCCATGATTAACTAATTGTCTAGCACCTTTTCTAGTAGTAGCAAATCCAGCACGGTAAACTAAATTGTCTAAACGTGATTCTAATAATTTAAGTAAGTTTTCACCGTTGACACCTTTCATTTTAACTGCTTTTTTGAAAGTTTTTTCCATTTGTTTTTCACTTAAACCATACATGAATTTTACTTTTTGTTTTTCTTGTAATTGAATACCGTAGTCAGATAATTTTTTCTTACGATCTTGTCCATGTTGTCCTGGAGCGTAAGGTCTTTTAGCTAACTCTTTTCCGTTTTCTAAAATTGAGAAACCGAAACGTCTTGATTTTTTGTACATTGGGCCTGTATATCTTGCCATAATGCATCTCCTTTCACTTTTTTTAGCGTGAAAGATTATTTTAAATTAATTATAGGGTGAGATATATTAATACTTATTTCGCAGCTAATAAGTAACCCCTTTAGGGAATAGACACATTATAATTTTTTAAAATAACGCTGCTTTAACACGCTGGTTATAATTATATTATTTTTTTCCTTTAAAGTCAATATTTTGGCGGAAAATTAGATGAATAAATGTTTTGATTTTTATTAGATATCGTGTTATATTTAGGGTGAAATTATTTTTATATTGGAGGGTTATTATGGATGATTATATTGTATTTAAAAATGTTGTAAAAGAATATAAAATTGGTGAGGAAAGTTTTAAAGCTTTGAATAGGGTTAATTTTAATATTCCTAAAGGAAAGTTTGTTGTTATTTTGGGCCCTTCAGGAGCTGGTAAAAGTACAATTTTGAATTTACTTGGTGGAATGGATAGTGTTACTAAAGGCAAAATTATGGTAGATGGTGAGGATATTTCTGATTATTCAAAATCAAAATTAGCTGAATATCGTGCGGAAAATGTTGGCTTTATTTTTCAATTTTATAATATATTACCTTCACTTACGGTAGAGGAGAACGTTGATATTGTTAAGGATATTGTGAAAAGGCCGAAGAATTGTTTAACGATATTAAAAGAAGTTGGCCTTTCAAAACATAAAAATAAGTTTCCTGCTCAACTTTCTGGTGGTGAACAACAAAGGGTATCTATTGCGCGAGCAATTGCTAAAGATCCTAAATTACTTTTATGTGATGAACCTACGGGTGCTTTGGATAGTAAAACTGGTGCTTCAATTTTAAAATTATTAAAAAAACAGTGTGAAGGTGGTAAAAATACAGTTGTGGTTGTTACTCATAATGCTTTAATTGCTGATGTTTCTGATATAGTAATTAGAATTAAAAATGGTCAGGTGGAAAGTATAGTGAAAAATGAAAACCCTAAAAATATTGATGAGGTTATTTGGTAATATGCTTAAAAGAAAATGTTTTCGAGATATAAAGAATAATTTATCGCAATTTGTAACTATATTTTTAATGATTTTTATTGGTGTGATGGCTTATTGTGGAATTGAAGCTTATATGATGGGAATGCAGAAGACTGCTAGTGAGTTTTATAAGGTAAATAATTTACAGGATTTGAATGTAATTGGTAGTAATTTTTCAAAGGATGATTTAAATAGTGTTAAAAATTTAAAACATGTGAAAAATGCTGAGAGAAAATTAAGTGTTACTGGTAGAAGTAAGAATAAGATTTTATTGCTTAATTTTATTGAAACAAATGAAATTTCAAAGTTTTATGTTATTGAAGGTGATAAATTTGATTGTCAAAAAGGTGTTTGGCTTGATAGTTTTTATGCTTCAAAAAACAATATAAAAGTAGGTGATTATATTGATATTACTTATGATACATTTACTTTAAAGGAAATTGTAAGGGGTTTAATTAATGTGCCTGATCATGTTTATGATACTAAGGATGAGTCGGAAATATATCCTGATCATAAAGAGTTTGGGTTTGCTTATTTATCTTCAAGTGAAATTCCTGAATATTATATAAAACAAATGGTTATGCAAAATTCAAATATTGATGAAAAAACATTTGATTTTGTTTTTAAAGATTTTAATTATAAAGATTATATTCCTTATAATTATATAATGGTTGATACTTCTTCTAAGTCAAAGGCAAAACAGGAAATTGAAAATAAAATAAAGCCTTTAGCGGTTCAAGATATAAAAGATACAGTATCATATAGGACTTATCAGGGTGAAATAGATGAAGGTAAAACTTATGTTGGGGTGTTTTCTGGGTTGTTTTTGTTTATTGCAACTCTTTCAGTAATTACAACAATGACGAGAGTTATAGATAAGCAAAGAATTCAAATAGGTATTTTGAAAGCTTTAGGTTTTAAAGATAGACAAATAACTATCCATTATATAAGTTATGGTTTTTGGATTTCAATATTTTCATGTATTTGTGGTCTTATTGCTGGATACTATTTTATAGGTAATATTTTTATAAATATGGAAATGGAATTTTTTGAAATGCCAAATGGTAGACCTTATATGAATTATAACAGTTATTTTGTGTCTTTATTGATGGTGTTACTTGTTTCTTTTATAACTTATATGACATGTAGGAAAACATTAAAAAAATCACCGGCTGATAGCTTAAGAAATGAAATTCCGACGTTTAAGCATCCTTTGAAAATGAATAGAGGAATTTTTAAAAAACTTAGTTTTAATAGTAAATGGAACATTAGGGATGTTTTTAGAAATAAAATGAGAACGATTATGGGAATAGTTGGGGTTACTGGTTGTGGTATGCTTTTAATCTGTTCACTTGGAATGCTTGATTCAATGAATAATTTTATTGATTTACAATTTGATAAAATTTATAATTTTAAGTATAAAGCTACGGTAAAGGATGTTGATAAATTATCTGATAAATATACGTCACAAACTTTAGGAATAGAAATAAAAAAAGATGGTAAGGTGAAAGCTAATAATGTTTTTGTAACAGATGCTGGTAATTTAATTAGATTTGTGGATAATAAAGATAAATTTATAAAGTTAGATTCTAAAGAAGGGGTTTATGTTACATATAAATTTGCAAAAACAAATAATTATAAAAAAGGTGATTATATTTATTGGCATATATATGGAAGGGATAAATATTATAAATCTAAAATAATTGGTTTTAATAAGGATCCTCAAAATCAAAATATGACAATGACAAGACAATATTTGGAATCATTAAGTATTAAATATGTCCCTGATACGGTTTATTCAAATGAAAAAATTATTGATGGAGTTTCTTATGTTCAGAAAATATCTTCACTTAGAAAAAGTACTGATAAGATGCTTTCTACAATGCAGTCGATGATAGTTTTACTTATTGTAGTAGCGGTTATTTTAGGTGTTGTAATAATTTATAATTTAGGTATACTTTCTTATACAGAGAAAGAGTATCAATTCGCAACTTTAAAAGTACTTGGTTTTAAGGATGGACAATTAAGAAGAATATTTATTAAACAGAATAACTGGATAGCAGTAATTTCAATTATTTTATCTATTCCTTTAGGCTATTATTTAACGGATTATTTATTTAGAATTGCTTTGGAGGATCATTATGATTTTTCAGCTCATATAAATCTTTTATCATATGTGTATGCTTCTTTATTTACGTTTGTTATTTCTTATATAGTATCTACTTTATTAGCTAATAAGATAAATAAAATAGATATGGTTTCAAGTTTGAAAGGTAATGAATAATAAAGTAAGGTGTTTTAACAAATGGTTTATGCCATTTGTTTTACTTTTAAATGTGTGCTAGTATATAATTGGTGGTAATATGAATATTTCAGAAATTGAAAATAAGTGTTTTAATAAAGAAGTTTTAACGCATGAGGAGATTATTTGTTTTTTAGATTATGTAATTTATGAAGTTAGAGATAAGTTATCTTTATTTAAAGGTAAAAATACTTATAATTATGATTTTAGTTTTATGTGTGATACCGCACAGGCTATGATTGTTAGATATTTTGAAAAGATGAATATTAATTGTAAGGGTGTTTCTACTTTGAAAGCAATTGATGAGAATGTGCTTGGACATAATTTTGTTATTGCTTCATTTTTAACAGATGACGGTAATGAGGATTATATTATTGATCCTACTTATATTCAATTTTTTGATGAAGATAAATGTAGTAAGGATAATTTTAAAGTTATTAATGGAATTTTAGTTAAAACACCATATCCAGGTTATTTTGTTAAAGATAATCAAGATATTTTAGCTTTTTTAAAGAAGGGTTATATGTTTTTGAATGATAAAAATGCAAAAATGTATGGTGATAGTTTTTATAAAACAAAAACTGGAGTTGTTAATGTGTTGAATTCTGATTTATCAATGCCTGGACAAATCTACATTAAAGGTTTTAAAAAATCAGATTGTGAAATTACTTATACGGAAGAAGAATTAAAAAAATTAAATTTAGCTTTGGGTAGTAATTTAAAAGAATTTTTAAAATAAATGTATAAACTTATGTTTTTTTCTCAAAATATAATTGAGGAGGAAAATCATGAAAAAGGTATTATATTTATTTATTTGTATATTGTTTATGGCTGGTTGTGGTATGGGAAATACGCCAACTAAAAAGGTAGAGGTTTTTCTTAATAAGTATCAAATGAATGATACAGATGTTATTAAGGATTTAGATAATACTCTGATGAGTGATTCTACTTTAACTGAGTCAGAAAGACAAGAGTATCGAGAATTTATGAAAAAACATTATCAAGATTTGAAGTATAAAATTAAAGATGAGAAGATAGATGGTAAGAAAGCTACTGTTGAAGTTGCTGTTACAGTAAGAAATTATGCAGATGCGGTTAATGAAGCTAATGAATATAAAGTTAAAAATGCTGATAAGTTTAATACAACAAATACATTTGCGTCTTATAGGTTAAAGAAATTGAAAGATGTTACTAAGGAAGAGACTTATACTATTTATTTTCATTTACGAAAAGAAGGTAGTCAGTGGAAATTGGATGAATTATCTGACACTGATGAAAGTAAGATAAATGGATTATATGGGGTAAATGATACAGTTATTTTAGATGATACGGTTACTAATAATAATTCAATTGATAATGTTACTGATGAGAACATAATAACCGATGATAAAACAACAACTCCTTAAAGGCATAATTGCCTTTTTTTTGTATATAATTTTTTAGGTGATTGTTGTGAAAAAATTAGCTTTTGTTTTGTTTTTGTTTTTACCTTTTAAAATTTATGCATATTCTTCTAGTGCTTCTAGTGCTATTTTAATGGATATGAATAGTGGACGGATAATATATGGAAAAAATATTTATCATGTTCAAAGTGTGGCTTCTATTTCTAAAATTATGACAGCTGTGGTAGCTATTGAAAATGATAATATAAATAAAGAAGTGGTGATTGGTGATGAGGTTTTAAAGGCTTATGGATCGGGAATTTATGTTAAGGTTGGAGAAAGGTTGAAATTAAAAGATTTACTTTATGGTTTGATGCTTCGAAGTGGAAATGATGCGGCTTTAGCTATTGCTAAAACTGTTAGTGGAGATACTTTGAAATTTGTTCATTTAATGAATGAAAAAGCAAAAGAACTTGGTATGAAAGATTCGGTTTTTAACAATCCTAGTGGTTTGGATGAAGAGGCTGGTAATATGTCTTCTGCTTATGATATGGCGGTACTTATGAGTTATGCAATGAAAAATAAAGATTTTAAAAAAATTGTTAGTACAAAAGTTTATAAAGTTAGAACTGATAAGAATATATATGTATGGCATAATAAAAACAAATTACTTTCCTCTTATAAATATATAACTGGAGGTAAAACAGGGTTTACAAAAATAGCTAAAAGGACTTTAGTTACTAGTGCTTTAAAAAATGGTCTTTCTTTAACTGTTGTTACTTTAAATGATGGCAATGATTGGTTTGATCATAAAAAATTATATGAAGAGGCTTTTAGTGAGTATACATCTTATAGGATATTAACAAAAGGTGAGGTTAAGATATTAGGTGAGGATTATTATAATAATGATATTTTGTATTTAAATCATGATTTTGATTATCCTTTGCTGGAAGATGAGAAAAATATTATAAAAATAAAATATGTTATTAATAAAAATAGAAATTATAAAACTGGTGATGTTATTGGAAATGCGAATGTTTATTTGGGTAATGAAGCTATTGGTAGTAGGCCTATATATGTAAAGGTGAAAAATAGAAAAATTAGTTTTTGGGATAAAATTTTTAAGAGGTTTAGGAAATGATTAATAAGTTATGGTCTTTTTTAATTGTTAGTGGGTCTTTATGTTTGATTTTTACTAATAAGGTAGATGTTTTGAATGAGCAACTTTTACTTTCTGGTAAAGCAACTTTAGATATTATTATTCAAATTTTTCCATTACTTTCTTTATGGCTTGGAATTATGAATATTGCTAAGGTTTCGGGTCTTTTGAATAAGTTATCTGATTTTATATATCCTTTACTTCATAAATTATTCCCAGATATTCCTAAAGGACATATTGCTTTTAGTTATATTTCTTCTAACATTATTGCAAATTTGTTTGGTCTTGGTAATGCGGCGACACCTTTTGGACTTAAGGCTATGGAGTCTTTGCAGTCTTTGAATAAGGATAAAGAGGTTGCTAGTCGAAGTATGATTACTTTTTTGATTATTAATACTTGTGGACTTTGTTTAATTCCGACAACGATTATTTCGCTTAGAGTTCTTTATAAAAGTATTAGCCCATCTTCAATAATTTTTCCTTGTTTTATTGTAAGTTTTTTATCTTTGTTATTTGGTCTTATAATTGATAAATTATTTGGGAGTGAAAAATGATTTCTAGTTTGTTTATTCCTATTGTTGTTTTAGTGGTTATAGTTTATGGTGTTTTGAAGAAAATAGATGTTTATGATAGTTTTGTTTTGGGCGCTAGTGAAGGAATAGGGATGGTTATATCAATGTTTCCATCACTTTTAGGAATGATTTTTGGAGTTAATATTTTTTTGAAAAGTGGTATTATTAATTATTTTTTTGATTTTTTGAGGCCACTTTTTGTTTTAATAAAAATTCCTTTTGAGGTTTTTCCAATTGCGGTGATGCGTCCTTTTTCTGGTAGTTTTGGACTTGCTATTTTAAATGATATTTATTCTTCTTTTGGGCCTGATAGTTTTATTGGATTTTTAGCGTCAGTTATTCAAGGATCAAGTGACACAACTATTTATATTATTACGCTTTATTTTGGAACGGTTGGTATAAAGAAAATTAGGTATGCTTTATGGACTGGGTTACTAGCTGATTTATTTATGATTATTATTAGTTTGATTGTTGTACCGATGTTTTTTTAAATGTTTGGCTTGTTTTATAAAATGGTTGATTGTATAATTGAATTAAGGTGGTGTTAGGATGCAGGCGGATGTTTTAGTTGAAGTTGTGGGCAGAAAAATTAATAAGACGTTTACTTATCATGTTCCTGAAAAAATGAATCCGCTTGTTGGAATGCGGGCTTTAGTACCTTTTGGAAGACGTAATATTGAGGGGTTTATTATGAGTGTTTATGAGGATAAACCTTTAGAATATGAAATTAAAGATATAATTTCTTTGGTTGATGATAGAGCTGTTATTAATGAGGAAATGATGGAACTTGGAAAATATATTTCACAAAAGACTTTGGCACCTTTAACTTTATCTTATCAAACGATGTTACCTAGAGCTTTAAAGGCTAAAGAAAAAACACATATTAATAAAAAGTATGTGCAAGTTTTAAAGGTAGTGAAAGATGGGGTATTTACTTCTTTAAAGCAGAAAGAAGTTTTTGATTTTGTTAAAAATAATAAAGAAGTTTTAAAAAGTGAAGCTAATAAAATTTCATCTTCTAGTGTAAAGACTTTGATTAAAAATGGATATTTACTTGAAGAGTCAAAAGAAGTTTACAGATTGAATGACAATGTCTTGGTGGAGAAGGTTAACTATAAATTAACTGAAGAACAGGTGCGAGTTATAAACAGTGTTAAGCTTAATATTTTTAGACCATATTTATTGCATGGTGTTTGTGGTAGTGGTAAGACACTTGTTTATATTAAATTGATTGAAGAAGTTTTAAAACAAGGTAAGGAAGCTATTTTACTTGTTCCAGAGATTAGTTTGACACCTCAGGTTGTGTCAATATTTAAAAAACATTTTGGAAAAGTTGTCGCTATTTTACATAGTGGTCTTAGTAATGGTGAAAAGTATGATGAGTGGCGTAAAATTGAAAGAGGTGAAGTTTCAATTGTTATAGGAGCTAGGAGTGCTATTTTTGCACCGTTTACTAATTTGGGTATTATTATTATTGATGAGGAACATTCAGCAACTTATAAGCAAGAAAATATTCCAAGATATAATGCGATAGATATTGCTTTAAAAAGGGGAAAAACTTATAATATTCCTGTTGTTTTAGGTAGTGCAACTCCATCGGTGGAAAGTTATACTAGAGCTAATATTGGAATTTATGAGTTGCTTGTTATGAAAAACAGGGTTAATATGAGTTTGCCACAGGTATATTTAGTTGATATGAAAGAAGAGTTTAAAAAAGGAAATAGGGTATTTTCTCAAATATTAAAGGATAAAATAAATGAAAGATTAGTTAAGGGTGAACAAGTTTTAATTTTACTTAACAGGAGAGGTTTTTCAACGGTTATTAGTTGTCATGATTGTGGCTTTGTACATAAATGTCCAAACTGTGATATTCCTCTTACTTATCATAAAAAAGATAATATTATGAAATGTCATTATTGTGATTATAGTGTGCCTAAATTATATGAATGTCCTAAGTGTCATAGTAAAAATATAAATGATTTGGGCATGGGTACTGAAAGATTAGAGTATTTAGTTAATAAAAATTTTCAAGCTGCTAAAACTGTTAGGATGGATATTGATACAACTAGGCGTAAAGGAGCGCATGAGAAAATTATTAAAGCTTTTCAAAATGGTGAGTATAATGTTTTAGTTGGTACCCAAATGATTGCGAAAGGTTTAGATTTTCCAAATGTTACTTTGGTGGCGGTTGTTAATGGTGATGCTTCTTTGAATATTCCTGATTTTAGAAGTGGTGAGAGAACTTTTGAACTTTTATCACAAGTAGCCGGTAGGGCTGGTCGTGCTTTAAAAAAAGGTGAGGTTATTATTCAAGGATTTAATGTTAATCATTATAGTATTTTGTGTGCTAAAGAAAATGATTATGAAGGTTTTTATAATGAAGAGATTAGAATTCGTAAGGCTTTGAAGTATCCGCCATATTATAATCTTTGTTTAATTAAATTAAGTGGCAAAGATTATGATGAAATATTTAATGAGGGTAAAAAGATTGTCAATTATTTGAAAAGTAATTTAGATATTATTGTTTTAGGACCTTCTTCTTGTAGTATTCCAAAAATTAATAATATATATTATGTTCAAATAATTATTAAGTTTAAAAAGACTAAAGAAATTTTAAAATATTTAGATTTTATAGTAAATCATTATACTAAAATAAATGTGGATGTTGATTTAAACCCTTTAAAGATATAAGAAAATATGTTAAAATATTTATTAGAATATGGGTGATTTAATGAATTTTGATGAAATAAAAGTAAAAAAAGATCCAGTTATTATTTTTATGGGAACACCAGAATTTAGTGTTCCTGTTTTAGAGGGATTAATAGATAAATATAAAATTAGAGCAGTCGTTACACAACCAGATAAACCGGTTGGGCGACACGGAGATGTTAAATTTACACCTATAAAGGAAGTGGCTTTTAAACATAATATTTTATGTTTACAGCCAGATAAGATTTCAGCTTCTTTACAAGAAATTAATGCTTTGGAGCCTGATTTAATTATTACATGTGCTTATGGACAAATATTACCACTTGAGCTTTTACTTATTCCAAAACTTGGTTGTATCAATGTACATGCTTCAGTTTTACCTAAATTAAGAGGTGGAGCACCTATACATCATGCTATTATTGATGGCTATAGTGAAACAGGGGTAACTATTATGTATATGGCTGAGGCTATGGATAGTGGTGATATTATTAGCCAAAAAATTATTCCTATTAGTGATGATGATACAGCTTCTTCTTTACACGATAAGCTTTCTATTATAGGAAAGAATTTGCTTCTTGATACTTTGCCTAGTATATTAGATGGAACTAATAAAAGAACACCTCAAGATGAATCGAAGGTGACATATGGTTTTAATATTAGTAGAAAAGATGAAAAAATTGATTTTAGTAACACTAAAAGAAAAATTGTTAATCAAGTTAGAGGTTTAAATTCTTGGCCAGGTGCTTATTGCATGTTTGATGAGAAGATTATGAAGGTTTGGTCTGCTCGCCGCGGTGATAAAATGTATGATTTTGGTTTTAATGGTGAGATAATGAATATATATGATGATGGATTTGGTGTTAAATGTGGTAATGGGGAAGTTATATTAACTTCTATTCAACTAGAAGGTAAGAAAAAAATGCTTGCAAAAGATTTTATTAATGGTTATCACGGAAATATTATAGGAAAGATTTTGAAGTAGATGTTTAAGAAAATAAAAGAAAATCCATATTACAAAAAATTTAAAGAAATGCGGGCTGATCCTAAATTAAGACCAGTTACTTCATTAATTTTTTGGTTTGCTTTTATAATTTTTGTACTTATTTTTACTAAATCTACAATTAGTTCTAGTCCTAAAGTTAGTACTTTTAAAACTACTAGTAATTATGAATATACTTATAAGGATGATGATAAAACTATCTTTGGTAGAGCTTATAATGATAAACAAGAGTTTATTATGGATGGTAAGCATTATTATTATAATGGGAAAGTTTATTTAGTTGATGATGGTCTTACTTGTATAGATAATTTTGATATTGGGGTACTTAAAATTACTCCTGAGTTAATTGATAAGTTAATATATAATACTTCTTATATTACTATTGATGATTATAAGCAGTATGCTGTTTTGCTTTCTAATTTTATTAATTTGTATGAATTTGATACGGATGTGGATTTATCTTTAGCTAGTCAGTATAATATTATTATTCATGTTTTTGAAAAAAATAATAAGATTTATAAATATAAACTTGATTTGGGTAATTATTATAGATTAAGAGGATTAAAAGATAGTGGAATTTTAACTATTAATATTTATAATACTGGTGAAGATTTTGGAAAATATTTTGAAAGTTTAGGGGTGATAAAATGACAATTCCAACAATTATATTTATTTTAATTTTAATTTTAGTGGTAGTATTTTTTAAAGATTTTCATGCTTTTGTTTATTCGGTGGTAACAATTGATATATTTTTGAGAATATGGACTTATTTAAAATTAAATATTATTAAAGATACGGCTTTTACCTTTTTAAGTGTAATTCCGTCTGATGTACCGGCAATTATTAATTCATTTGATCTTGGTTTTTTCAATGATATATTTATGTTTCTTTATATTATAGTATATATTGTTTTTGAAGGATTTATGATTAGTAAGTTTATTCATAGGAAGTTTTAAGAAAACTTCTTTTTTCTTTTGAAAAAATATAGTATAATTGGTATTGGTGATAATTATGTTTGAAAATTTGGGAGATAGACTTACAAATGCTTTAAATAAAATTAAAGGTTATGGAAAAATAACGGAAGATAATATTAGTGATGTTACAAGGGAAATTAGACTTGCTTTGTTAGAAGCTGATGTTAATTATAAAGTTGTTAAAGAATTTATTAATAATGTTAAACATAAGGCTTTAGGTGAAGAAGTTAGAAAAAGTTTGAAACCTGGTGAGGAGTTTGTTAAAATTGTTAAAGATGAACTTGTAGATTTACTGGGAAAAGAAGATGAACCTTTGATTGTTGTAAAACCAATGACGGTTTTGATGATGACTGGTTTACAAGGTTCTGGTAAGACAACAACTACGGGGAAACTTGCTTTACTTTTGAGAAAAAAATATGGAATGAAGCCTTTAATGGTTGCTTGTGATGTTTATAGACCGGCAGCAATTGATCAACTTAAACAGTTGGGTCGTGAGCTTAATATTGAAGTTTATAGTGAGGGTAAAGGTAATCCAGTAGAAATTGCTAAAAATGCGGTTAATTATGCAAAAGAAAATGGCTATAATTATGTTTTGATTGATACGGCTGGTAGATTACATATTGATGATGAACTTATGGAAGAACTTCAGGATATTAATGAAGCGGCAAATCCTAATGAAATTTTGCTTGTTATTGATAGTATGACTGGTCAAGATGCGGTTAATGTTATTACTGGTTTTAATGAAAGGTTGCCTTTAACAGGTGCTGTTTTAACTAAGTTAGATGGTGATACTAAAGGTGGAGCGGCTTTATCAATTAGACATTTAACAAATATTCCTATTAAATTTATTGGTGTTTCTGAGAAAATGGATGGACTTGAAAAATTTTATCCACAGAGAATGGCTAATAGAATTTTGGATATGGGCGATTTAATGGGAATGATTGAAAAAGCTGAAAGTGTTATTGATGAAGATGAAGCTATGAAGGCTGCTAAAAAATTGCAGAAGGGAAAATTTGATTTGGAAGATTTTTTAGCTCAATTGAATCAAATTAAAAAGTTGGGGCCGCTTGAAAATTTAATTAAATTAATTCCTGGTGCTAAAAAAATGGGACTTAATAATGTTAATATTGATCCTAAACAAATGGCCCATATTGAAGCTATTATTTTATCAATGACTTTAGAGGAAAGAAGAAATCCTAGTATTTTAAAGGCAAGTCGTAAAAAGAGAGTGGCGGCTGGTAGTGGAACTTCTGTTGAAGAGGTTAATAGATTACTTAAACAGTTTGAACAAATGAAAATTATGGTTAAACAAATGAAAAATGGAAATTTTAAAATGCCTTTTTAAAATGTAAAAACCTCGTTTCTTTTTAGGAAACGGGGTTTGTTTTTAGAAACCTTTATATTTGTTACAGCAGCTTGGATCATTATTTATTATTTGATTTTCTTCTGAGCAGGTGTATTCAGGCGTATAAGTATGGTTATATATATGTTTATTTATTATGTGAGTATGAATTGGACAGATATGTTTTACTTCGTGGCAAAATTCTTTTTCAATACAATTGGTTATAACTGGTTCCATTATTGGACAGCATGGTCTATTCATTTGACAACATTTTCCAAAACCAAAATTTTTTTTGAACATCTATTTTCCCCCTTGTCTAATTTATGATATGTGTTTTTGACAATTGTGAATAAGTCAAATGTTTAGAAGTTACTGTTTATTTTAACTAATAATTTAAATAAAAAAAATAATTGTTTTTCAAATTATTTTTTTAATATGTTATAAATTTCTTCTACACTTAATAATTTTTCTTTATTTTTATAAGATGGTTTTAAATGAAGATGAAAATGTTTTACTTCTTGAACGCAACCATTGTTTTGAACTAATGTTAAACCATCAATGTTTAATTTTTCTTTTAGAAGTTTTTCTATTTCTTTAGCTTTATTTATTATGTGAATTAAAGTTTTTTCATCAATATCAAATAAATCTTTAAAATGTTTTTTTGGTATGATTAAGGTATGTCCATTAACATCTGGGTTAATATCTAAGAATACTTTTACAATATCATCTTCATATAATGTGTAAGAAGGAATTTCATTATTGGCAATTTTACAAAATATATCCAAATTTATCACCCTTTTCATTTTACCATATTTAAAAAAAAAGAGTAAACTCTTTTTTCGTGAATATCTGCGAAATATCCTAATAATATTATTGACTATTTTTGTTTTTTATATTCAAAAAATGTGTGAAAAATGCTAAAATAATGTAGGTGATTGAAAATGAATAGTTTAAAAATAGAAAATTTAACGGTGGAGGTTGCTGATAAGATCATTTTAAAGGATTTTAATTTGAAAATTAATTCTGGTGAAGTTCATGCAATTATGGGTCCTAATGGTACTGGTAAGTCTACTTTAACTAAGGTTATTATGGGTGATAGTAATTATAAAATTTTATCTGGTAAAATTTATTATAATGATAAAATTATTAATGATATGCCAGTTAATGAAAGAGCAAAATTAGGTATTTTTTTAGGAATGCAGTTGCCTGTTGCTATTGAAGGGGTTACTAATGCTGATTTTTTAAGAAGTGCTTTGAGAGCTAAGGAGGGTGATAAATTTAAATTGTTGCCTTTTGTTAGAGAAGTTGATAGTTTAATTGATAAGTTGCATATGAACAGTGATATGCTAAGCAGAGGGGTTAATGATGGCTTTTCTGGTGGTGAACGTAAGAAAAATGAGATATTACAAATGAATGTTTTAAAACCTACGGTTGTACTTCTTGATGAGATTGATTCAGGTCTTGATGTTGACAGTTTAAAATTGGTTGGTGAAAGTGTTATGGATTATTTTAATGATAAAAAACCGGCAATTTTACTTGTTACACATTATCAAAGATTGCTTGATTATATTAAACCAGATTATATTCATATTATGAGTGGTGGTAAGATTGTTAAAAGTGGTGATAAATCACTTGCTTTGGAAATAGAAAAATATGGATATGATAAATTTATAGGTGAGGAACATGAATAAAATTAGAATTACAGATGATGTTATTGAACTTATAGATGGGGATGGCAAAATTGATATTAAAGCTACTGACGCTGATAAATTTTTAAACGTTAAGACGATTAATATTAAAATAAATGAAGATACTAATTTGGCTTTTGAAATTTTGAATAATGAGTATAAATATGATATTTATTTTAATGTTTTAAAGGGTGTACATAGTAATATTTATGAAATAAAAAAAGGGGATAATTATAAGTTTCAATATAAGTATTATTTGGAAGAGGATAGTTTTTTAAATGTTGAGAAAGTTAATGATGGAATGGTTATTAATGAAATGAATTTGATTAATTTAAATGGTGCTAGAGCGAAAATTGATTTTAATTTGAAAACGATTAGTAAAAAACAGGAAAAGTATAATTTTTTAGTTTATCATAATGCGAAGAAGACAGTTAGTAACATAGTAAATAATGGGGTTAATATTTCGGACGGAACTTTGGAGTTTAATGTTTCTGGATTTGTTCCCAATGGAATTGTAGACTGTGATGTTAGTCAAAGTGGTAGAATAATTAATATGACGAATAATACTTGTGTTATAAAGCCTAATTTATTTATTGATGAGAATGATGTGGTGGCAAACCATAGTGCACTTATTGGAACGTTTTCTTTTGATGAGATATTTTATTTAATGAGTAGGGGTATTGATAAGAAAGAGGCTTTAAATTTATTAACTCAGGGTTTTCTTTTAAAAAATATTACATTTTATAAAGAAGATTTAAAAGAAATGATAGATAAGTATTGGAGGTGATTGTATGTATCGGGAAGATTTTAACATTTTAAATTCTGGTATTATTTATTTTGATAATGGGGCTACTACTTTAAAACCAAAAATTTTAAGTGAGGCTATTGCGGATTATTATAATAATTATAGTTCAAATGCACATAGAGGCGATTATTCTTTAAGTATAAAGGCAAGTTCAATGTATGAAGAGACTAGAAATTTAGTTAAAGAGATGATAAATGCAAATAAAGCATCGGAAATAGCTTTTACTAGTGGAACAACTGATTCTATTAATAAAATTGTTTTTGGCTTTTTTAAGTATCATTTAAGTAAAGGTGATGAGGTTTTACTTACAAAAAGTGAACATGCTTCTAATTTGCTTCCTTGGTTTGAGTTAGCTGATGAGTTAGGACTTAAAATTAAATATATTGAGCTTGATAGTAATCATGAGGTTAAACTTGAAAATGTGGAAAAAGCTATTACAGATAAAACTAAGGTTATTTCTATTGCTCATATTAGTAATGTGGTTGGTGATGTAAGACCGGTTGAAGATATTGTTAAATTAGCGCATAGTAAGGGTATTTTAGTTTTAATTGATGGCGCACAAAGTGTTCCTCATATAAAAGTTGATGTTCAAAAAATGGATGTTGATTTTTTAGCTTTTTCAGCTCATAAGATGTGTGGTCCAACTGGGGTTGGAGTTATTTATGGTAAAGAAAAATTACTTAATGAGATAAGACCAATTATTTTTGGTGGTGGTATGAACGCTGATTTTTCACATGATGGTGTTAGAATATATAAAACTATGCCAGATAGATTAGAAGCAGGGACACCTAATGTTGCTGGAGTTATTGGATTTGGTTATGTTATTAAATATTTGATGAATATTGGATTTGATAATATTCAGAAAAAAGAGTTGGAATTAAAAAAGTATTTGGTTAAAAGGTTAAAAGAAATAAAGGAAATTACTATTTATAATGAATATAGTGAAAGTGGTATTGTAACGATAAATTATGAAGGTATTTTTCCACAAGATTTATCTATTTATTTAGACAAGTATAACATTTGTACAAGGGCTGGAAATCATTGCGCTAAAATTTTAAAGGATGAAATTCATATTAAAAATACGTGCCGAATTAGTTTGTATTTTTATAATTGTGAAGAGGAAATTGATAAGTTAATTTTAGCTTTGAAAAATCCCAAAATAAAGGAAGATATTATTTTTTAGGCTTCCTTTTAATTTGACTTTTTTTTACTTAAATATTATTATATTTTTGAAAAGGAGAATGTATGGAGGAAATTAATTATAAAAAGGTTGTTCCTTTAGAGCATGCTGGAGTTTATTATATTGATGAGGTTAAAGGCGCTTATGAAGAAAATAAAAAAAGGGCTTATGTATATAATGCTATAAAGAAAATTATTTTAGCTTATAAAGGCGGATATGTTGATGATTATATTTCTAATTGTAGTTATGATGATTTATGTGAAATATTAGATTTTATGACGTTTATGAATTATGATTATTATGAATTAATTGGAAAAATTGTTTCTAAAATTCATATGTATGAATGTGATATTTTTATTGATATGATTAAAAGTATTGATGAGAGGTATTTTGATAAGTGGATTGATGAACGTAGTTTGAGTGATATAAAGATGTTAAAAAAAGCTTTATTTACTTTTAATTTTGGTAGTGATGATAATGATGATAAATATGTTTTGATGGAAAAAGCTATTGATAAATATTATAAGAAGTTACTTAAAAAGGGTGTGAAATAATGTTTGATGATTATTTGTTTAAAGAATGTGAGGAATCTGAAAAGTTAAGAAGAAAAAATATTTTTGATGCGAATAAAGAAGACTTTGAAAAATTAAGAAATGCTTTTGAAAAGAATGAACTTGAAAAGTGTGTTATGACGTTTAGTTATGAAAGAGTTTATGAACTTTTGGATATGCTTGATTTTTTTGAGGAAAATTTACTTGTTTGTTTTCTTAAAGGGGCTATGATAAATTATGTTCATGAACTAGAGGATGCTACTTTTCTTGAGATGTATGAAAAATATAAGAATGGTGATTTTGATATTTGGCTTTCGAATGCTAGTTTTGATGATTTAAAAAAAGTTAAAATGGCTCTTTCTAGTTGTGATAAAGATGATAAAGAAATGGCCAATATTTCAAATAAAATAAATGGAAGATGTAACATATAAATTTCACAAATTTATTATACGATGGTGTGGGTGAAGTTATGAAAAAATGTATTATTATTTGTAATCCTAATAGTGGTAGACATAAAAAGAAAAAGTATATATCTAAGTTTAAAGAAATTTTAGGCGAGTATGGGTATGAGATGCAGGTTATATATACTTTATATTCTGAGCATGCGGTTGAAATTTTAGAAAATTTAAAAGATGATGTTGATTTAGTTATTTCTTTTGGTGGTGATGGAACTTTTAATGAGGTTGTTAGAGGTAATTTAAAAAGAAATAATAGGTTTTTACTTTCGCATATACCTTTTGGAACGACTAATGATTTAGGAGCAATGTTTGGAATGGTTAAAAATCCTATTCAAAATTTAAAAATGGTTTTGGATGGTGAGATTAAAGGTATTGATATTTGTAGTATTAATAATACGCCTTTTGTGTATGTAGCAGGTCTTGGCAAATTTACAGATGTGGCTTATGATACACCTCGTAAATTAAAAAAAAATTTAGGGTATTTTGCTTATTTATTTAATGCTATTAAATCTTTTAATAGCAAAACACAATTATTTGAAATGACTTTAGAAGCTAATGGAAAAATATATAATGGGCTTTATTCATTTATTTTGATTTGTAATGCTTCAAGAATGGGTGGTCTTGAAATTTTACAGGATATTAAGATGAATGATAATCAGTTTGAAGTTTTACTTTCTAATATTGCAACTAAAAAAGATATTATTAAGAGTTTGTATTATGTTAAAACTAGTGATATTACTAAAGTTCCTGGCTTTTATTTTCTTAAAACTGATCATTTAAAAATTAAATTGAAAGAAAAACCACGTAAGAGGTTTTGTATTGATGGTGAAGAGTTTCATGATAGGTCTTTAGAATATGATATAAAGATTGTTAAAGGAACAAGAATGCTTTTACCTAAGGGGGAGCTTGATAAAATATTTTTATGATACTTTTTGGTATCTTTTTTTTTAATTTTAATATAATTTATTGGGTGATTTGTATGCTTTCATATGAATATGACTTTCTGCAGCCTTATGTTGAGGCGAGGGTTATAGAAATTCATTATAATAAGCATTATAAGAAATATGTGGAGAATTTAAGAAAAATGGTGGGTGATATACCGGCTGATTATGTTATTCGAAATATAGATAATTTTGCTTTGAATGATCGAGGAAAAATTTTATATAATGCTGGTGGGGTTTTAAATCATGAAATTTATTTTAAAAGTCTTGGAGATAAAGTGCTGCCAAATGGGCTACTTTTAGATAAGATAGAAAAACAATTTGGAAGTTTTTTGAATTTTAAAAATGAGTTTATTTCTAAGGCTAAATCTTTGGTTGGTAGTGGATATACTTTTTTGGCCGTTGATGGTTATGGAGAACTTTATATTATGAATTTGCCTAATCAGGAAAATCCACTTTCTTATGGGTTAATTGGTATTTTTGCTATTGATCTTTGGGAGCATGCTTATTATTTACAGTATTTAAATGATAGGGACGCTTATATTGATAATATTTGGAATGTTGTTAATTTTGATTATGCTAGTAAGATTTATAATTCTTTGGCAATAAAAAAATGAAATGTGCATATATTTATTAGGAGGGATTTTATGAAGAAAATAGTGCCTTTTACAAAGGAGATTTTGTTTAATACTAATATTGCTCAAATAAGTAGTATTTCTTTGGAACATAAGTTAAAAATATTAAATAATTTAGTTTCATTGGAGTTTTTAGTAAGTGGTAGTTATAAAGTAACTGATTCTAGTGAAGTTACTGATGAGTTTGAGTATAAATTACCATTTGATATTAGTATTGATAAAAAATATGATATGTCTTCGGCGGCTGTTGACATTAATGATTTTTACTATGAGGTTAAAAATAATAAAATACTTATGGTTAATATTGAGGTTGTTATTGATGGACTTGAAGAGGTTAGAGAAGATACATTAGAAGTAGAATCTTTGGATTTACCTGATGAAAAAGATGAAATTGAAGAGGTTAAAAGTGTATTTTCTAGTTTGGATGATGGTGAGAGATTTGTTACTTATAAAGTACATGTTTTAGGAGAAAATGATACGCTTGATTCTATTATGCAAAACTATGGGGTTACACGTGAGGAGTTACAGGAATATAATGATATTGATAATTTGAATGTTTTAGATAAAGTAATTATTCCGGCACATGAAGATTAATAAAATATTAAAAAATTATAATATAAAACCGTGTGGTTATCAAAAAGTTGGTAAGATAGTTATAGTTGATGATCATGGTAAAAAGTATGTATATAAAGAAGGACAAATTGATTTACAGATATTTGATTATTTAAAGTCACGTAATTTTGATTATATGCCTTCTTTTTTGAATGGAAAGATGGATAATTATCGTCTTAGTAGATATATTGAAAATTTTGATATACCTTCTGAACAAAAAATGCTTGATTTGGTTCATATTGTGGCGCTGCTTCATTTAAAAACAACTCATTATAAAGAAATTGATTTAGATTTTTATGAAAGAATATATGATGATTTAGATAATAATTTAAAATATTTATATAGTTATTATACTGATTTGATTACTACTATTGAAACTAAGGTATATATGAGTCCTTGTCAGCAGCTTTTGGCTAGAAATATTTCACAAATATATGATATGATTAGTGAAAATAAAAAAAATTTAGATAGATGGCATTTACTTATAAAGGAAAAAAGAAAGCAGCGAATGTGTGTTATTCATAATAATTTAAAGTTATCACATTTTTTAGAAAATGATAACTGTTATTTAATAAGTTGGGATAAGGCTAAGATCGGTTCTCCTATTTTTGATTTATATAAGCTTTATATGAATCACGGGTTGGATTTTGATTTTGAGGTTTTATTTAAAACTTATGAGAAGTATTATCCTCTTTTTGATGATGAAAGATTATTACTTTATATTTTAATTACTCAAGTTAAACCTTTGGATTTTAATAATACGGAGTATCAAAATTGTTTAAATATTAGTAATATGCTTAATTTAATATATAAAGCTAAAGAGCTAGAGAAAAAGTTTAAAGATACTAATAAACAAAAGAGTTAGGAAGATAAGTATTAAAAATACGTTAAATCTTGTGACAATAAATATGGTGATTAGTATTTGATAGGTTAGTATTACCATACAGCTTAGACAAATTAAAGACCATTTTCCTTTTCCAAAAAAAATATTTCTCATAGTATCACCTTTTATATTATATGGTTTTTATTTGATATAGTTAAAAGGTAATCTTGCTTTAGTAATTTAAATAGGGTATAATTTAGTAGAAGGTAGGGGTTTTGTATGAAGAAAAATGGCTTTGTTACTTCGGCTTTACTTTATGGTATTTTATCTTTATTTTTAGTTTTGGTTTTAGGAACGATTTCAATTTTAGCTAATCGTAAGCTTGATAATGACAAAATAAAGGAAAGTGCTCTTGATGATGTACAAAGGTTATCAACTGATGCTTCTTATTTTACTTATGTACAAAATTCGAGAGGAAATTTGTCTATTACGGGATATAATGGTAGTGAGTTAACGGTTTTTATTCCTGATACAATTAATGGTATTGTTGTAGATTCTATTGGAGCTGGTGCTTTTTTAAATAAAAAATTAATTAATGTAACTATAAGGTCTAATATTATAGAAATTGCTTCAGATGCATTTAGTGGAAATGATGAGGTTGTATTTTTTATTAAGAAAATTGAAGGTTCTATAATGGGTGCGCCTTGGGGCGCTAATAATGCGACAGTACATTGGAATTAACACTTAGGTGTTTTTTTCTTGTTACTTTTTAGTTTATAATGTATAATATTTGTTGTAAAGGAGCGGATTGTTATGTTTGTTGATGAAGCTGTTGTAGAATTAATTGCTGGTAGTGGTGGTGATGGCTGCCTTGCTTTTAGACGTGAGAAGTATGTAGCGATGGGTGGACCTTTTGGCGGTAATGGTGGAAAAGGTGCTGACATTATTTTTAAAGTTGATCCAGGGTTAAATACTTTAGTTGATTTTAAGTATAAAAGAATTATTAAAGGTACACATGGTGAAAATGGATTAGGTAAGGGAATGCATGGTAAGAATGCAGAAAATATTATTATTCCAGTACCTGAGGGTACTGTTGTGACGGACTATGATACAAATTTAATTATTGCTGATTTAACTAAGCCTGGAGAAGAGGCAATTATTGCTCATGGTGGTCGTGGTGGTAGAGGTAATATGGCTTTTGCTACACAATCTAATCCAGCTCCACATTATGCAGAAAATGGTGAGCCTGGTGAGAAGATAAAAATTAAGATTGAACTTAAGTTAATGGCTGATGTTGGTCTTGTTGGAATGCCTAGTGTTGGTAAATCGACTTTTATTTCTAAAATATCAGCTTCTAGGCCTAAAATTGCTGATTATCCTTTTACTACTTTGAAACCTAATTTAGGGGTTGTTAGAACTAGTGATAATCGTTCATTTGTAGTTGCCGATTTACCTGGATTAATTGAAGGTGCATCGTCTGGGCATGGACTTGGTGATAGATTTTTAAAACATATTGAAAGAACTAGAGTAATTGCACATATTATTGATATGAGTGGTTATACTAATGATCCTTATGAGGACTATGTAACTATTAATAAAGAACTTTCTTGTTTTGATAAAAAATTGCTTGATAAGCCACAAATTATTATAGCTAATAAAATGGATATGCCAGATGCTTTAGAAAATTTAAAGAAATTTAAATCTAAAGTGGATTGTGAAGTTTATGAGATGTCAGCAATTAGTGGTGAAGGTGTTAATAAGATATTGCTTAAAATTGCTGATATATTGGATAGTATTCCTAAAGAAAGTTTATATAAAGATGAAAAATTTGAAAGTCATGTTATTTATAAGTTTAAAGAGGAGAAACCTTATAAAATTACTAAAGATAATGATACTTGGGTAATTAGTGGTAAAGAGGTTGAAAAGCTTTTAATGATGAGTAGATTGGACACAGATGAAGCTATATTTCGTTTTTCTAATAAGTTAAGGAAAATGGGTATTGATGATGAACTTAGGTCACTTGGGGCTAAAGATGGTGATCCAATTAGAATGCTTGATTATGAATTTGAATTTAAAGAGTAGGTATAAAAAATAATTTAAAATTTTGGTTTTAAATTATTTTTATTATATATATTTTTATTTTGGGTTTAATTTTTTGTAAGAAGATGTTATACTTTTAGTATAGTATTTTTTATAATAGGTGATAGGAATGCATAGAGGCAAAAAACAAAGAAAAATAATAATAATTAGTTTAGTTTCAGTATTGTTTTTAATGATGGCTGG
>CAKPSB010000010.1 GCA_934183155.1 uncultured Bacilli bacterium | reverse complement strand
AGAATAAAACAAGATAAATTATATAAATCAGATTTTGATTTATTAATAGAAGAAACAAATAAATGATAAAATGAAAGGAAGATTAGGAATATGCTTAATTTAGAAAAAGTAAAAGAAGAATTAAATAAATGGAATTTTAGTTATAAAAATAATATTGTGCCGGGACATAGTACCTATAAAGTAAAATGGGTTTTACCAGCTGGCCCAGTAATTGTAATTGCCTCAGAAAGAGCAACATCATACTTATTTGGGTTTGATGAAAAAGGAATTCATGTTTTTCCGGTAGAAGGCAACTGGAATATATTAGATTGCTGTTTAATAGAATGGAAAAACATCACAAAATTTGAAATGAAAAAAGGTATTTTACTTGAAAATACTATGAATATTATGACTAATGAAATGAAAGTATCATTAAAAATAAATAAAATGGTTGCAGGTAATCCATGGGTTAAAGAAAATATAAAAGAATTAGAAAAACTAAATTATTATAAAAAATAGTTATATAAAAGTGTAAAAAAGTTTTTATTAAAAGGAAAGTGAAATTTTATGGATATGTATCAAAAAAGAAAAGCAAGAGCTGAAAAGAAAAATAGCAATCAAGAAGAAAAGTTAACTAAAGTCGTTCTTAACTGGTATCCAGGTCATATGGCTAAAACAAAGAGATTAATAAAAGAAAATTTGAAGTATATCGATATTGTTTATGAAGTTGTTGATAGTAGGATGCCAAAGTCTTCTAAATTAATTGATATTGTTGATTATACGCAAAGTAAGCCACGAATTATAATTATGACAAAATATGATTTGTGTGATAAAGAAGAAACTAAAAAATGGATTAAGTATTATGAAAATTCTGGTTGTGTGGTTATTCCTGTTAATTTAGAGGGTAACAATGATATTAAAACTATTATTGCGACAACTGAAAAGATATTAAACAAAGTCTATGAAAATAAGAAGAATAATGGACTTTTCAATAGAAAAGCAAGGGTACTTGTTGTTGGAGTGCCTAATGTTGGAAAAAGTACTTTAATTAATAGGCTTGCTGGCAAAAAAGTGGTTGGAATTGGAAATAAGCCTGGTGTTACTAAAAATATAAGTTGGATAAGAGTTAATGATAAAATAGAGTTGTTAGATACACCTGGAATTTTGTGGCCTAAATTGGATGAAGATGAGGCTTTAAATTTAGCAGCCCTAACTAGTATTAAAGAAGAAAACTTGCCTTTATTTGATGTTGCTAGTCATATTCTTGTTACTTTAGAAAAATTTTATCCAGATAAATTAAAAGCTAGGTATGGTTTAGAATTTTTAGATGAAGATATAGTAATTAGTATGGAGGAAATTGGCAAAAAAAGAGGATGTCTAATTAGAGGCGGAGATATTGATTATACTAAAGTTATTTCTTTGATTGTTGGGGATGTTAAAAACGGCTATATAAAAGGAATAACTTTTGATAGGATGGATGAAGATGAATAATTTAAATGTTAATTCATTGTCATTGGCCTATTTAGGTGATGCGGTGTATGAATTATATGTGCGAAAACATTTACTTACTTTAGGTAATTTAAAGGTAAATGATTTACAAAAGGAAGCTGTAAAATATGTTTCAGCGAAAGCTCAAAGTAATTTTTTGGATAAAATGATTGCTGATAACTTTTTAAATGAAAGTGAAATTGATATAATTAAAAGAGCAAGAAATCATAAAAGTCATAAAAGTCCTAAAAATACTGATATTATAGCTTATAAAAAATCAACGGGATTAGAAGCTTTAATTGGTTATTTAGAACTTGCTTGTAAAAGAAATAGAATAGATGAAATTATGAAATATATAGTGGGTGAATAATATGCGTGTATATGGCAAAAATGTTGTTAAAGAGTATTTAGATAAAAAAGATGTAATAAAAAAGGTTTATATTTATGAAAAATTTAATGATCATGATATTTTGAATAAATTAATGGATGTTCCACATAAATTTTTAAGCAAAAAAGAATTAGATGAAATGGAAAGTGGAAATCATCAAGGAATTATTTTGGAAGTTGATGATTATAAATATACTTATATTGATGATCTGTTGGGTGATGATATTGTTGTAATTTTAGATCATTTAGAAGATCCACATAATTTTGGAGCTATTATAAGAACTTGTGAGGCTGCTGGTATAAAATCCATTATTATTCCTAAAGACAGAAGTGTAAAGGTGAATGCAACAGTTATGAAAACTAGTGTTGGAACTATAGAAAATGTGAATATTTCAATTGTTAGTAATTTAGTAAATGCAATTAATAAATTAAAAGATAATGGTTTTTGGATAATTGGAACTGATATGGATGGAACTGATTATAGGAAAATTGATTATTCTGGGAAAATTGCTTTAATAATTGGTAATGAAGGAAAAGGTATGAGTCAGATTGTTAGAAAAAATTGTGATTTTATTGCTGAAATTTCAATGTATGGAAATGTTAATAGTTTAAATGCTTCTGTAGCAGCAGCTTTAGTTATTTATGAGGCGGTGAGAAAATGAATTATGATGGTGTAAATGATTTTGAGCTTCTTATGGGAGTGGCAGATGGTGAGGAGTATGTTACTACACTTTTTGATAAGTATAGACCTTTAATTGTTGGAATTGCTAAGAAAATTTATTATGCAAATCAAGGATTAGGTTTTGATTTAAATGATTTAATTCAAGAAGGCATGATAGGTTTTAGTGTTGCCATCAATACTTTTAATGATAATAAAAATGCGACGTTTTATACATATGCTAAGACGTGTGTAGAAAGACGTATTATAAGTGTTGTTAAAGCTGCTAATAGGCTTAAACATCAACCATTGAATGATTCTTATTCAGTTGAACTTTTTGCTGAAGATGGTGATAAAATTGAGGCATTGTTGGAAGATAAGTTAAGTAATCCTGAAGTTAAACTATTTGATAGTGAAAATGTTAAGGAAATGATTTTTGATATTGAAAGTAAACTTACTGATTTTGAAAGTGCTGTTTTTGATTTGAAAATTAGTGGTTTTACATATGTTGAGATAGCTGACATTTTAGGAAAAGATAAGAAGGCTATTGATAATGCAATTACAAGGATAAAAGCTAAAGTTTTAAAATATATTGAAGAACGAAAATTAAATAGTTGACTTCTTTGATTTATTTGTTTATATTATTAGTGGGGAGTGAGAGATATGAAAGAAAGAAATATTGCAACTGCTATTATTTTATCATTAGTTACATGTGGAATTTATGGTTTGTATTGGATGGTTGTTTTGACTGATGAACTTAAAGAACAAGCTGATGATCATAATTTAGCTTCTGGTGGCCTTGCTTTATTATTTACTATTTTTACATGCGGAATTTATGGTATATACTGGGCATATCAGATGGGTAAATTACTTAGCATTGCTAAAGAAAAGAATGGTTTAAGAGCTGATGATAATTCTGTAGTATTTTTGGTATTAGAATTATTTGGATTTGGTATTGTTGTTTATGCTTTAGCACAAAGTGGTTTAAATGATATTTACTATAATAAACGTCAAAATATTACAGTTAATCAAAATCAAAGCTTTTAGCTTTTTTTCTTATGTTTATAATATTTTTGATATTGTTAATTTTATATTTATTATTAGGCCACTATTTTCATTTTTATTTGTTTTGCTTTATTAAAAAGATATTTGGTTTTTATTGTCCTGGGTGTGGTATTACAAGAATGTTATATTCTATTATTACTTTTGATTTTTACCAGGCTTTTAGATATAATCCGTTATTATTTATTATGCTGCCTTTTGGAATGCTTCTTTATTTTGATTATTTAATTAGAAAAGATCATTCTTTGTATAAAAAAATACCAAATGTTGTTTGGTATATAATTGTTATTATTTTGATTATTTATGGCATTTTAAGAAATATTCCATTGTTTTCTTTTTTAGCTCCAACAGAAATATAAAAAGCGATTTTATTCGCTTTTTTTGTTATATTTTTCTATTTCTTCACTATCATCTAAATGAACTTTTGTGTGTCCTAGTATTTGATAGTTTTCATGGCCTTTGCCAAGTAATAAAACAATGTCATCTTTTTTTATCATATTAAGGGCTTTTTCGATTGCTTTTTTTCTATCTAGACATACTTCATAATTTTCTTTTTTAACGCCTTTTAAAATATCTTCCATTATTTTATTTGGGTCTTCTGTTCGTGGATTATCATTGGTGAATATTACATAATCACTGTAATGAGAAGCTATTTCACCCATTATTGGTCTTTTAAGGGGATCTCTATCGCCACCACAACCAATTATAGTGATAATTTTTCCTTTTGCAAGTTCTTTATAAGCTGTAACAACTTTTAAGACAGCATCTGGCGTGTGAGCATAATCAACAACGGCAAAACCATCTTTTACTTTATAGGTTTCACATCTACCTTTTGGTGCTTTTAGTTTTTTTGTTTTTTCGATAAGTTCTTCAGCGGTAAATCCTAATTCATGAAGCATAGAAAACATTGTAAAATAATTATATATATTAAATTTACTTGTTAAATTAGTTGTAACGGTATAGTCTTTATTATAAATTTTGAAATCAATGTTTGTATGGTCTGGATGAATATCATCTTTTATAATTTGATAATCAGCTTGTTTATAACCATATGTTTTGGTATTTTTAAATTTTTCAATGAATTTTTGACTAACTTCGTCATCAATGTTAACGGTTAAAACGCCATCTTTTTTAATATAATTTGTTAATTTTAATTTGGCATTCATATAGTTTTCCATTGTTTTATGGTAATCTAGATGATCTTCTGTTAGATTGGTAAATGAAGCGGCTATATATTGTAGTCCTTCAATTCTTTTTAAGTCCAAAGCAAAATTACTTACTTCCATAACAACGTATTCACATTGATTTTTTTTAGCTTCCATAAGTAATTTATATATTGTTAAAATTTCTGGTGAGGTATTTGGAAGTTCTTTGTGAACATTGTCATACATGAATCCAATGGTACCAATGTAGGCAGCTTTTTTTCCTAATAAGTTAAGCATTTGATAAGTTAGATAAGCACTTGTTGTTTTTCCGTTTGTTCCAGTGATTCCTATTAATTTTAAATTTTTGAATTCGTCTTTATATTCTTTAACAAGTAATTTTTGATAATATTCTGCGGAATTTTTTACAACGGTTACAGGAACACTACAGTTTACTTCTTTTTCGGCTATTATTGCAGTTGCACCATTTTTTATGGCACTTTCTATATAATCATGTCCATCAACGGTGTATCCTTTAATGGCGACAAATGTTTGGCCTGGTTTTATTAATTTTGAATTTGTTTCATATTTAAACATTTAATCAACTCCTATTTCATTTTATGTTATTCATTGATAATAACTACATGGTAGTTTATCATTTTGTTTTTTTTCTTGCAAGTATGAGTAATTTTGTTAAATTGCTTATTTGCTCAAAAAATCCACATTTTTGTAAAAGCTTATTTGCTTAAAACATATGATTAAATGGTGATTATATGTTTTTTAAAAATATACACAAAAGAATGAAGCTGGTTTTAGTTATATTATTTATTTTATTTGTGATTATAATTTTAAGGGTATTTTATATTCAAGTTTTTGATTATAAGAAATTGAATAAATATGCAAGTAGATTATGGAGTAGAAATTTACCAATAAAAGCGGATAGAGGCCTTATTTATGATCGCAGTGGTGTTGTGTTGGCGGACAATGTAACTACGGCTTCGCTTATATTAATTCCTAATCAAATAAAGGATAAAAAATTAGTTAGTCTTAAGCTTTCTTCTATATTAAATGTTAGTTATGAGGAAATGTATAGGCATGTTAATAAAAAAACTTCAATTGAGAGGGTTCATCCTTTTGGTAGAAGACTTTCTTATGAAATTGCTGATAAAATACGAGGCTTAAAATTAGATGGGGTTTATTTAGTAAAAGAGTCGCAAAGAATATATCCTTATGATAGTTATATGGCTCATACGTTAGGTTTTACTGGTATTGATAATCAGGGGTTAAGTGGTATTGAACTTACTTATGATAGATTTTTAACTGGTTCAGATGGTGCTATTAAGTATTTTAGTGATGCAAAGGGCAATAAACTTAAATTAAGTGAAGTGTATGAGCAGCCTCAAAATGGAATGAATATAACGTTAACTATTAATAATGATATTCAAGCATCTTTGGAAAGAGAACTTAGTAATGCGGTTACTAAATATTCACCAGATAGGGCAATAGGGCTTGTTATGGATCCTAATAATGGAGAAATTTTAGCTATTTCTGCAAGGCCTAATTTTTCACCTAAAGATTATAAGAAATATTCGTTAGAAGATATTAATAGAAATTTACCGGTGTGGGCAACATATGAACCTGGTTCTACTTTCAAAATAATTACTTTAGCTTCTTCTTTAGAGGAAAATATTGTTGATTTGGACAAAGATATATTTTATGATAAAGGGAGTATAAAGGTTGAAAATGCAACTTTACATTGTTGGAAACATGGTGGTCATGGGAAAGAAACGTTTAGACAAGTTGTTGAAAATTCATGCAATCTTGGAGTAAATATAGGAACATATATAATGTAGTGATAAAAATAAAGTGGTGTATATAAATTGAAACTATTTTTAAATTATTATTTTTATAAAATAAATTAATTTTGATTGAATTTGTTGATATTATATGGTACTATGTTTATAGTAGGAGGGAAAGTTAATGGAAAAAAATAGGAGTGTACAAGTTATTGCTGTTTTGGCATTAGTTATTGGAGTTGTGGGATTGTCTATTGGCTTTGCGGCTTTTTCAAATTCTTTGAAGATTCAATCATCGGCTTCTGTAAATCCAGATAAAAATTCATTTAATGTTGATTTTTCTAGTTCGGATAAAGAGGTTGCTACAGAGGATATTGCTGCTGCTGCCACACCAAGTACTTTAATTACAACACCGGCAACTATTGATAATACAGCTGATCCAACTGTTTCTAATTTAAAAGTAACGTTTACAGAACCAGGTCAAAAAGCGGTTTATAAGTTTTATGCATTTAACAAAGGACAATTAGATGCTTATTTGAAGAGCATTGTTTATAGTAATGTAGTTGATCAAACTTCTAATAAGGTTTGTACTGCTTTAAGTGGTACGACTGATGCTTTAGTTCAAAAAGCATGTAATGGAATTTCTGTTAAAGTAAAGGTCGGAAATGAAGCAGAAGCAAGTGGTAGTGTTGCTAGTATAGTTAATCACTCTTTATTAAAATCAACAAGTGAGCCTGTTACTATTACTATTGAATATCAAGCTGATGCAGATAGAGCAGATGGCGATTTTACTGTTTCGTTTGGTGATATAACATTAAATTATAGTTCGGTTGATTAATGTTTATGACACAGTAAAACTGTGTCTTTCATTTTTTATTAATTGTTTTATAGTCATTTTATTTGTTGTTAAAAATTTATTAATTATAAGAATATTATATTTATTTAAAAATTATAAAAGTGTTATAATGTATATTAAAGGTAATAATAAATAGAAAATCAACTTTGATGTGATTATTTATGTTTTAAAAAGTAAATATTAATTATTAATTTGAAGTATAGTAAGGAGGTAAATATGGCAAAAAACTCTAGTGGTAAAATTAAAAAAAATGATTCAAATTCTAAATGTATAAATGAAGAAGAGTTGTTCAATTCTAAGGTAAAACGGAAAATATATTTTTCATATAATTTTCGTTTGATAATGAGTGGATTATTGTGTATATTTTTTCTTGTTTTAAGCATTATTCTTATTTGTAATTCAATGGATGTTATAAAAGAAGAAAATGTGACTTATCATGAAAATGGGACAATTGATTATAAAATTTGTTTAAAAGAAAATACTTTTTATGAGAGTTCTTGTATTGATAAAGATATGTCTTATGTAGCTAGTCTAATTAAAAGTATTCCTTTAACTTTTCAATATAATTTTAAGGCAAATAAAGAAGTTAATTTAGATTCCAAATATGAGGTTAAGGCTGATTTGGTAATTTCAAATAGTGAAGATTTAACAACATATTTTAAAAAGTCTTATGTTTTAGTACCATTAACTAAAGTTAAAGGTGAGACTTCAAATTATAATATTATTGATCGGAATGTTGATATAGACTATGATTATTATAATAATATAGCTAATGAGTTTAAATCACAATATGGTGTTGATGTTAAGAGTTCTTTGAACGTTTCTTTTGTTGTTTATAATAAATCAAGTGAAGTTTATTTAAATCCAAGTACTACTACTATTAATATTCCACTTTCTCAAAAGTCAATTAGTGTAAAAATAAATTCAAGTACTACTACTAATAATAATAATCAAAAATTTATTAAATATGTTTATTCGCTTACTAATATTATTTATTTAGTATTGGGAATTGTTTGTGTAATTTTTTCTATTTTATTTATTATTAGATATTTGAGATTATTTGGTAAAAGATTTATAAAGAAAAGTGATTATGATAAATATATTAGTAAGATTTTAAAAGAATATGATAGGCTTATTGTTGAGACTTCTTCTTTGCCAAATCTTAGTGATTATAATGTTATTGTAATTAAAAAATTTGCTGAACTTTTAGATGTTAGGGATAATCTTCGTTTACCGATTATGTATTATAATGTAACATCACATCAAAAATGTCATTTATATATATTAAAAGATAATAATTTATATTTATTGACTTTAAAGGCTGCTGATATGTAAAAAATATTAGAATAAATTCAAAACAATTTTTATTGAAAACATTAGATAAAAAAGCTAATGTTTTTTTGTTTGTATTAAGTTCTTTATATGTTTTGTATAAATTTATATGATTATGAATAAAATTAGGTGGGGGTATTTATGATTAATAGTGATATAGATATAAAATTTAGTACTAAAAAATTACCTTTTGAATATAAATTGTTGGAGTATAGATTAATTGTTAATAAGAAATTATATGATGATGGAGTTATTGATTTGAGGATATATAATGAAATGGAGAGTTTTATTATATCAAGGCTTAATAAAATTAAAAGTGAGTGCTTGTTTATAAAATAGTTTGATATTTTAAGTCAATTGAAAGGTGATATTATGGAAATAAAAAAAGTAAGAGAGGAGTTAAGAAGAGGGAAAACGATTTATGATATGAACTTAAAAGTTGCTTATTATGGCCGCGTTTCAACGGATAAAGATGATCAGTTAAATTCGTTAGAAAATCAACAAAATTATTTTGAAGATATGATAAAAGAAAATTCTAATTGGATTTTTACTCGTGGTTATATCGATGAAGGAATTAGTGGAACAGCTGTTAAAAATCGTGATTCTTTTTTAAAAATGATTGAAGATGCAACTTTAGGAAAAATTGATTTAATCTTAACAAAAGAAATTTCTAGATTTTCTAGAAATACAGTTGATAGTATTAAATATACAGAATATTTATTGAAACAAGGTGTTATAGTATATTTTTTATCTGATAATCTAAATACTATTCAAGAAGATGCTGAATTTAGGCTTACTATTATGTCTAGTATGGCACAAGATGAAGTTCGTAAATTATCAGAAAGAGTTAAATTTGGTATTAATAGAATGATTAAAGATAGAAAATTAATTGGTGGTAATTTAACAGGATATTATAAGAAAAATGGAATATATGAGATTAACCCAAGTGAAGCTTCAATCATAAAGTATTTATTTACTACTTATGCAAGTGGTAGTATTAGCTTGAAAAAAATTGGTGAAGAGTTAGCACAAATGGGGTATTTAAATTCTAAGGGAAGACCATATTCAGGAACAACACTTGCTAAAATGCTTTCCAATCCTAGATATAAAGGATTTTATACGGCTAAACTTACTGAGGTTGAAGATTATAAAACTCATAAAAAGAAAAAAATACCTAAAGAAGAACAAATTATAGAAAAAGATGATAGAATTCCTGCTATTGTATCAGAAGAACTTTGGGATAAAGCAAATGCCTTGTATGAGAAAAGAAAAAAATTACCATCTAGGCATGTATTTAATTCTGAGGAACACATAAAAAAATATAAGTATTCGGCTAAATTATATTGTAAAGATTGTAATAGTATATTTATTCGCAATGGTGGATCAAATCGTTCTTTAAATCCAACATGGGTTTGTAAAACTTATAAAACTGAGGGAGTTTTAAAATGTGAATCTCCAATTATAAAGGAAAGTTATCTTGATAAAATATTTGTTTATTTATTTAGTGATTTCATTAAGCATAAAAAAGATTATTTGGGACAAGTTTTATCAGAATATAAAAATATTGTTAAAAATAATACTATTAAATTAGATACAGAAGAAATAAAAAGAAAGATAGAACAAACCTGTAAACAAAAAGATAAATTGTTAGATTTAAGTTTAAAAGGTATGATTGATGACTTTGAATTTAAAAAACGAAATGATAAATTTAATACTGAATTATTTAATTTACAAAAGCAAATAGATAGTTCGGAAAGTCAAAACTTAGAGGAAGAAAAAATGCGTAAAAAATTAAATGATATTGAATTTTGTTTAAGGGCAAAGTTGGATATTAAAGAAAACTTACCTTATTTAGTAAATTTACTAGTTGATAAGGTTATAGTTGAAAAAGTAAATGGGGATAGAAAGCATATAAAATTATCTATTTATTTTGATTTTAATACACCAGATATTGATATAGATTTAGATATGAATACAAAAAACGAACTTAAGTTTAGGTCGTTACAAACACTTGCTTGTAGAAGGCAAACTTAGGCTTTAAAGTGTTCGTGTATTGACACAAAGCAATCCGGGTTTTGTAGTGTTAGGACAAAAATTAGGAAAAAATAAGTTGTTTGATTATATTGAAAAATTTGGCTTTGGAAGAAAAACGGGTGTTGATTTAAATGGTGAAGCAAGTGGTATTTTGTTTAATAGGAACAAAGTTGGACCGGTTGAATTAGCGACAACGGCTTTTGGTCAAGGGG
Source organism: uncultured Bacilli bacterium (assembly GCA_934183155.1). Classification (GTDB taxonomy): domain Bacteria; phylum Bacillota_I; class Bacilli_A; order RF39; family UBA660; genus Coprosoma. Next base: position 16,188 of record CAKPSB010000010.1, on the reverse strand, counting down.
TTTCAGTAACACCAATACAACAAGTTACGGCTGTTTCGGCGGCGATTAATGGAGGTGTTTTATATAAACCTTATATAGTTAAGAGTGTTAATGAACCAGAAACTAATACGGTTATTAAAGAAAATAAGCCAACAAAGGTAAGACAAGTTATAAGTGAGAAGACAAGTGAGAAGGTTAGAGATGCTTTAGAAAGTGTAGTAGCGAATGGTAGTGGTAGAACTTCTTATATTGATGGATACAGGGTTGGTGGAAAAACGGGTACAGCTCAAAAGGTTGAAAATGGCAGATATTTATCTAATAATTATATTTTATCTTTTATTGGCTTTTTACCTGCTGATAATCCAAGGGTTGTTGTTTATATTGCAATTGATAATCCTAAAGGGACTGTTCAATATGGTGGAACTACTGTAGGACCTCTTAGTAAGGCTGTTTTGAAAGATGCCATAAAGGCTTTAAATATACCACAATCTAATGGAGGAAAAGAAAAAAAATATAAATGGCCTGATCCTAAAAATAAGAAAGTTTCAAATGTAGTTGGTAAAGATATTAATGAAGCTAAAAAAAAATTAAATGGGTTTAAGGTTGAGGTTAGTGGTAGTGGTAATCGAGTTATTTATCAAGCACCTAGTGCAGGAGTAAAATTAGACGAGGGTAAAACAGTACGAATATTTACTAGTTAGGGGGATTTTATGGTTTTAAAGGTTATTATAGCTATAACTATTGGTTTTATTTTATCTGCTGTTTCGGGTGTTATAATACTTTATTTTTTAAAAAAAATGCATGCTGGGCAAACATTAAGTGTATATTTGGAAAAGTCCCATAGGAGTAAGCAGGGAACGCCAACAATGGGTGGTCTTATATTTATTTTGCCGGCTTTATTTATTATAAGTTGTTTAATTTTTTTAAAGAAAGTTTCTTGTACATATTCTCTTTTAATAATTATTTTTACATTTATAGGTTATTTTTTAATAGGGTTTATTGATGATTATTTGATTATTAAAAATCATAATAATAAAGGACTTACTAAATCACAAAAATTTATTATGCAGATAGTAGTCGCGATAGTTTTCTTTTATTTGTTTATGAAATCTGGTAATGAACCACTTCTTTGGATACATAGTATAAATTTTAAATTAAATATAGGTTGGCTTTATGGTGTATTTATTTTGTTTGTTTTAACGGCTAGTAGTAATGCTGTTAATTTAACTGATGGTTTAGATGGTTTAGCTGGTGGTCTTTCGGTAATTAGTTTTATAACTTTTGGAATTATTTCTTTAAGTACTGGTTGGCTTGAAGGATATGATGATATTGGGCTATTCGCATTTATATTAGCTGGATGTATTATGGGTTTTTTAGTTTTTAACATTAATCCGGCTAAAGTTTTTATGGGAGATACTGGTTCTCTTTCTTTGGGAGCGACTATGGGAGCTTATGCGATATTGACTAGGCATGAGGTGTTATTTGTTTTTATTGGATTTGTTTTTGTTTTAGAAACGCTTAGTTGTATTATTCAGATTTTGTATTTTAAATTAACTGGAAAGCGGGTGTTTTTGATGGCTCCACTGCATCATCATTTTGAAAAATTAGGTTGGAAGGAAACAAAGATTGTTAAAATGTTTTGGCTTATTGGTTTGATTTTTGCTTTATTTTCTTTGATATATGGAGTTGTCTTATGAAAAAAATAAATACTAGTTTATTTTTAGGTGTAATTATTTTGTCTTTGTTTGGATTATTAATGATTTATTCTTCTTCTAGTATTTGGGCAGAATATAAATTTGGTGATGCTTTTAAATATGTTAAAAATCAAATGATATTTTTCTTTTTAGGTATTATTATAATGTATATTGTAAGTAGATATGACTATCATAATTATTATAAGTATGCGAATAAGATTTTTTGGGTTTGTTTTTTCTTAATGATTTTAGTTTTATTTGTTGGTAGTGAACGTAATGGTAGTAAAAGTTGGTTTGGATTTGGGTCTTTTGGCATTCAACCAAGTGAGTTTATGAAATTGGCTATGATTATTTTTACAAGTAAATACTTGTGTAATAATAGTGTTAAAAAAAATATTTTTCCTATTTTGTTTATAACGTTAATTGTGTTTTTTTTAATTATGCTTCAACCTGATTTTGGAACAGGGGTAATTTTGGTGATGGGGGTTATTGGATTACTTTTTGTTGGTGGTGCTTCATTAGGCTTTTTTTGGAAAATTGGTTTTTTATCTTTTATTGGAATAGCTGGTCTTATATTAGCGGCACCTTATAGATTAAAGAGAATTTTATCTTTTTTAAATCCTTGGTCTGATCCGCTTGGTAGTGGATTTCAAATTATTCAATCTTTGTATGCGATTGGTCCTGGAGGATTGTTTGGGTTTGGATTTGGCAATTCTAGACAAAAACATTTTTATTTGCCGGAACCACAAACTGATTTTATTTTTTCAATAATTAGTGAAGAGTTTGGATTTATGGGGGTTTTGATTGTTTCAGGGCTTTTTTGCTTTATAATTTATAAATCTATTAAAATTGCTTTAAATTGCAATGATTTATTTGGAAAATATTTATCATATGGGATTATTTTTATGATGGCATTTCAGTCTGTGTTAAATTTAAGTGTGGTAATAGGCTTGATTCCAGTAACTGGGGTTACTTTACCATTTTTGTCTTATGGAGGGTCATCTCTTTTAGTTAGTATGGTAAGTATGGGAATTGTTTTAAATATTAGTAGATATAGTAATTAAATTTATAAAAGTTATAATTATTTTATAAAAAAAGTAAGCACTTTTTTGTGCTTACTTTTATGTTATTAAGTTATTGTTAGAATTATTTTATTTTGCCCAGTCTTTACCGTCAACAGCTCTTGATACTAGTAGGGCACAGTTGGTATCACCAACGGCATTTAGTACAGTTGCTGGAGCGTCAATAACGGTAGCTACCATTGTTAATACTGGAAGAGCGGCTACTGGGAATCCCATCATAGTTATAATCATCATCTCACTAACAGTTCCACCACCAATAGGTACAGCACTTATTAACATTGAAGCTATTAAAGCTGTAAATATTGCTTGAAACATAATTGAAGGATCAGATAAGTCTGTTCCAAATAGACAAACTAGAAACATTATTTTAAAAATACTACCTATAACTGATCCATCTTGGTGTAGGTTTGTAGCAAGGGAGATGGTTGTTTCACAAACATCTTCAGAAATGTTCATTTTTTTGGCACTATCAATGTTTACTGGTATGCAGGCAGCTGATGAGCAGGTTGCTAATGCAGTAAAGGTTGATGGTAGTATATTTTTCCACCAAGCTTTTAATCCTTTTTTTCCTCCGGCAATAAAGGCATATAGGCTATATATAATAGTATAATATCCTAAAGCAATTAATGAATATAGTACAAATGTTTTGAAGAATCCTATGGCAATTGATGAACCAAATTCACCAACATATGATGCGAAGTAACAACCTATTCCAATAGGGGCATAGTACATTGTTAATTTAATAAAATTAAAAACTACACTATGGGCTGATTGAAGAACTTCTAAAAGTGGTTCAGATTTTTTGCCACTCATTCTCATGGCAAAGCCAAATAGTAGGCCAAAGATAACAATGGCAACAATATTATTTTTTGAAAGTAGTTCTGTAAAATCATTAACACTAATTAAGTTAACGGTACTTTCTAAAATGTTTAATTTTGTGTTTGTTTTAGCTTGACCATCAAACATTTCTCTGATTGCTTGATTATCTCCTTTGTCTACTAGGTTTATGTTTTTAATGAATAAAAATCCAAGTAAAACGGTAATAATGGATGTTGTAACAAAGACGATTACGGTCCATTTCATAATTTTTCCCAATCTTTTTGGTTGCTTGATTTTAGCAACTGCTAAAGTAATGGTTAAGAAGATTAATGGAGCAATAATAACAAACATTAAATTTAAAAATAAGTCACCAAATGGTTTAACAATTGCGGCTTTTTCTTTAAATATAAGTCCACATATAGCACCAATAATCATTGATAAAACAAGAATAATCATTGTTTTATAATTTTTCCAAATTTTTTTCATATTTTTTTCCTCCTATTAACAGTATAAGCAAATGAATAAAAAATACCTATTTCGAGTAATCCACGTTTTGAATTTAAATACTCATTTTATCCACAATGTGGTATAATTGTTTTGTGATGAAAAATGAAAAAAAATTTTATTAAAATGAATAATAATCAAAGGGAACTTTCTTTAGGTAATTTTTGCCGAATTGTTAAAGAACTTTCGAAAAATAAAGGTTTTGCGAATCAAACTGAAATTTTTTATGTTTTATTTGATACATCAGATGTTAGTGATTCTACTATTAATAATTATTGTATTGGATATAGGTCAATTGGAGTTAATTTTAGAGAAAAATATGTTGTCTATAAGAAAAGTTATGAGAAGAATCCTGAGGTATTTAGTAATATTATAATGGGTCTTATGTCAATTTTGGATGGGGAAATTTATAATAATTTGTCTTTTTCTGATTTATATTTAAAAGTTAATAGGCATGTTTTGTTTAATAAGCTTGTTTTAGAACTTTATAATTTAGCTAAAAATGATAAAACGGTTAGTGATGAATTTACTAAAAAAATATGTTCTATGATTGAAGGTGGCAGATTATATGATGTTTTATGCAATTTTTTGATTTATATTGTTTTAGAAAAAAAACAACCAGTATATACGGAAAATTCGCAAAAGGAAATCATTGAAGGAATTCTTAATAAAACTAATATTTCGGTTATAGAACTTGAAAAATTTTTGAAATTGCAGATGCAAGATGGAATTAATTATACACATTCTTTAAAAATGCTTTCTAATGAGAAAAATCCTTATGCTTGTTTTGAAATGGGTGAGATGGAATATAAGGGAACGATGGCAGGTTATCCAAGGTATGTTAAGGCGTATGAATATTTGAAGATAGCTGCTTCAAAAAATCACCCTAGGTCGTGCTGGTTAATTGCTCAAATGTTTTATCAAAGAAAAATTGGGAATTTATCTTTGGAAGATAAAAAAGAAGCGTATAATTATTTACTTCAAGCTGAAAATGTTGGTAGTGTTGCGGCGATTAATACACTTGGGATAGCTTATTTAAATGGATATATTCCTGGAGAAGATAAAAGTGAAGAGAAGGCAATTTTATATTTTAAAAAAGCTATGGCATCTGATTATGTGTATGCTTATAATAATTTAGGCAAAATATATGAAAAAAAAGGACTTTTGAAGGAAGCTTTTGAATGCTATCAATTTGGGGCTTTAAAAGGTGAAAGCTGGTCTTCTAATAAAATTGGTGAATTTTATAGAAAGGGTTTATATGTAGATAAAAATTATAGAAAGGCATTTGAATATTATAGTTTGGCTATAGATGTACCTATTAGTTTACTTAATTATTGGGCATATTTTAATTTGGCAAAGTATTTTTATTTAGATGGTTGTGTTGCGGCTTGTGTAGAGAAAGATCTTTCTTTGGCAATTAAATATTTTGAAATTGCATCTAATGGTGGCATTGTTGAGGCGTTAGAGGAACTTATTTATATTTATATTGATAAGTATGCTTTAGGTGATGAGATGTATTTTAATAAGATAAATGAGTGTTTAAGTAAGTTAGCTAAAAGTGATTATGATGTTAGTAATATTAAAAATAAATTAGAAAAATTAAAAGAGAGACATTTAGCTATTGTAAAGTGTATTTAATCTTGACTAAAAATATTGCTTATTTTATAATTTTATTGGGTGATTGAATGAAAAAAGGTTTTACTTTGGTTGAACTTTTGGGGGTAATTGTTATTTTGGGAATTATTGCGACGATTACGGTTCCACTTGTTCAAAGGTCGATTGTTGAAAGCACAGAAACGGCTTATAATGATCAGATTATTTCTTTTGAAAGAGCTGCAAAAAATTATGTTGGGGCTAATGTTTATATTATGTCAGATTGTGATAAGCGAAAGTGTTCTGTTACTTTAGAGGAACTTCAAAAAGGTGGATATTTGCCTTCTGGAAATATTAAAAATCCTAAAAATGATCAAAATTTTAATTTAGAAAATGAAGTTAGTATTTCATTTGCTAATGGTAAATTTTCTTATAAATATGATACTACACAGGATGAGAATTAGGTGATTTTATGTTGTATACATCGGTAACTAATTTAAAGATTAAAAATCTTTCTAAGTTGAAGACAAAGAAAGAAAGGGAAAAGGCTAATTTATTTTTAGTTGAAGGTAGGCATTTAACGCTTGAAGCATATAAGGCCGGTTATTTGAAAGAATTATTAATTACAGAGGATCAAGATTTTTCTTTAGATGTTTCTACTAATTATATTAGTAAAAGCGTTTTGAAATATTTAAGTAGTGTAGATAGTCCTACGGGTATTATTGGGGTTTGTGAATTAAAAAAAATGGAATTAAAAGGAGATAAAATTTTAATTTTAGATGGTGTGCAGGATCCTGGTAATATGGGGACAATTATTAGAAGTAGTGTTGCTTTTAATGTTGATACTATTGTTATAAATGAAAAGTGTGCTGATCCTTTTAGTGAAAAGGTTGTAAGGGCATCACAAGGAATGATTTTTAATGTAAATATTGTAAAGTATGATTTAGATTTGTTTTTAAATAGTATTAAAGGTAAAATGCCAATTTATGGAACAAAAGTTACTGGTGGAACTAATTTAAAAACTATTGAAAAAAATGATAAGTTTGCTATAATAATGGGAAATGAAGGCAGTGGCGTTTCTGATGAACTTTTAAAGTTATGCGATGAATATATATATATTCCGATGAATAAAAATTGTGAAAGTTTAAATGTTGGTGTTGCTACAAGTATTATTTTGTATGAATTTGTGAGGTGATTGATGTGCTTTATATTGGTGATTTAGTTAATACTCATGGTATTAAAGGGGAGGTACGAATCAACTCACTTTTTAAATATAAAGATATAGTTTTTCAAAAAAATAATTTTATATATATAAATGATGAAAAGCTTATGATTGTTTCTCATCGTGTACATAAAGGTTATAATATGGTTAAATTTGACGGGTATGAAGATATTAATGATGTTTTGAAATTCAAAGGTTGTAAGGTTTATATTTTAAAGGATGATTATGTTTTTCCTGGAATTGTTAATGAAGAGTTATATGGGAGGAATGTTTATGTTGATGATGAAGTTATAGGGACTTTAAAAGAGGTTGTTAATAATAATGGTCAAGAACTTTTTGTGGTTCAAGGTGTAAAAAAATATTTAATTCCTAATGTTTCAGAATTTGTGAAAGATATTAATGAAAGGGGCATTTATATAAATGCTATAAAAGGTCTTATTGATGAAAATTGATATTTTAACAATTTTTCCTTCAATGTTTGATGGCTTTTTAAATACTTCAATTATTAAAAGGGCTAGGGAAAAAGGACTTGTTGATATTCAAATTCATGATATTAGGAGTTATAGTACAGATGTACACAAAAGAGTGGATGACTATGGTTATGGTGGTGGTAGAGGAATGGTTTTAATGCCTCAGCCTATTTTTGATGCGGTTGATGATATTAAAACTGATGATTCTTTAGTTATATTAATGACACCTCAAGGAAAGCAATATAAGCAAAAATTTGCTTATGATTTATCTAGAAAAAAACATCTTATTTTAATTTGTGGCCATTATGAAGGATTTGACGAGAGAATACGCAGTTTAGCTGATATGGAAATTAGTATTGGGGATTATGTTTTAACTGGTGGAGAATTAGCTAGTATGGTTGTTACTGATAGTGTTGTGCGTTTAATTGATGGAGTTATTGAAAAAGAGTCACATTTAAATGATTCATTTAATAATAATTTGTTGGATTATCCTGTGTATACTAAACCAGCTAATTTTAGGGGAATGAAGGTTCCGGATGTTTTACTTTCAGGACATCATGCTAATATAGAAAAGTTTAGAAAAGAAGCGGCCTTAAAAAAAACAACTATAAGAAGACCTGATTTATTGGAAAATGGTGATATGCATGAATGAGAGATATTATATTTGTAATAAGGATAATAATGAAATAGTATATGGTTATATTGATTATAATCATCTTCATGGTTTTAAAATTAAACCACAAAATAATGTCCCTTATGAAGGTGTTGAGGTTAGTAAACTTGTTCTTGTTAAGCCGGAACTTATAAGTAAGGTTTTGAAAAGAAAAATTAAGCATAAATTAAATTCTTATTTAGCGTTTCTTTTTTCGGTTGTTGATGACGATGATGATGATTCGCAGGGGCTTGCTTTGGTAATTGATGATCTTATTAGATATAAAAATATTATTATTAATAAATATTCTAAATTTTTAGATAAAAGATATATAGCTTCTTTATTAAAAAAAGTTGGACTTGTTGAAAAAGAGCTCAAAAAGAAGCTAAATGAGATTAATTTAGAAAATAATAAATCACATGGAAAATCAAGATAATTTCTTGTTTTTTTTTATAACTTGACATTTGTTTTGTTTTGTTGTATATTATGAACGTTTCGGAAAGAGGGAAAAAAATGAAAAAAAGTGAAGAATTACCGAAGTTAGCTGTAGTAAAAGAAGAGATTTTAATGCCAAAGAGTACTATTTCTGACATTAAAATTGTTGATAGAAATATTACTTCAGAGGAGAAAAAAAAGAGAGAACAATTAAAAAAATACGCTAAGTTTTTTTATCATCAAATAAGTGATATTGAAGATTTAGATGATGATAAATCTTATAATGCGATTGAAATTGCTAATGAACAGTTTATGACAACAACTGATTATTTAGATAAGAAGAGTATGCTTACTGATGGTTTTAATGGAAATTGGCAAGTTAATACTTTAGATGGCTTAATTAGATTGCTAGAAAATCCTATACAACTTCAAAAAGTTGATTTGGTTCATGCGGTTATGCCATTTGAAGATGCTATTTCAATTATTTATCCATTAGTACGAATTCCAGAAGTTTCAAATTCTCGAACAAGAGTTGCTTTAGGTGTTTATGGTGATTTGAATAATGCAGATGAATTAGATTATAACATTAGAGTAATAAATGCTATCTCTGATAAACTTGATTTTAGTGGATATGTTGAGAAAACAGAGGATGATACTTATATGAAAATGGTATATTCTACTTATCAAAAAAATTTAAGAATGAAACATTAATTGTTTCTTTTTTTTGGTGTATAATTAAACTAGGGAGGATATATGACAAAGATAGAAAAAATTGTGAAGATTTTAAGAGATAGAGGTAAGACTATAAGTACGATGGAGTCTTGTACGGGTGGTTTTGTGGCAAGTAGTATTACTGATGTTCCTGGAGCTAGTAAAATTTTAAATTTTAGTGCTATTACATATTCTAATGAATATAAAATTAAAATGGGCGTTTCTAGTGATATTATTGATAAATATACTGTTTATAGTAGTGAAGTTTCTAAAGAAATGGCTAGAGTAATAAGTGAGTTTGCTTTAAGTGATTATGGTATTGGTATTACTGGAAAACTTGGAAAAAAGGATCCTGCTAATTTAACGGGTAATGATAATCAAGTTTTTATATCTATTTATGACAGAAAAGAAAATAGATATGTTTCTTTTGATTTATATACTTATGATAAGTACCGGATCAATAATAAGAAACAAGTTTTAAATTTGATTTTGGATAAATTTTATAAATATTTAAGTGATGAGGATGTATAATAATTTAGATTATTTGTTTGAAAATTTAAGTAAATCCAAATTTAGAAGTAGTTTTCATTTGAGAAAATATATGATTAAATATATTGATCAAAAGGGTTTAGAGGTTATTAGAAGTCATGCTTATGATTTTGTTTATAAAAGATTAAAACCTGCATATCCTTTAAATGATGGACGGCAAACTCCGATGAAAGGGCATCCTGTTTTTATTGCTCAGCACGCTACGGGGACTTGTTGCCGTAGTTGTTTGGCTAAGTGGCATAATATTCCTGCTTCAGTAGAACTTAGTGAAAAACAAGTTGATTATATTGTAGAAATTATTATGAGATGGATTGAAAAGGAGTATAAATTATGATATACTTTTATTAGTAATCATTATCAATAAGGAAGTGAGCTATGCGCGAGACAAGGCAGGGAAAATTTATATTAATGTTACTTAATAATAGTTATGATCATCCATCAGCTTATGATATATATGAAATGTGTAAAAATGAATTTCCTAATATTTCTTTGGCTACGGTTTATAGAAATTTGAATAAGTTAGTTTCTATTGGTATGGTAAAGAGAATAAAGACAAATAATATTGATCGTTTTGATCGTATGGATAGGCATCCACATTTTATATGTGTTAAATGTGGTAGAATTATTGATTTAAAAAATGATTTTAAACTTGATTTACCTGCTGGTTTTGAGATAATTGATTATGAGATTAATTTTAAAGGCGTTTGTGATAAATGTCAGAAGGGAGAATAATTATGGAATTAAAAGGAAGTAAGACTGAAAAGAATTTATTAACTGCGTTTGCTGGTGAAAGCCAGGCTAGAAACAAGTATACTTATTTTGCTTCTACGGCTAAGAGAGAAGGCTATGAACAAATAGCTTCTATATTTGAAGAAACTGCTAATAATGAAAAGGAACATGCAAAATTATGGCTTAAAGCTTTATTTGGTGGTGATGTTAAGGATGGCTTAAAAGTAACTACTAAAGAAGCTTTACAACTTGCTGCTGAAGGTGAGAATTATGAATGGACTGAGATGTATGTTTCTATGGCTAAAGATGCAAAAGAAGAAGGCTTTGATAAATTAGCTTATTTGTTTGAAGAAGTAGGTAAAATAGAAAAGACTCATGAAGAAAGATATAAAGCTTTACTTGAAAAAGTAAAAGAGGAAAAAGTATTTAAAAGTGAAACTCCTAAGATGTGGGTTTGTCGTAATTGTGGACATGTACATTATGGTGATGAAGCTCCTAAAATTTGTCCAGTGTGTGCTCATCCAAGATCTTATTTTGAGGTTAAGGCTGAAAATTATTAGACTAGAAATAGTCTTTTTATTTGTCAAAAACGTGTCAAATTGGTTTTGTTTTTTATTTGAAGATGATATAATTGTTTTAGATAGAGAGGTAAGATAACATGGCAAAAAAAAAGAAAAGAAAGGTCTCTAAGGAAACACCTTCTTATAGTGTTGAGTTAAAAGGAATATTACTTATTTTAATTATGATTATTGGGTGTTGCCCATTTGGAGTTACAGCTGATGTTATTAAAGGTTTTGCGGCTTTTTTGGCTGGAAGCTGGTATATTTTACCTATAGTTGCGACTGGGGCTTGTGGCGTTTATATGATGGTAAAAAGAGAAAAACCTGATTTTTTAACTTCAAGATTAGTTGGATTGTATATTCTTATACTTGGTGTGTTGATTTTATCACATACAGAATATATCAAACAGTTAAGCAGTGATATTACGTCATGGGATATTGTTACTAAAACGATTGATAATTTAATGGGTTTTGTTAAACATACTTCTGATGTTCAAGGTGGAGGTATGATAGGGGCAATATTTGCTTTAATTGGTGTAAAATTACTTACTATTGATGGAACTAGGGTTGTTTGTTTAGCGTTGATTGTTTGTGGTATTATTATGTTTACGGGTGTATCTATTTATGATGCTATTTTGGCTGTTAAAGATAAAGCAAAAAATTTAAAAGAAATTAAAGCTAATAAAAAGGCTGAAGCGGCTGCTAAAATAGCTGAGGAAGATTTTGAAAAAGAAGATAAAAAGATTATTATCTCATCTATTGATGAGCTTCCTAAAGATTCTCATGAAGAAGTGCCTGTTCATGAAGATGTTAAAAAACCAGAAATTAAAGAGAATTGTTATAATAAAGAATATCATAAACCACCTATGGGACTTTTATTAAAGCCAAAAATAAAAAAGGAAGCTATTAAAGCTAATCAAGATTCTATTAAGACAAATGTTAATGAACTTGAGAAGGTTATTAAGGACTTTGGAGTTGAGGCTAAAGTGGTAGCAGCTAATATTGGACCTTCGGTTACTCAATATGAATTGGAGATTAAATCAGGGACAAGGCTTTCTAAAATAACGGCATTAAATAAGGAAATTGCTTTGGAATTGGGTGCTAAGGATGTTCGTATTCAGGCACCAATTCCTGGTAAAAAAACTGTTGGTGTTGAACTTCCTAATAAATCGGTTATGCCAGTAGCAGTTAGGGAAATTTTGGAAGCGGTTCCTAAGACTAAGGAAAGTTCTAAATTATTGGTAGCTTTGGGCAAAAGTATTATGGGTAATCCTGTATGGTGTGAAATAGATAAAACACCACATTTACTTGTTGCTGGTTCTACTGGTAGTGGTAAGTCAGTTTGTATTAATAGTATGATTACTTCGCTTTTAATGAGAACGAGGCCGGAAGAAGTAAAACTTGTTTTAGTTGATCCTAAAAAGGTTGAACTTTCAATGTATAATGGAGTACCACATTTATTGACACCAGTTGTTACTGATCCTAAAAAAGCAAATATAGTTTTACAAAAAATCGTTAAAATTATGGAAGACAGATATGATTTGTTTGAAGGAAGTAAAACTAAAAATATTGCTGGTTATAATGCTTATGTTGATAAAAAAAATGAAAGTTTGCCAGAAGGTGAAAAATTAAATAGATTACCTTATATTGTAGTTATTATCGATGAACTTGCTGATTTGATGTTGGTTGCTGCTAAAGAAGTTGAAGATTCTATTATGCGAATTACGCAAATGGCAAGAGCTGCTGGTATTCATTTAATTGTTGCTACGCAAAGACCAAGTACTGATGTTATTACTGGTGTTGTTAAAGCTAATATTCCATCTAGAATTTCATTTGCAGTATCTAGTAGTATTGATTCACGTACAATCTTGGATATGAGTGGTGCTGAAAAATTATTAGGTAAAGGTGATATGTTATTTTTACCACAGGGGGAGAGTATTCCAACTCGTGTACAAGGTACGTTTATTAGTGATGATGAAATAAAAGCAGTTGTGGATTATACTATTTCTCAGCAAAAAGCAATGTATGATAATTCTTTAACTGTTTCTGAAGATGATAAGGGTGCAACTACAATGGTTTCAAATAATGATGATTATGAGGAACCTTTATATGATGAAATTAGAGAATTTGTTATAACTCAAGGTAAAGCTAGTGCTTCACTTTTACAAAGAAGGTTTAGACTTGGTTATAATAGGGCTGCAAGATGTATTGATCTTTTGGAAGAAAGAGGAATTGTTGGTCCACCAAATGGTGCAAAGCCACGTGAAGTGTTAATTAAATTGGAAAATAAAGAAAATTAAATGTGTTTATGACACATTTTTTCTTATTATTTCTAGTTATGTCGAATTTATTTTATTTTATTTGATGATGTGCTAAAGTAATTTTGGTGATGATACATTAGATGTTAAATGTTTTATGATAGGAGGGTAGATGGAAGGGTTAGAAAATATAATTTTAAATAATAAAAATTTAATTTATAGTATTGCTCAGAAATTTAATCGGCCTGATTTGATGGATGATTTATTTCAAGCAGGGGCAATTGGAATGATTGAAGCATATTATAATTTTGATGAGACTAAAGGTGTAAAATTTACAAGTTATGCTTACACTTATATTTTTGGGGCTATTATGACATTTGTTAGAGAAAACAATGCAATAAAAATAAGTAAAGATTTATCTAAAGTTAAGTCTAAGCTTGAAAAAGCTAGAGCTTTATTGGCACAAAAGTTGATGATGGAGCCTTCTATTTTTCAGCTTAGTGAATATTTGGAAATACCGGTGGAAGACTTAGAAAGGTTAGAAAGTTTAAATGTTTGTAGTTTAGATGAGACTTATGGTGATGAGAGAAATCTTTATGAGGTGCTTTTTCAAGATAGTTTGGATATGAATGATTATGTGTTTTTGAAAAATGAGCTTGAGGCTTTAGAAGAACCTGAGAGAACTATTATGTTTGAACGATATTTTAGTGGTATGACGCAAGGAGAAGTTGCGGATAATTTGGGTCTTACACAAGTTAACGTTTCAAGGCGTGAAAAAAAAGTTTTAACTAAATTAAGAAAAACATATAATTGACTTTAGTTTAGTAAGACTTTATAATTAATCTAGGTGATAGATATGAAAAAGGGTTTTACTTTAATTGAACTTTTAGGGGTAATTGTAATACTTGGTTTAATTGCTTTAATTGCAATTCCAACTATTAATAGTTCTTTAAATGCATCTAAGAGTAGGGCATATGATGAACAAATAACTACAATTGAAAATGTTGCGAGAACATATATGTCTAAAAGGTCTTTATTACTTCCAAATCAAATTGTAGGAAGTCATACTTGTATAAAAGTTAGTGATTTAAAAAAAGCTGGATTACTTACTACTGAAGATTTAAATAATCCTAAATATAAAGAAGGTAGTAGCAGGGAAGATGAAAAATTTAAAACGTTTAATGGTGGTGTTGTTGTCACTTATACTAAGCAAAATAAATATAATTATAAGTATTCAAATGACTTAGAAAAATGCGAGGCTGGATGGGGTGACAAAGAATCAGGCGATACGGCTATTCCTAATTTGTCTATATCGGTAAGTTTTAATACTAATTATATAACAGTAGTGGCAAATGCATCTGCGGATAGTGATATTGCTAAATATGAATTTTCTAAAGATAATGGTACAACTTGGATAGATAATGGTACAGAAAAAATTTATACTTTTAAAAATTTGACACATGGAACAAGTTACAATATTAAAGTTAGAGTAACTAGTGGAGCCGGTAAACAAAATACTGCTTTTAAGCGTGTAGTTATTCCTAGTATTGATAAACCAACTTTTAAAGAATCTGGTACATCAGTTAAAACGGTTACAATAACTTATCCAGCTGGTTGCGGGTCTGTTTATACTTGTTCATATGTAAAAGATAATGGAAGTAGTGTTACTGTAGCAACATCTACTGTTGATGTCCCATTTACAGATAGTGGTTCATTAGTGGCCAGGGTATCTGATGGCACTAATGCAGTAAGTAGTAGTTATACCGTTGAATTTTCTCCAGTAATGATGGCGTATGATGCATCTAAAGCATTCTGGCAAGGTACATATTCTGGTAAAATATCAACAGTAGATGTTCTTGATAATAAAAACGTTCCTTCTGATGCAGTAGCATCATGGGACGTATCAGAGAAACAAAATAAATCAGTTATGGCTTGGATTATAGATGATCTAGATAATAGTGGTATGTATAAACTTTATATTGGTGGAAATGGAAAAGTAATAGCTCCAACTGATTCAAGTAGATTATTTTATGGAGGTGTCGAAGACTTAGAACGTAGTTTTTATTCAACAAAAACTATGAATTTGGCAAAATTAGATACATCAAGAGTAATAAATATGAATAATATGTTTTATGGTTGTGAATCTCTTACCAGCTTAGATGTAAGTAACTTTGATACAAGCAAAGTAACGGATATGAGTAATATGTTTTTAACGTGTTTCCGTCTTACCAGCTTAGACGTAAGTAACTTTGATACAAGCAATGTAACAAATATGATTTCTATGTTTTCTAGTTGTAGTTCTCTTACAAACTTAGATGTAAGTAACTTTGATACAAGCAAAGTAACAAATATGAATAATATGTTTTCTGGTTGTAGTTCTCTTACCGGCTTGGATGTTAGCAAATTTGATACAAGCAATGTAACAAATATGAGCTGGATGTTTCAGGGCTGCAGTAAACTTACCAGCTTAGATGTAAGTAACTTTGATACAAGCAAAGTAACAAATATGAATAATATGTTTTCTGGTTGTAGTTCTCTTACCGGCTTGGATGTAAGTAATTTTAATACAAACAATGTAACAAATATGATTGGTATGTTTTCTGATTGTAGTTCTTTTACCAGCTTAGATGTAAGTAACTTTGATACAAGCAATGTAACATATATGAGTTGGATGTTTTTTAGTTGTAGTTCTCTTACCAGCTTAAAATTGTGCTCATTTGATACTTCCAAAGTAATAAATATGAATTGTATGTTTAAAGGTACTTCAAAATTAACTAAAGTTTATGTTGGACTTAAATGGACAACGGCAAATGCTACTACAGAAACTATGTTTACTGGTAGTGGAGTATCAGCAGTAACTCAGTCAAATACATGTGAACTTGATGTATATGGAATAGCTATTAATAATATTTCCTCTAGTGCAACGGTTAA
>CAKPSB010000009.1 GCA_934183155.1 uncultured Bacilli bacterium | reverse complement strand
TATTTAATGATCAGCAAGCAAAAAAGCTATTATAAAAAAGTCAATAAATTATTTTCAAAAAATTAAAATAGCAAAAATTGTAACAAAATGCATTTTTTTTATATAAAAAAAAGGAAAATAGTAAAAAAAAACGTATATTAATATATGGAGGGGTATGATTTCATGAATACACTTAGTCCTGAAAAAATAAATGAAATTAGAAATAGTGTCAATATTGTTGATGTAATTTCTTCTTATATTCCATTAACTCCAAAGGGTAAAAACTACTTTGGAGTTTGCCCATTTCATGATGATACAAATCCCAGCATGAGCGTCAGTACAACTAGACAAATTTATAAGTGCTTTTCTTGTGGAGCAACAGGAACAGTATTTAAATTCATCATGGATTATGAAAACATCTCATTCATAGAAGCTGTTAAGAAAGTAGCAGATATTGGTGGCATAAAAATTAGCATATCATCTAATAACAGCTTTAAAAAACAAGTCCATAGCACTTTAAATGATATATATGATTTAAGCTTAAAATTATATATTAATAATCTAAATACAGCCCAAGGAACAGAAGCTAAAAAATACTTATATCAAAGAGATATAAACGATGAAATCATTAAAGAGTTTCAAATAGGACTAGCATTAAGAAAAAATACTCTATCTTCAATATTTGCTAAAAAATTTAATGAAAAAGATCTTTTAAACAGTGGTCTTATTGGCAAAAATGAAAAAGGATACTATGATTTATTTTATGATCGAATCATGTTTCCATTATACGATTTAAGTGGCAACGTTGTAGCTTATAGTGGCCGCATTTATAATCGAAAAGACAACTCAAAATACTTCAACACAAGAGAAACGGAAATATTTAAAAAAGGTGAACTTTTATATAATTATCACCGAGCTAAAGATATTGCAAGAAGAAAAAATCAAGTAATTATCATGGAAGGCTTTATGGATGTAATAAGAGCCTATGCTGTAGATATAAAAAATGTTGTCGCAACCATGGGAACAGCCGTAACCCCAAATCAAGCCCATTTAATTAAAAAAATGGCAAAAGAAATTATCCTTTGTTTTGATGGTGATGAAGCTGGGGAAAAAGCCACGATGTCTTGTGCCAGTGAACTTATGAAAATAGGAGTTACTCCCAAAATAATTAGATTAAGTGATGACCTAGATCCTGATGAGTATATTAGAAAATATGGTAAAGAAGCTTTTTCAAGACAAATAAACAACCCAATTAACATCATGGATTTTAAATTAAATTATCTTAAAAAAAACAAAGATCTTACAAGCAGTATCGATCAAGCAAAATATATTAAAGACGTTATTGAAGAGCTTAATAAAATTGATGATGATATTTTAAAAGAACTCACAATAAAAAAAGTATGCGCCGAGATGAATATCGATGAAGAATTAATAAGAAAACACCTAGACGCTAAAATAGAAAAGCCCTTAGCAGTAGAAACAAAAATTACTTATAATGATAAATATGAAAAAGCTGAAAGTGCTCTTATATATTATATGCTTAAAAGCCCAGAAGTTATAGCCATGTATGATAAAAAAATCACGTATATTTCAAATGAAGAATACCGCATGATAGCTAGAGAAATAAGCACATTTTATAAGAATTTTGGATTTATAACCGAAGCAGATTTTATTGACTATACTGAATGTGATTCAGAAATTATGAAAACATTAAGTAAAGTAAATAAAGAAAATAACAAAGATAGTTATACCATTGATGAAATCGAAGATTATATTAATGTAATAAATGACTATACTGTAAAACAAGAAGTAAATAGATTAGCTGATAAAATGCGGCAGCTTTCCGACCCTTTGGAAAAAGCTAAAATAGCCGAAAAAATTGTTGAATTAAAAAAAGGAGTGTAATTATGTTTGAAGAAATAAAAACTTTTGAAGAAAGAAAAAAAGAATTAATAGAACTTGGAAAGAAAAAGGGTAGTATAACATATGAACAACTAGCCGAAAAATTAAAAAATCTAGAATTAGACGCTGATTCACTTGATGAACTTTATAATGCATTAAGTGAAAATAATATTAATGTTATATCTGAAAATGAAGAAGATGAAGATCCAGCAGGAACTTCTACAGAACTGTTAACTAAAGATTTAACAATTAATGACCCAGTTAGAATGTATTTAAAAGAAATTGGACAAATAAAACTATTAACAACTGAAGAAGAACTAGAATTAGCAGATAGAATATCTAATGGTGATGAGCAAGCCAAAGCTATATTAGCAGAAGCCAATTTAAGACTAGTTGTTTCCATTGCCAAAAGATATGTTGGTCGTGGTATGCTTTTTTTAGACCTTATACAAGAAGGAAACATAGGACTAATGAAAGCCGTTGAAAAATTTGATGTTTCCAAAGGATATAAATTTTCTACTTATGCAACTTGGTGGATTAGACAAGCTATCACAAGAGCTATAGCTGATCAAGCAAGAACAATACGTGTTCCTGTTCACATGGTTGAAACTATAAATAAATTAGCGCGAATAGAAAGACAACTAACTTTGGAATTAAATAGGGAACCAACCGAAGAAGAACTTTCCAAAAAAATGGGAACAACAGTTGAAAAAATTAGAGATATTTACAAAATTTCACAAGAACCAGTTAGTTTAGAAATACCAATTGGTGAAGAAGACGATTCACATTTAGGCGATTTTATTCCTGACGAAACAAACATGAGTCCAGAAGATTTTGCCGTAAATGAACTTCTAAAAGATGAAATATCTGAAGTTCTACTTACTTTAACTGAAAGAGAAGAAAAAGTCATAAGACTTAGATTCGGCCTAGAAGACGGAAGACCTAGAACATTAGAAGAAGTAGGACAACTATTTGGAGTAACCAGAGAACGTATAAGACAGATTGAAGCAAAAGCTTTAAGAAAACTACGTCATCCATCTAGAAGTCGCAAATTAAAAGACTACTTAGGCGATTAAATGAAACTTTCAAAACGATTAAAGGCACTATCAGATTTTATACCAACTGAAAGCCACGTTATCGACGTTGGAGCCGATCATGCATATTTAGACATATATTTAAATCTTTACAAAAAATGCGATTGTTTAGCCTTAGATAAATCAAAATGCTGTGTTAAAGCCGCTAGCGAAAACGCTAAAAAGTATAAAGCAAACATAAAAGTAGCCATAAACGATGGATTAAAAGGAATCCCACTTAATAATGAAATAATCGTTATTAGTGGCATGGGTACCAAAAATATAATAAAAATATTAAGTATAGATATCAATAATGATTTAGTTTTATCAAGCCATACTGATATTAATTTATTAAAAGAATTTTTAAACAGCAAAGACTATAATATTGTAAAAGAAATTACCATAAACGATGGAAAAATATATAACATTATATATGCCAAAAAAGTTAACAAAAAAAGTTAACTTTTTTTATAAGAAAAACGTTGGACTATTACTTACTTGCTCATCATTATTCTGCTTCTCGTTCACTAAAATTTTATTTTCCTGTTTTTTAACTGGCCCATCTACCTTTTTAAATTCATTCATAACTTTAAACATAGTTTTAGCATTTTTCATCATAGGTGCAGCTTGTTTAACTAAAGGAATTGCTTGATTTATTATATTTAAAGTTCTTTGAGTTCCGTTTAATATACCACTCCAATTAATACCGTTTTTTAAAGCACTAAACAAACTAGGCGTTCCACCTGTAGGAATAAAATAATAGGGATTATAATAATTCATGTTTAAAGCCCCCTTCTAAAATATTATATGTTTTATTTAAAAAAAGTTTTATTTTAAAAAATAATATGTTATAATTATTCTAGATAAAAAGAATAAGGAGGCGTTCAATGAGAGTTATACTTTTACCATGCGTATATGTTTACCGCGGTGCTTTAGTTGTTTTAGGAGCGCTTTTAGACTTTATTAAACACGTTTTCCTAGGTATTGCAGCTTTTCCAACGATGATTATTAAAGCATTTAGCAAAAAAAATAACGAAGTCATTAAAACTGTAAAGCCCACTAAAAATACATATAAAAAGACAGATATTTTATTAGCAGAATATAAAAAAGAGCAAGCAAAAAGAGTAGAATTAGAAGAAAAACAAAAAAAAGAAAAAAACATCAAAGATGAAAAACTAGCTCAAAAAAGATTAGGTGACTATGTTTCAGATAGCTCTTTATTAGAAAAAAAGACAGCTGGCGAAAAGTTAGACGACTTTGGTAATGAAATAATTTCCTCATCAAATAAGCTTAAAAATCTACTTAATTTAAAAATTGGTGGAACTAAGGACAAATATAAAGATGCCCCAGAAATGACAATAAATTTTGATGGACCAGAAGCAATTAAAACAGAAAAGAAACAAACATACGAATACATTATAAGAAATCCTGAAGGCAAAATAGAAAAAGGTTATTTTGCGGCATTCTCAGTTGTTGAAGTACATTCATTTTTAAAAAGCCAAGGAAACATTATTTATAGTATTAGAACAAATAAATGGATAAATACTATGTATGGAAATCGTGGCGGCGCTGGTGACAAATTTAAAACTAGTGATTTAATTTTCTTCTTAGCCCAAACCTCAACTTATTTAAAAGTAGGTATTCCACTTTCCCAAGCTGTAAAAATAATGATAAAACAATTCAAAAATAAAAAATACAAACGTATTTTAAGTGCTTTGAACTATGATCTAACTACTGGTAAAAGTTTTAGTGAAGCCCTAGAAAAACAAGGTAATGCTTTCCCAAGTATTTTGACAAATATGGTAAAAACAGCCGAAATGACAGGTGAACTTCCTGAAACATTGGATGACATGGAAGAATACTTTACGGAAATAGAAGAAACTAGAAAAGCAATGGTAACAGCCATGATGTATCCAGCAATTATTTTTGTTATTGCCATGGGCGTAGGCACATTCATTATGCTATATGTTGTTCCAAAATTCATTGAAATTTATAATACGATGGATAATGCTAAAATTCCAGCAATTACCACAGCAGTTTTAGGATTAAGTACATTTTTACAAAAATATATTATATATATTGCCTTAAGTGTAGTTGCTATTTTAATAATATTTATCTACTTATTTAAAAATGTTAAAGCATTTAAAACTAGTGTACAATGGTTTCTTATGCATTTACCAGTATTTGGAGATGTAATTATCTACAATGAAGTAACAACATTTACAAAAACATTTTCATCATTGCTTTCACATAATGTCTTTATAACAGATTCTATGGCTATATTAGATAAAGTAACAAATAATGAAATATATAAATCACTTATATATGAAGCAATTAATAATATTGCTAAAGGTAGACCAATATCAGAAGCTTTCAAAGATAAATGGTGTTTTCCAATACCTGCTTATGAAATGATTGTTACCGGTGAAAAAACAGGGCAACTTCCAGAAATGATGCATAAAGTATCATTATATTATCAAGACTTGCATAAAAATTCAGTTACAAGAATAAAAACTTTTGTTGAGCCAGCATTAATAATTTTATTAACTGTTATGGTTGGTATAATAGTTTTATCAATTGTTGTACCAATGTTCTCAATGTATAGTCAAATCCAAGCATAGAAAGTGTGATTTTTATGACCATAGCAATTTGCACAATAATCTTTATAATAGGAACTATATTTGGTTCCTTTTACAATGTTGTTGGCTATAGACTTCCAAAAGGACAATCCATTATATATCCAGCCAGCCATTGTCCTAATTGTAATCACAAATTAACTTTTATAGAACTAATTCCAATTATATCTTACATTATCCAGCACGGAAAATGTAAAAACTGCCAACAAAAAATTTCCCCATTTTACCCAATTTTTGAAGCCTTAACAGGCATCCTGTTCGTTATGGCTTATTTATCATTTGGTTTTACTTTTAAACTAATTATTGCCCTAACTTTTATATCAATGATGATTATAATTACCGTTAGTGATTATAACTATTTGATTATATCAGATGAAGTCCTAATCGTATTTGGCCTTATATTACTAGTTGAAATCATATGTATAAACGGATTAACAGCCGGAATAAATTCATTAATAAATGGCTCTTTAGCTTTTATTACAATGTTTTTACTAAAAAAATTTGGTGATTTTATATTTAAAAAAGAATCTATGGGAGGCGGCGACATTAAATTAATGTTTATATTTGGTATGGTTTTAACCTATCCAATTGCAGTTTTATCTATATTTATGGGTTCTCTAATAGGACTTCCAATTGCTTTAATAATAATGCACAAAAAAAGTGATCATGTTATACCATTTGGCCCATTCTTAGCCGCTGGTGCCACTTTATTATTACTTATGCAAGTAAATGTAAGTACCATTATAAATTTATATAAATAGTTTCAAATATGAAACTTTTTTTATTTAGTATGTTATAATATTTAGCAGAGGTAAATTTATGAAAACAAATTATAATTTAATTATGGAAGATATTATTAATAATTTAAATAACAAACCTAAATTATTACTGCACGCTTGCTGTGGTGTATGTAGTAGTTCAGTTTTAGAAAGATTATATCCATATTTTGATATAACTATTTTATACTATAATCCAAACATCTATCCAAAAGAAGAATATATTAAAAGATTAAATACTTTAAAGCAGCTACTAAAAGAAACCAATACAAATATAAAATTAATGGAAATAGGTTATGATGACCAAACATTTTATAATGAAATAAAAGGCCTAGAAAATGAAAAAGAAGGCGGCAGACGCTGTAGTAAATGTTTTTATTTAAGACTAAAAAAAACAGCCGAAATTGCTATAAAAAATAACTTTGATTACTTCACTACCACATTATCAGTAAGTCCATATAAAGATAGTCAGAAATTAAATAAAATAGGAAAAATATTAGAAGAAAAATATAATATTAAATACCTATATTCTGATTTTAAAAAGAAAGAAGGATATAAAAGAAGCAATGAATTAGCAAAAAACTACAATTTATATCGTCAAAATTATTGTGGCTGTGAATTTTCCCTAAAAGAAGCATTAGAATATCAAAAGAGGTAAGTTATGAAAAAAAGTTATATTGTTGTAATAATTACACTTATATTAATAGGAATATTATTTTTTTTCCTTTATCCAGCAAAATTTACTCTTAAAGGAAAACAAACCTATACCTTAGATTATGGCAAAAAATATCAAGAGCCGGGGTATAAGGTAGAAAAATTTGGAAAAGATTACACAAAAAAAGTAAAAATAATAAATAAAATTAACTATAAAAAGCTAGGCAATTACTGTATAATTTATCAAGTAAAAATAAATGGTGTTGTTTTTAAAACGGTAAGAAAAATAAAACTAGTTGACAGAAAAAAGCCACAAATAACCTTAAATGGTGACGAAAACACCACTATATGTCCAAATACAGAATATAATGAGCAAGGTTACAAAGCCATCGATAATTTTGATGGTGATATAACAAAAAATATAAAAATTATTAAAAAAGACAATGAAATTATATATAAAGTGAAAGATTCTTCAAAAAACGAAGCAAAAGTAATAAGAAAAATATTCAAAGAAGATAAAAACGCTCCGGAAATAACCTTAAAAGGAAAAGCCAACGATACTATTTATCTAGGCTCATCTTGGAAAGAAACGGGTTTTATAGCCCAAGATAATTGTGATAACGACATAACTTCAAGTGTTAGTATTAATGGTACAGTAAATACAAATAAAATAGGTACATACAAAATAACATACACCGTCTATGATAAAAGCAAAAACAAAGCCGAAGCCATAAGAATAGTTAACGTTATAAATAAGCAAGCTTATGGTACTTCAAGCTGGGGTGCAGGAACTATATTTTTAACCTTTGATGATGGCCCAAAGCAAGGAACAACAGATGTTATTTTAGATATATTAAAAGAAGAAAAAGTTCCAGCCACCTTTTTTGTAACAAATAATGGCCCAGACTTTTTAATAAAAAGAGAATATGATGAAGGTCACACTGTTGGACTTCATACAGCGTCACATAATTATGCTGTAGTATATAAATCAGTTGATTCATATTATAATGACTTAAAACAAGTTCAAGATAGAGTAAAAAACATAACCGGCTATGAATCAAAAATAATTAGATTTCCTGGCGGATCATCCAATACCGTATCAAGGCATTATACACCTGGCATAATGAGTTATTTAACCAAAGATGTCGTTAATAAAGGATTTAAATATTATGATTGGAATATCTCATCAGGCGACGCCGGTGGTGTTTCTACAGCTGATGGCGTATATAATAATGTCATTAAATATTTATCTAAAAATAAATATAATATGATTTTAATGCATGACATAAAGCCTTATACTAGAGATGCTTTAAAAAGAATAATAAAATACGGCAAAAATAATGGCTATACATTTTCTAAAATAACAGCAAACACGCCTATAGTCTCACAGCATGTAAATAATTAAACCATATAGCCTTTTAAATTTAAAAATAATATAATGTAAGTGGTGAGAAAATGAATTTACAATATTTAAAAAAATATATATCAAACAACAAATTTTTACTCATAATTCTTTTTTTTACAATATTTAATATAACAGTCTTTATTAAATATTTAGATAATATTAAAAGCCAAATAGAATTAAAAGAAATAAAGCCCCATTTTAGTAACAAATTAGAAAAATATAAACCAAAAAAAGGTGAAAGGCCTAATACAAATTTATCTATAATATCCGATAAAACAATATATTTAACCTTTGATGATGGGCCAAGTTATTTAACAGAAAGCATTTTAAATATTTTAAAAGAAGAAAAAGTCCCAGCCACCTTTTTTGTAACCAGTAAACAAATAAATGAATATAGAAACGATATAATAAGAATGAAAAAAGAAAACCATACAGTTGCTCTTCATAGTGCAACCCATAATTATAGTTATGTATATTCCTCTTTAAACAATTATTTTAATGACCTAAATAAAATCAATAATGACGTTTATAATATTATATATACAAACAGTCATATCATAAGACTTCCAGGAGGATCATCCAACACAGTATCAAAAAAATATCAATTAGGAATCGTAACCCAAATTACCAATAAATTAACCGAAGAAGGATACCATTATTTTGATTGGAACATAGATAGTGAAGATGCATCAGGAAACTTAGAAAAAGAAAAAATATATAACAATGTAGTAAGTAGACTCCATAGTGGTACAAACATCGTTTTAATGCACGATGCTCCTTCAAAAAAAACAACCATGGAAGCCTTGGATAGCATTATAAAATATGGTAAAAACAATAATTATACTTTTGCCAAAATAACTAATGATACCCCGCCAATACATCACCATGTCAATAACTAAAAAAATGCAAAAACATTTTGTTAGGCTATTGACAATTTTTTTTAAAAAGTTTAAACTTATGATGTGATTTGGAAGTGATATCATGAAAAATAATGCAATGTATCAAATAAAAAGCCTACACCATGAAATAGTAAGATATATGATGAATAATAAATGCAAAGATAAAAATAATATTCCAACAATGGTCCAAATGCAAATAATACATTATATGAAAATGCACGAAAATGAAAATATTTATCAAAAAGACCTGGAAAAAACATTAAATATTAGAAGAGCAACAATTTCTGAAGTTTTAAAAACAATGGAAAAAAACAACCTAATCTCACGAACGGTTAACGAAAATGATACTAGAGTAAAAAAAATTGTTTTAAACCAAAAAGCTCACATAATATTTGACAACATGAAACATGTTTTGAATGAAACCGAAAAAATTTTAGAAAAAAACATAGATAAAAGCGATTTAAAAATTTTTTACAAAGTTTTATTCAAAATGAAAGAAAATTTAAAAGAAGAAGGGATGAAAAATGTTAAAATTAATTAAAAATTTAAGTAAGAAAGAATTTATTTATGCTATAATTTGCGTTATTTTAATCGTTCTTCAAGTATGGCTCGATTTAAAATTACCAGATTATATGTCAGAAATAACTGTCTTAGTTCAAACAGAAGGCAGTAAAATGAGTGACATAATACAAAATGGTATATATATGGTATTATGTGCTTTAGGTAGTTTAATATTTGCCGTAGGAACTGGATATTTTGCCTCTTATATTGCTTCCGAATTTTCCAAAAATACTAGAAAAAAAATATTTAACAAAGTTGAAAATTTAGACACTGATGAAATAAAAAGTTTTTCAACTAGTAGTTTAATTACTAGAACAACAAATGACGTTACTCAAATAGAAATGTTAATAGCAATGGGCTTACAGCTACTAATCAAAGCCCCAATCACCGCCATATGGGCCATAACAAAAATACTTAATAAATCATGGCAATGGAGCGCTATTACAGGCGTAGCTATTGTAATATTATTAGGAGTTATTGCTATGCTAATAGTCGTAGTTATCCCAAGATTTAAGCTCGTTCAAAAATTAATAGATAAGCTAAACGGAGTAGCTAGAGAAAATTTAACTGGAATTAGAGTAGTAAGAGCTTTTAACGCCGAAAATTATCAAGAAGAAAAATTTGACAAAGTCAACTCAGAACTAACTAATTTACAGCTTTTTAATCAAAAAAAATTTGCCATTATGATGCCAATTATGTATTTAATAATGTATCTATTAACTTTATCAATCTATTTTGTTGGTGCAAGTTTAATAAAGCAAGCCGCTTTAGCAGATAAAATAACCTTGTTTGGTAACATGATTGTCTTCTCATCATATGCCATGCAAGTTATTATGTCCTTCCTAATGCTTGCAATGATTTTTATGCTTCTACCAAGAGCCCAAGTCTCAGCTAAAAGAATAAATGAAGTATTAGACACAAAACAAAAAATCATTCCAGGAACATTAGAACCTAAAGTTAAAGAAAAAGGTACAGTTGAATTTAAAAATGTTTCTTTTAAATATCCAGATGCTGATGAATGCATTTTGGAAAATATATCATTCAAAGCAAATAAAGGTGAAACAGTAGCCTTTATAGGATCAACTGGTTCTGGTAAATCAACCTTAATTAACTTAGTTCCAAGATTTTATGATGTAACTGAAGGCGAAATATTAATCGATGGAATCAATATTAAAGAATACTCAGAACAAGCCCTAAATAATAAATTAGGCTATGTACCACAAAAAGCCGTTATGTTTTCGGGTGATGTTAATTACAACATCAGTTATGGTGAAAATGGTAAAGTAAAAACCCAAAAGCAAATAGAAAAAGCCGCGGAAGTAGCCCAAGCAAAAGAATTTATTGAAAAAATGGACGATAAATATAAAACACATATAGCTCAAGGTGGTACCAATGTATCTGGTGGTCAAAAGCAAAGATTAGCAATCGCCAGAGCTATAGCTAGAGATCCAGAAATCTATATATTCGATGATTCTTTTTCAGCCTTAGACTACAAAACAGACGCCATATTAAGAAAAGCCTTAAAAGAGTATACTAAAGATGCCACCAGCTTAATTGTAGCCCAAAGAATAGGTACAATTATGAACGCTGATAAAATATTAGTTCTAGAAAATGGAAAATGCGTTGGTATGGGAACACATAAAGAACTTTTAAAAACATGTGATGTATATAAACAAATTGCCTTATCACAACTTTCAAAGGAGGAATTAGACAATGCCTAAAGAAAATAATTCTCACCGCGGTCCAATGAGAGGCCCATCTTTTGAAAAAGCCAAAGATTTTAAATCAGCCATCAAAAGATTGTTTCATGAACTTAACACATATAAAATTTTAATAATTGTCTCATTCATTTTAGCTATTTTTGGCTCAATTTTATCCATTTTAGCGCCAAATAAACTATCTGATTTAACCGATGAAATTTCAAAAGGATTAATTGTTAATCAAAATAATATGAAAGAGCTTACAAAAAAAGCCAGTAATAATTTAAATGAGAAAACCATCAAAAAAATGATTCCAGAAATATTAAGCATAGATACATCAAAAGAAAACATCCAAAAAATAATGATGGATCAAAATATATCTAGTGAAGACAAAGCAAAATTTACTGAAAGCATGAAAAACATGCAGAAAGAAGATGGAATTACCAGTCTAGTTTCTCTACCAAGAAATATCTTAGATAAATTATTAAAAGAAACAACCTATAATGGCATAAAAATTTCGACAGAAGATAAAATAAATTTGCTTTCATCTTCAAAAGATCTTAAAAACATTGAATTATCTGAAAACATGCAAAAAGTTTTCTTTAAAGAAATTACCATCGATAAAATTAGCCTATCAGCTAATGATCAATATACTTATTTAAAAACAATGAGTAAATTGAATAAAAAAAATAATGAAAAAGAACTATACAAAACCTTAGATACACTACCTAAAAATGTCAAAAAAGTAATAGAACCAACAATGAATATGAAAAAAATAAAAAATATAGCCTTATTACTTTTATGCATGTATCTAACAAGTGCCTTATTTACTTATATTCAATCAATTTGTATGACTAACGTTTCAAACAAATTCGCTAAAAATTTAAGAAGTAGAATCTCTATTAAAATAAACAATTTGCCATTAAAATATTTTGATAAACATATCGTTGGTGATATTCTATCAAGAATAACTAATGATGTAGATATGATTGCTCAATCTATGAACCAATCACTCGCATCTTTAGTTAGTAGTATAACTTTGTTTTTAGGAACAATTATCATGATGTTTATAACAAACTGGGTCCTAGCTTTAACTGCAATAATAGCTAGTCTAATTGGTTTTATAGGTATGATATTTATACTTAAAAACTCACAAAAATATTTTACCGAAAGACAAAAACAATTAGGTAATTTAAATGGCCATATTGAAGAAATATACTCAGGACTAAACGTTGTTAAAACATACAACGGTAAAGCCGATGCCAACAAAAAATTTGACTTATATAACTCTAAAGTCTGTGAAAGTAATAAAAAAAGTCAATTTTTATCAGGTCTTATGCAACCAATAATGGCTTTCATAGGTAATTTTGGTTATGTTGCGGTATGTATTGTTGGAGCCATGCTTACAATGAAAGGGTATATTACCTTTGGGGTAATAGTTGCTTTTATCACATATGTTAGACTATTTACCTCACCATTAGGACAAATAGCTCAAGCAACCACTTCACTTCAATCAACAGCCGCCGCTAGTGAAAGAGTTTTTGAATTCTTAGATGAAAAAGAAATGACAAATGAAAAAAACATAACTAAATACCTAGATAAAAAGAAAGTAAAAGGAAACATTGATTTTGAAAACGTTGTATTTAAATATGATGGAAATGATAATCCAACAATTAAAAATTTCACAGCCCATGCTAAAGCAGGACAAAAAGTTGCCATTGTAGGACCAACAGGAGCCGGTAAAACAACCATGGTAAATTTACTTATGAAATTTTATAATATTGAATCAGGTGACATTAAAATAGATGGAGTTTCTACCAAAGATCTTTCAAGAAGCAATATTCATGATCTATTCACAATGGTTCTTCAAGACACTTGGCTATTTGAAGGAACCATAAAGGAAAATATTGTATATAATCAAAAAAACATATCAGACAAAAAAGTTGAAAAAGTATGTGATGAAGTAGGCTTAGGACACTTCATTAAAACATTATCTAAAGGTTATAACACTGTTTTATCAGACAATGAAAGCGTATCAGCAGGTCAAAGACAACTACTTACCATAGCTCGTGGTATGCTTCAAGAAGCTCCGTTTTTAATACTAGATGAAGCAACTAGTAATGTAGATACTAGAACAGAGGAATTAGTTCAAAAGGCCATGGATAAATTAACCGAAGGACGTACCTCATTTATAATCGCTCATAGACTTTCAACAATAAAAAACGCTGATTTAATATTAGTTATGAAAGATGGAAATATAATTGAGCAAGGTAATCACGATGAGCTTATGAAGAAAAATGGCTTTTACGCTAATCTATATAATTCACAATTTGAAAAGTAGAAAAATCTACTTTTTTAATTTGACAATTTTAAAATATTGCGTATAATAAACACATGCTTTGAGGGGGAATAATATGAAAAATAATAAATATATTAAAAATTATGTGTATGATATATTATCTAATCAATCATTCGATAACGTCGAAACAGTACCTATACAAACAAAACAAGAAAAAGAAATGCTTTTAAACATAATGGAAAAAATAGAAAACGAAGAAGTTTATGAATTCTATAAAAATTTAGTTAAAAATATTGATATAACTTACTTAAAAAACTTTGTCGCTAATGCCCCATATATAAAAATAATAAGACACAATATACCAAAAAAGCATATTTTGTATAGTGGAAGTTACTACAACGACAGAAAAATAGTAAATATATATATTGATAAAAAGTCAAATTTATATCATGAATTGCTTCATGCCGCATCAAGCATGTTTTCCTTTGATATAAGTGGATTTAATGTTAATTATGAAGAGGTTAGTTTTGGAAAAGGATTAAATGAAGGATATACCGAAATATTAAACCAACGATACTTTAATAACAAAACAGGAGCCTATTATTTTCCAAAAAAGCTTGCCATAGAAATCGAAAAATTTTACGATGATAAAAAAGAAATGGAAAAAGATTACTTTAATGCAAATATATTTAAAGTAATCAGTCAGCTTCTAAAGGTTATGTCCTTAGAAGAAGCAATTGATATCATCACCGATATAGATCAATCAATTATTACTGAAGATTTTGATATCATAGATTATCTTAAAATAAAAGGAAAAATAAATTTTATAAAAACAAAAAGTAAAGTCAAGAAAATTATCCAAAAACACTAAATTTTTACAAACTATTGACATAAAAAGCCCAAAATATTATAATATATAAATACATTACAGGAAGTGAGAAGTATGGAAAAAAACACAAATGATTATATGAAACAAGCCGCAAATGCTTTTAAAAACTATCAAAATACGCATGATATACCAGATATGAAATTTATTAGAAAAATATATGAATATATTTTAAAAATTGATGAATTGAATGAAGAAGAAAAAAATCAGTTAAATGATTTCATTAAAAATAATCAAATTGATCTAAGCCATATCGCAAATGTATATTTAAATAGTAATAATCAAGAAAATTTCAAAAAAAGATTAATTTGGATGTATCCTTTTCATCTCTCAAAACCAAAAAGCTCAATAAGAAAAGTTAAATGTAATATTAATATAATGAGAAATTTAGTAAAAGAAAAAGAAAAAGTTAAAATGTTATGTAGAAGTCAAAAAGCCGCTTAAGGCTTTTTTTCACATATATTTCATAAATGTATTATAATATAACTAAGAGGTGGTTTAATGAAACTTTTAATAGTAGATGATGAAAAACTTATACGTGATGTTATAAAAACATATGCTGAACTCGAAAATTATGAAACAGTTGAAGCCGAAGATGGCTCAGAGGCTCTAGATATTGTAGCAAAAGAAAAAATCGATCTAATTATTTTAGATATTATGATGCCAAAAATGGATGGGATGACATTTTTAGAAAAATTAAAAAGCAATAAAAATATACCCGTGATTATTTTATCAGCCAGAAATGAAGAATATGATAAACTAAGGGGATTTGATCTAGGAACTGATGATTATTTAACAAAACCATTTAGTCCAAAAGAACTATTAGCTAGAATAAAAGCCATATTAAAACGTAGTGGAAAAATGATACCAGATAATTACAAATACAAAGGTCTAAAAATAGAATATCCAGCTCGAAGCGTTTACATAGATAATAAAGAAATAAAATTAACACTAAAAGAATATGAGTTACTATGTTTCTTCGTAACAAACGAAAATATAGCTTTATCTCGTGAACAACTTTTAAATAAAATATGGGGCTACGATTACTTTGGCGATGATCGAACCGTAGATACTCACGTTAAAATGTTAAGAAATAATTTAGGAAAATATCGTAATCTAATTGTTACTGTAAGAGGAGTTGGATATAAATATGCACCAAATGATTGAAAAAGTAAGAAACATTAAAAAAAACAGCCTACAGATGAACATATGGCTGTTTCTAATTGCTTTTTCCATTTTTATTTTAATATTCCTATGGTTCTTTCAAATTATATTTCTAAAAGTTTATTATAAATCATATAAAGCAAATGAGCTTGACAAAGCCGCAAGTGAGCTTAGAATAGCAGCTAATCTAACTAACGCTAGTATTGACTCTATTGCCCAAAACAGAGATATATGTATTGAAATATATGGTGAAAATAGTTCCTATATTTCCAACACCTACAATAAAGGATGTATGGAATTTGGTAATAAAAACTTTAAAGTAAAAAAAGACTTTATAAACAGTGGTAGCCTAGAAACTCACTACAATTTAATTAATAATAAATTCAAAAATGAAACTTTAATTTATGCCTTAAAGCTTAATAATGACACCTACGCCTTTATTAATGCCTCATTAGAACCACTAGACTCAACAATCAAAATTTTAAGCAGTCAATTTGTTTTTACAACTATTGTTGTACTCATTGTTTCCCTTTGGGTTGGATACTTAATATCCAAAAAATTATCAAAACCAATAACTCAAATAAGCAAAGAAGCAAAAAAACTTGCAGACGGCAACTTTAATGCTAATTTTAAAACAGCAACCGACATATACGAAATAAACGACTTAGAGGATTCCCTAAATTATACTAAATGTGAACTTGAAAAAACAGAAAATCTTAAAAGAGACCTCATGGCCAACGTTTCACACGATTTAAAAACTCCACTTACAATGATTAAAGCATACGCAGAAATGGTAAGAGATATAACTTATAATAACAAAGAAAAAAGAGAAGAAAACCTAAACACCATAATTGAAGAAACTGATAGATTAACATTACTAGTAAACGATATACTAGACTTATCAGCCGTTCAAGCAGGTGGCAGTAATATTAAAATAGAAGAAATAAATTTAATAGAACTTATAAACCAAGTTATAAAAAAATTTAATATTTTAGTAGAACAAGAAAACTATCAATTTATATTTACGCATCCAGATAATGTAGTAATTAAAGCCGACTATAAAAGAATGTATCAAGTTATATATAATTTAATTAATAATGCAATCAACTATACAGGAGCAAACAAAAAAGTATTTATAAATATCACTAATAATAAAAAAGATTATTTAATTGAAATCAAAGATACCGGCAAAGGAATAAAGCAAGAAGACATTAAGCACATTTGGGATAAATATTATCATAGTGATAAAAAACATAAAAGAAATAACTATGGTACAGGTCTAGGACTATCCATTGTTAAAAATATTTTACAAAGTCATAATTATAAATATGGCGTCAAAAGTAATTCAAACGGGGCAACATTTTATTTTGAAATTCCCAAATAATATTTTAAAAATTATGGTATACTGTTAATGGTGATATTAATGGTATATCTTTTATATGGAACAAAAGATTATAAAATAAATGAAGAAATAAAAAAAATTTGTAAAAATATTGATGAAATGGATATTAACAAATACGATCTAACCAAAGATGACATAAATAATATTTTAGATGATGCAATGACAATACCCATGTTTAGTGATAAAAAAATCATCATAGTAGATAATGCTGTAGCTTTTACTGGATCATCAAACCTAGGACAAGATGAAATCTTAAATTATTTAAATAGCCCAAATGAAAATACAATTTTAATATTCATCGTTCATAATGAAAAAATAGACTCTAGAAAAAAAATAACAAAGATTATCCAAAAAGTAGGAAAAGTTTTAGAATATAGCAATGAAGAAAATCCATTTTCTAAAGCCGCTTCTTTATTAAAAAATTATAAAATCGATACAAATACATTAAACTTATTTATAGAAAGAGTAGGGAACAATCCCCTAATAATTGAAAAAGAAATTGAAAAAATAAAAATATATAAAGAAGATGACAAAAACATCACAAAAGAAGATATACTTAATTTAACCGTTAAAACCATCGATACAGACATTTTTAAATTAATAGACTATATTGTAAAAAAAGATAGGAACCACGCTTTAGAAATATATAACGAAATGCTTAAAATAAATGAAGAACCTCTAAAAATAATCATCATTTTAGCCGGACAATTTAGAATAATGTATCAATCAAAACAACTTTTAAAAAAAGGATATACGGAAAAAGACATCGCCTCAATTTTAAAAATTCACCCATATAGAGTAAAACTTGCTATTCAAAATGCTAGAAATTATGATAGCCATATATTACTAAAATATCTAAATGATTTAGCCGACATTGATATCGGCATTAAAACAGGAATCTTAAATAAAGATCTAGCCTTAGAATTATTTATACTAAAATAAAACATTTATAACCTATTTATACGGTCATAAATTTTTTTTAAATTTACCTCATATTTACTAGTTAATTTAGGACTATAATATTTTCTATCAACAAGTTCATCTGGAAGATACTGTTGTTTAACATAACTTCCCTTATAATTATGAGGATATTTATAATCTTTTGAATTAGTTTTTAAATGATCAGGAACTTTACCTACATGCCCTAATTTAACATCATTAATAGCCATATCTAAAGCAATATGCGCACTATTAGATTTAGGAGATAATGCCATATCAACAACTATTTCGCCAAGAGGAATTCTAGCCTCCGGAAGCCCAACTCGTTCAGCAGCTTTAATAGCCGCTTCCAGCCTAGGACCAATAGCCGGATTAGCAAGTCCAATATCTTCATAAGCAATAACAGATAATCTTCTAAAAATTATATCTAAATCTTCAGCAACAATAAGTCTAGCTAAATAATGTAGTGAAGCATTTACATCACTTCCTCTAATAGATTTTTGCAAAGCACTTATTACATCATAATATCCATCGTCATTCTTATCAATATATAAACTAGGCTTATTATTTATCCTTTTAACATCATCCAAAGAAATCTTAAAATCTTCACAGCTATAATAAGAAACTTCAAGCAAATTATAAGCATATCTTAAATCACCAGATGCCAAATGAGCAATATAATTAATAGTTTCATCATCAATTTGAATCTTATCTAAATACCTGCATCCTTTTTTTAAAGCCTCACAAATATCTTTATCATCTAAAAGCTTTACTTCAAAAAGTTGACAACGACTTCTGATAGCCGGATTAATTGAATGGTATGGATTAGCTGTTGTAAGACCAATTAAAATAATTAAACCATTTTCTAAATAGGGGAGTAATAAATCTTGCTTATCCTTATTTAACCGATGTATTTCATCTAATATTAAAACAACTCCATTGTTTTCCTTGGCCTTTAAAATAACCTCATCTAAATCCTTCTTACTGTTAATAACAGCATTTAAAAATTCATATTTTAAATTCATCTCATTTACAATAGTGTAAGCCAAAGTCGTTTTCCCAGTTCCACAAGGTCCATATAAAACCATAGAAAATAATTTACCATTCTTTATTAAATTATAAAGAACTTTCCCTTTTGAAATCAAATGTTTTTGGCCAACAACGTCTTCCAATTTATTTGGACGAGCCATATCAGCAAGCGGTCTCATAAAATTCCTCCCTTAACAACAACTATTATACCATGATTTACATTTATAAAATAATAATGGTTGTAAATATTTCCCATTTGCATTAAAATTATTATGGTGATTATATGAATAAAATAGATGAATTTATAGAATACTTAAGATTTGAAAAAAAATATAGTGAAAACACCATAGATTCATACAATAGAGATTTAAAAAAATTTTATAATTATATAAATAAAGATTTTACAAAAGTCACAAAAAATGATGTATCTAAATTCATACAAAACATCTCTAAACAAGAAAGTCCAAAAAGCGTATCTAGAATAATAAGCACCCTTAAAAGTTTCTACAAATTTTTACAAATAAACAAATATACAAAAACAAACCCACTTACATTAATTTCCAATCCAAAACAAGCAAAAAATTTGCCTAAAGTTCTTTCAGAAGAAGAAGTGTTTACTTTATTAGATATAAATACCGTAACAGATTTCGATTTTCGTAATAAAGCTATGCTTGAACTTATGTATAGTTCTGGACTTAGAGTAAGTGAACTTATCAATTTAAATGTAAATGACATAGATTTAAAAAACTGCTTAGTTAGAATATTTGGCAAAGGTTCAAAAGAACGTATTATTCCATTAAACGATTATGCTACCGAAGCCTTAAAAATATACATTTTAGATCATCGCTACAATTTATTTAAACACAGTGAAAACAACTATTTATTTTTAAATAATCATGGTGAAAAAATGACTAGACAAGGATTTTTCAAAATACTAAAAAAAATAGCTATAGAAAAAAATATTAAAACCAATTTTTCACCACACACCTTAAGACATTCTTTTGCTACTCATTTATTAAAACATGGTGCTGATTTAAGAAGCATACAAGAATTACTAGGTCATAGTGATATTTCATCCACCCAAATATATACATATGTTTCAAACGAAAGACTACAAGAAAATTATAAAGATTTTCATCCCCATGGAAATTAAAAAAAATACGTGGTATAATTTAATTAGAATAGTAAACAATATAACTATTCAAAGGAGGAAAATATGATAAATTATGATTTTAGTGGCAAAAACGTAATTATTACTGGTGCCGCTATGGGGCTTGGAAAAGCCATTGCTTTAGAATTTGTTAAAGCTCACGCAAATGTTGTTATTGCTGATTTAAATATAACTGCAGCAAATGAAACAAAAAGTGAATTAGACAAATATGGTACAAAAGTTTTAACTTATGAAATTGATGTTACAAAGTATGAACAATTTGAAAAACTAGTAGAATATACTATTAATCAACTTGGAAATATTGACATTCTAGTAAATAATGCTGGTATTTGTTCACTAGAACCACTTACAACAATGGATAAAGACAAAATGGATAGAATACTTAACATTAACATTAATGGCACACTTTATGGTTGCAAAGCTGTTTTACCAATTATGCAAAAAAACCATTATGGAAAAATTGTTAACATGTCTTCAATCGCTGCTAAACTAGGTTCAGCAAATTGTAGCGTTTATGGAGCAACTAAAGCAGCTGTATTAGAACTAACAGCTTGCTTAGCTAGAGAATATGCCAAAGATAATATAAACATAAATTGTATACTTCCAGGTATTATTAGAACACCATTATGGGAAGGAATGCTAAATAATATGACAGCTGGTGATGATAGTAAAAAAGATGCAACATTTGCCGCTTTTACTAAATCAATTCCAATGGGAAGACCACAAGAACCAAAAGACATTGCTATGGCCGTATTATTCTTATGTTCTAAGCAAGCATCTAATATATCAGCTCAAAACTTAGCCGTTGACGGTGGACAAACATATTAAGTAGATTTATTCTACTTTTTTTGTTACAATAACCTTAAAGAGGGAACAAATATGAAAAGATGTAAATGGTGTAACACAAAAAACAAATTATATATTGATTATCATGATAAGCAGTGGGGAAAGCAAAATTTCAATGAACAAAATTTGTTTGAAATGCTCATATTAGAAATGTTTCAAGCAGGACTTTCTTGGGAATGTATCTTAAATAAAAAGAAAGCCTTTGAAAAAGCCTATGACAATTTTAATATAAATAAAATTATAAAATATGATAACAATAAAATAAACGAACTTTTAAATAACAAAGATATTATCAGAAATAGATTAAAAATAACTGCCAGTATAAAAAATGCCATAATATTTAAACAAATTCAAAATGAATATGGAACCTTCCACGCATATTTAAAAAAATTTACTAAAGATAAAATTTATTATGAAATTAATCAAACAAAATCACCACTATCTGATACCATATCTAAAGATTTAAAAAGAAAAGGCATGAGCTTTGTTGGCAGTATTACTATCTATTCTTATCTTCAAGCAATAGGCATAATATATTCCCATGATAAAGACTGTTTTATGTATAAAGATAAATAAAAAATTGGAAATTATTTCCAATTTTTATAAATATCATTTTTTCCCTTATTTTTATATTCTTCCAAAATAGCTTTTTTAATAGTTTTACCTAAACTTTCATTATATCCAGAATAACTTTTATTACCTATAATTGTATAAGGAACGCCAGAAACTTCCTCATTTAATTTGCTTGCCATTTCCTTCATAAATTTATTATTTTCCGTATTATCCCAAACCTCAAAACTATAAATATTAAAATATGCCTTGTACCTAGCGTCTAAACTATTTAAAAAAGTATACAAATC
The DNA here is from genome assembly GCA_934183155.1 of uncultured Bacilli bacterium. Classification (GTDB taxonomy): domain Bacteria; phylum Bacillota_I; class Bacilli_A; order RF39; family UBA660; genus Coprosoma. The sequence continues at coordinate 20,153 of CAKPSB010000009.1, read as the reverse complement.
TTCACAATGAGGACATCCATTTCCCCAAAAAACATAAACATTTATCTTCTTGTCATCAAACTTTATATCATCTTGTTTATTACTCTTAAAAGTTGCTGCTGTATTTTCATCTGTATTATTTTGATTATCATCATCTTTACTGCCTAATATTCCTAAAAAAATCATTAGTATAATAACAAATAAAACGATCATAAAACTCCAAATTCTTTTCATCTTAAAACTCACATCCCTCTATTAATTTGCCTTCTAAATTCTATCGCAATATTAAATTCTTGTCAAATAAAATTAAAATAAATACTATTTTATTAAAAAAATGATATAATAATTATTAACAGGAGGCCAAGTATGAAAGACATAATTATAGATACAATTATTGATAATTTAAAAATCTTACCATTTTTATTTATTGCCTTTATTATAATTGAATTCACCGAACATAAATTAAATAAAAAAAGTGAAAAAATAATTAGTAAAGCAGGGAAGTTTGGACCACTTATTGGTAGTGTAGTAGGGGCTATACCACAGTGCGGTTTCTCTGTTTTAGCTACCAATTTATATATAACTAGAATAATCACCTTAGGAACACTTATTTCTGTTTATCTATCAACCAGTGATGAAATGCTACCAATATTAATAGCTGAAAATACTGATTTTAATATAATAATAAGTTTAATTTTAATTAAAATACTTATTGGCTTCATCTCTGGATTTATTATAGATATGATTATAAAAGACAACAATAAAAAGCATTATGATATATGTAAAGATGAACACTGTAATTGTGAACACGGAATAATAAAACCAGCAATAAAACATACCATTAAAATATTCATATTTATATTTATTTTTACATTTATTTTAAATAGTTGTTTCCATTATATTGGTGAAAACACTATAAAAGCAATTCTTAATAAAAATACATTCTTTACACCGTTTATAACTGGTATTATTGGACTTATTCCAAACTGTGGTTCAAGCATAATACTTACAGAATTATATATAAATCATATTTTACCAATTTCAGCCGTTTTAACAGGACTTTTAGCCAATAGTGGAGTAGCACTATTAGTCTTATTTAAAAGCGATAAAAGCCCAAAAGAATGCCTAAAAATAGTATTTATTATATATTTTATAAGTGTTATAAGTGGATTTCTCTTAAAATTTTTAAATCTATAAAGAAGTGTATTCATTATTAAACCAAATTTAATATAACTTATGAATCAAAATAAAGACCAAAGTAAAAAAAGATTTAGAAAAAAACTCTAAATCTTTTTATGTGATTTTAATCTTCATTTATATATTTATAAATAAAAAAAGGCAAGTCAGAGGATTTCCCTCACGGAGACTTGCTACATACAAGTTAACATAATATATAAAGCAATTTCTTGCTTTTTTTATATATTTTTTTCCCTTCTATTTTTATTATATGGTTCTTTAATATTTGTTAATTCTAAAATATAATCACTTGAAGTTTTATAAAAAGTAGCCAATGTTACTAATAAGTCAATTGGTAGGTCTCTTTTTCCTAATTCATATAAACTATATTGTTGTCTTGTTATTTTTAATAAATTCGCGATATCTTGTTGAAATAAATCATTGTCTTCCCTTAAATTTTTTAATCTTTTTAAAAACATTTTTCTCACTTCCATATTTAGAATATCATTCATTTGTTTAAATGCCTTGACACGCACTCATTTGAATGCTACAATATAGTTACATTCATTCATTTGAATGAATACGAAAGGAGTTTTTATGAGAAAAATTTATTGTGCATTTATTGAAGTTGACGCACCAGATGAAAAATTTGATGTTGAAGAAGAGGGGACGTTGTGTTATTTGTTTGGTATAGAAGATTTTTATACTAAGGTTATAACTGTTATTTGTTTAAATGATTTAAAAAAATTTGTTATTATGAAAGAAAAGAGGTATAAACATGGAAAATAAGTTAAAAGCACAAATAATAAATTTTGATAAAAAAGAGATAACTAATAATAAAACTGGAGAGGTTTCTGTTATGTATGAGGTTAATTTTGGAGTACAAACGGCACCTATAAAAAACCATTATGGTTTAGTTTTATTAACTAGTTATTGTTCTGAGGACGCTTTTGAAAAGTTAAAATCTAACTTAAATAAGTTAGTTGATATTGTTTTAGAGGATAAACCAATTTATGGTAAAAGTAATACTTATAAAAAAATAGTTGTTTCGATTAATGGATATAGTGTTAGAAACTTTAATAATTAATGTTCTTAATTGTATTTAAAAAAAATGACAATTCTTATGTTTATAAATTTTATAGTTTTTATAGTTTTTATCGTCCAAATGATGTTAATTCGTATGGTTGGGTTGTTATATCAACACAGGTGCTTTATAAAGGGGTTTTTATAGATTATAACTATTATAAAAAAATTTCAGCAAAGGAATTAGAAAGATTATCAAAAAAGGTTATTATTCAAAAATATATTGAAGAACACTTTTTACAAATTGTAACTTTGTTACTTTTGATATTAATTTTATTAAAACAATTTATGTAAACAAATTTAGACTTTTTATTGAAGGTGAGATATGGAAACTGATATTTTAAACAAATTAAATGAGATTGGTTTTTGTCTTGATAGTATCTTTTATATTTTAATGTTTTTTCTAGTTTTTTTGGCTTTTAAATTTACTATAAAATTTTTAAGTTGGTTAATACATTAACCTCGGCGATGCTTCTCGTTCACGGTATTCGCCGAAAAAATAGAAAGGTGGGTTTTTATGTACTTAGATGGTTCAGCTGCTGTAGCTGCAAGTGCTTTTGATTTTTCTACATTAGATTTATCTAGCATCGTTCCAACTTTAACCGCTGCTATTGGTGCCACTATTGCTGTTTCAATTTCAGTTGTAGCAATTCGCAAAGGTATCAATTGGTTAATTGGTGCAATTAAAAGGGCGTAGTATGAAGGGGAGAAACTACATTGTAACTTTTTCCTCTGAGGGAAACATATTTCGCGAATTGTATAGTACCATTGAACTTATATTAGTTTTATTAATAGCAAATTTCAAAAAAGATTATGAAATAATTTTAATAGAAAGGGGCACGTTCTTAGATGATTAAAAAATTTATTTTAATTTTACCACTTTTCTTTTGTTGTTTCTTTACAGTTCATGCAGAAGAAGTTTTTACTTATGATATAGACCGTTTGCAAGAAAACATTGATGTTTTAACAACAAAAAAAAGTGAGCGCAATCCTAAGTTAACACTAAAACAAGATTTAGACGAACGTATTTCATATTACCAAAATCAATCTTATCCCTTTTATGTTTATTGGAGTTATTACCAAAGCAAATTCCATTTTGTTTTTTTTGATAATCAAACAGATTCTTTCACTAATTTAGCATTTTTAAATAATGAATATAATCAGTATTATTTTGGTTTAACAACTAATAGAATGCCAAGGGCTTATGACTGTGAATTTTCATCATCTGACCCCATTAATACATGTGATAATATAAATTTTGTTTATACTCAAGCTTTCTTTATTCAAGGACAAACGTATTTTTATCCTTATTATTCAAATTTAGACGTTCCTTTAGCTAATAATAAAACATTGGTTGTTAAATCTTCTAAATATGGAACTTATACTATCTCAAAAGGCATGGATAAAAATTCTATAAAAAATCTTTATTTAAAAACATTGATAGATGGCACGCAAGTAGAGGTTACTGATCCAAACACTGAGTTAAAGGAAAAATATTCAAAAAAATGGGCTGAAAATATGCCTAATACTTTTTATAGTTTGTTTGGTACTGTTTTACCTATTTGCGTTTCAATTGTAGCTATTATTTTGGGTATTAAATTTTTGTTTTTTGTTTTAGGTAGGTGAGAACATGAAAAAAACTTGTTTTGGTATATTGCTTTTCTTTTGTTGTTTTTTTACAGTTCATGCAGAAGAGGTTTTTACAGCGGATATGGATTTATATAAATCTTTAATAAATTCTTCAGACTTTAGCGATACTAACAAAGGAATATTAGAAGCAGAAAAAGCGGGTAAAAAATATGCTGTATTTGCTAAATCATATTCATCTTTTGAAAATTCTTCATATTTAAATTTTGTTTTTCTTATTTTAGACGATACAAAAAAAGATACTAAATTCACATTAAAAAGAAACTCTGACCCTGATCGTGATGATCTTTTTTGGGATACATTTTATTTGTATCCAGATTCTTCTTTTAAAGAATACGTTATAAAAGATGGGAAATTGATAACACGTTATGAAGCTGAAGGAGTAGACCCTTCTATTAATTTTAATGACTTAGGTGTTTTACATTTTTTCAATTATGAATTAGATGGGAAACGTGTTCAAAGTACTACTATGCTTTACTATACAAACATACCTTTTACTTATGATTTTAACAATGATGTTTCAATTGTTTTCAATTCTTCATTTTATAAAACTCAAAAAATAACCAACAAAAGTAGTTTAAAATCTAATCAATATTTTATGCTTAAGAACTACGTTGATGGTTCTAATATAATTGACACACCAACTCCAAAAATTTCGTCTTTCGATAATTCAATTATTGATGATGTTGTTAATTCTACAAATATAAAAATTGATTTTCAATTTATTAATGATGATTTTAAATATTATTTTTCTAAGGATAATGGTTTGACATGGGAAGAATATACAAATTCAGAAAAAATATATACTTTTCCTTTATCAAACAACACCACAATAAAAGCTAAGGTTTTTAACAAAAAAACTCAAAAATATGAAAATGAAGTTTCTTTCAATGTTAATTTTATTGGTAAATCTTCTTTGTATTATGAAAATTATATAAAAAACCATTATGGTTCTGATTTAGATGGTTCTACCGAAAATATAACTTGGTCTAGTGGTCCATCTGAATTTGTTAAATATTATTTTTCACTTTTAAAAGAAACATATCCTATTTTGTGGCAAATTCCTAAAATTATATCATTATTTCAATATGATGAAACTAATAGTCCTTATTGTCATAAAGTTACTACCGAGGACAAATGGACCTCTTATTCCTGTGAGGACTTACCAACCTTAAAAATTGATTTTTTAGGAATTAATAAAGAGGTTAAGATTTTTGATTTTTCATTATTTAAAGATAAACGTGAAATGTTGTTTTCCTGGATTAAATTTTATTTAGCATTATGGACAATTCTATCAATTTTTCGCAATATGGAAAGGAGTTTTTCAAATGACTAGTTTTTTAACTTGTTTATTAATAGGAGCAGGTATTATTTTAGTTATTATGCCTCTATTAGTTTCATCTTTTGGCTTTCCTGCTGTTGGAATACCAGATAGTTTATTTATTGTAATTGAATCTAAATTAGGTTATTTATTTTCGGTTATTAACACTCTTTTTCCTTTAAATTTTGCTTTACTTTGTTTAACTATTATTTTTGTTTGTAAACATGCTAATATTATTATGGGTTTATTTAATTGGATAATTAGAAAGCTGACAGGTCATTGATATGAATCCATTTGAACTTATAAAAGTTGTTTTTAAAGGAATTTTTCAAGCTTTTAGTTTTCTCTTACCTCTACTTTTCCCAGTTTTATTGTTTTTTGTAATTATTATTATAATTATTATTTATAATATACTTTATTTACGTTATGTAAAAGTTGTTAAGCCTAAAAAAAGATTATTTCCATTTTATTTTTCTTACAATAATAAAAAATATGTTTTAGAAATTCCTAGAAAATATATAAATAATTTTCCTAATGTTTTTAAGAATATTTTTGTTCTTTTTCCAAAGCAGTTTGCCTATGACTTTTTAAATCAAGACCCTAACGCATTTGGTGAATTTGGCATACATATTGTAACAGGAGAGCAGGGGGCAGGCAAAACCATTACCGTTGTTTATTTGCTTGAAAAATGGCGTTCAATGTATCCACGTCTAAAAGTATATACAAATATGGCTTATAAGTATGAAGATGGAGAGTTAACCACATGGCGTGATTTGCTCACGCATAATAATGGTATTTATGGCGTTGTCAATGTTATAGATGAGCTTAAAACGTGGTGGAGTAATAAAGACAGCAAAGATGTTCCGCCCGAAGTTTTAGGGGAAATATGTCAACAAAGGAAGCAAAAAAAAGCTACAATTGGCACAGTTCAAGTTTTTAGTGAACTCGCAAAACCCTTTAGAAGTCAAACACATTATATATATGTTCCAAAAACCTTTTTTGGCTGTTTAACTGTGGTTTTTAAAACAAAAGCAAAATATTATGATTCTGAAAATGATACTTTTAAAAAATATTGTGGCTTTTTTATCTTTGCACATACAAAAAAAATAAGAAACGCTTATGATACTTATAAAAAAATAGAAAAATATAAAGATATTGATTTTGCAGAAAGCAACGCTTTTGTTAGTGGCGGAAACGACCAAACCACACCTGTGGTGGTCGTACCGCCTAAGAAAGGATTGTTTAAAAAATGAGTAAATTAACGTTATATAGTGAATATATGGACTACTTAGAGCGTACGACAGGCGTGAAACGCCTGTCAAGCTCTTTACTTGATAGTAGTGTCATAACTAAGTATAACACACAAAAATATACAATTAAATTAATACGAATGGGGGAGTATAATCATCTATATTATTGCAACAAAGTTAAAATCAAAAAAAATCAAGAACTTGAAAACATAAAAGACTCAAATTTAAAAATTGATAATTTATTGTTAAAAAAAGATAATATAAAAAAAACAACCGAATTAAAAGAAATAGATATACGAAATATTAATAGGTCTAAGACTAATTTTAAACGGCTTGTTTTAGCAAATGAAGAAAAATTTAAAACATTTATAACGTTAACATTTTCAGAAAATATTAAAGATTTAAAATATGCTAACAAATTATTTAACTATTGGTGTGCCAATATAAGGCATAAAAAAAAGGACTTTCTTTACATTTGCGTTCCCGAATTTCAAAAAAGGGGAGCCGTGCATTATCATCTACTAACTAATTTAGATATAAAAGAAAATCCTGACATAATTATACCACAATTAAATTTTACTGTCCAACAATATTTAAAAATGTCAGAAGAACAACGCAAAAAATGTTATGATGTAAAATATTGGCCACATGGTTTTTCAAATGTAAAAAGTTTATATAAAATAAAGCCAGTTGTTTATATGTCAAAATATATGACTAAAAATATTGATAATAGATTATTTGGACATCGTAGATATTTCTATTCAAATAATTTAACAAAGCCCGAAGTTGTTTATCTTGATTTAGATAATGATGTACATTTTAATGAGTTAGCCGACATATTGGCTAACAGTCAAGAGACTTATTCAAATAGCTATCTTGATTTATTTGGTGATGTTATTGATTTTGTAGAATTAAAAAAAGGCAAGTCGGAGGATTTCCCTCACGGAGACTTGCTACATACAAGTTAACATAATATATATTATCGGTTTTTAATTATTTGATCTGCGTGATTGAATTTCATCAATCTTATACATTATCTCAGCAACATTTTCTTCATTAACCTCAGTATATCCGAGTTCTTTCATTGCCTGTAGTTTTACCGTATTCATCTCAAGTGTACGGCCCATTTTTTCTTCTAATCTATTTTCTATTTGAGTAACAAAACGTTTGTGAGTTTCAGCAATCTTAGTTTTGCTTGAAGATCCTGCATGATATAAATTTAAAGCTGAAAAGAAAATACTTTCAAAAATAAATTGTTCTGTTTCATCATAAACAAATTCATAAGGCTTAGTATATCCACCAACCTTAGAGACATACGCTAAAACGTATTTTAATTCCTTCATACTTTCCATTGACTGTAAAAAATGATATAAATAAAGAATAGAATTATAACCATCTTCATCTTTTTCATCTTCTAATCGTTCTTTCAATTCATCAACTATATTATGCATTAATTCCTTTTGTTTACTATTTAAATTACTGAAAATAGCATTACTATCTGATACGTTACTTTTTGCCGTATTTTCAAATAAACTATTAATTCTAGTTTCAACGTCCATAATATAATCTGTATCAACTTTAATATTAGAAAGTTCATCAGCAGATTTAATACCCAAAATATTTAACAAAATAACTTTTTTATCTTTTGGCCATTTATTAATATCATCAAGTTCTAAATAATTATAAATCATCTGTCTAGATACACCTAAACATTTAGCAAGTTTTACCTTAGAAATTCCTAGTTCTCTTAAAATGTCATTTAATCTTTCCATAAGTTTTATAACCCTCCTACTATTAATATTTTAACCCACTACCCTATCAAAGTCAAGCAAAATGTAAAATTATGTAAAAGAAAAAATAGGTATATTACTTTTATAAGAACAAAAAAAGTAAGAATAAGTAATTAAATTCTTACCCCTTGCTTATCATAAACTTCTTTAATTATTCCGCCGCCTAAGCATTCATTTCCATTATAAAACACACAAGCTTGTCCTTCAGTAACAGACTTTACGCCTTGCGGATATTTTACCAAAATATTGCCATTATCCAATATTTCAGTATACACATCATTATCCTGCTGTCTATATCTAAATTTAGCACTACATTTATCAGGTAACGTATCAAGCAAATTAACATCTTCAATAAGTGCCGAATAAGATAATAAATATTTATTTTCATCACCCATCGCAACATACAATATATTCTTTTCTAAATCTTTCTTACAAACAAAAAGTCTTTCTTTACTACCACCAATATTTAATCCTCTTCTTTGACCTATTGTATAATACATAAGTCCAATATGTTTACCTAATACCTCTTTTGTATCGATATTAACTATATCACCTGGATTATTAGGCAAATAATTTTCCAAAAACTTTTTAAAATTTCTCTCTCCAATAAAACAAATGCCAGTAGAATCTTTTTTATCTGCTGTTATTAAATCATATTCATGTGCTAATTTTCTAACTTCTTTTTTTTCTAAATCACCGATAGGAAATAAAACATTTTCTAATTGTTTTTTAGATACTTGTGACAAGAAATAAGTTTGATCCTTATTTTTATCTATACCTCTATAAAGCTTACCATCAATCATTTTAGCATAATGACCTGTAGCAATATAATCAGCACCTAATTCTTTAGCTTTTTTAGCAAACATATCAAATTTAATGTATTTATTACACATAACATCAGGATTAGGCGTTCTACCTTTTTTTAATTCATCCAAAAAATAAGTAAAAACATAATCCCAATATTCTTTAACAAAATCTACTCTTTTTAATGGAATACCAATTTTCTTACAAACCTTTAAAGCATCATTATAATCTTTTTCTTGAGGACAAATATCATTTAAATCATTTGGATTTCCTAAAAAATCATTATTTATAGTACTATCCCAATTTCTCATAAATAAACCAATAACATCATATCCTTGCTTCTTTAATAAAATAGCCGCTACACTACTATCAACTCCACCACTCATTCCAATTACTACTTTAGCCATAATAACCACTCTTTTCCATAAAAATTATAACAAAAAATAGCTTTAAAAGCTATCTTTATATAATATTATTTAAAAGTTTCAACAAATAAGGAACACAATATACTTCATACAAACTACTTAAAAACAAAATTATTAAAGAAAAAAGTAAAATAAAACAATATTTACGAAAAATATTTTTAAAATCAAAAGTTGTTTTTTTAACAAAACTGTTAAATAATTTATATGAAAGAATTAAAGCATAAGATGACAATAATATATATACCATCATATTAATAACATGGTGAGGAACTATATATAAAAAAGAAAGTAATATTCCTTTAAATTTAAAATTAATTATAATAGAACCAAGTGAAAATCCTAAAGAAAAAGATTTTACAAATAGCATAATTAAAATAAATAAAAAACCCACAATAGATATTCCAAATATCCAAATCATTATAGCAAATCCCAAAGTAAAAATTAAAGTATTAACAAGCGAAACACTATAATTTAATTTAGATAAATTTATACTATTTAAAAAATCATTTAAATAATTATTAACCATTACTTTATCATTACCATCTAAAAATGTTACAAAAACACTTCCACTAGAAATACCTATCATAACCAAAACGATCAAAAAAATAAAAAGATTCTTATTAATACGAGTATTACTTTTAATAAAGTTTAAATATTTTTTCATAAATTATCCCTCACCAAATTATACTCTTTTTAAAAAAAAATATTCCAAAATACATAAAAATATATTATAATTAAATGGCGAGGTGATTTAAATGAATCCTAAGGTACAAAAAATTGCGGTATGGATCATGCTTATTGGTATAATTGCTTTCTTTATAGCTGGTTTATTTGTATATGTATAAAACGCCCATAAATGGACGTTTTTTAGTATTTTATACAATCATTTATAATATATTTTATTATTTGTTTATTAACATCTCTTACATAATGAATACCATCATCAGACTTAAAATTAATTTTATTATATGAATCACAATAATACATATTTTTTTCTGAGGTATCATTTAATTTAGTTTGTATTTCTTTATTAAAATCTTCTATTTTTTTATTTGTTCTTATATTATCAGACTGCGTTTCATTAAGTCTTTTTTCAAAAATTGGATTTACTGATAAAATATATAAATCTACCTTATCATTATACTGTGCTAGCTTCTCATATTGTTTAAAATACATATCAGCTCTTTTAGTTATATCTATATCATTATTTAAATCATTAACACCCATATTAACAACAATATCATAATGGTCATAATCATCCTTTTCTAAAAGCTTATGAGCTTGAGGTAAAGCCTCATCATGAAACCAAGGATATTTCATAGCACTTTTTGCAACAAAATCAAAATTAGTAGGTTTTACTAAATCATCATCTTCCTCCATCAATGCCATTCTTGAATCACCTATTATCATTATTCGATTTTCTTCTAAACTATTAACCTCAGTTTCAAGACTTTTATAAAACCTATTAGTGTAACTTTCATAATACCTGCAGCTACAATTATTAGGTGAACTAGTTAAAAGCCAAATAAAAATAAAAATAATAAAACTAACCAAAGATATAGATATCAAAGCAAGCAATATTTTAATAACTTCATTATTTTTAAATTTATTAAAAATTTTACTATTATTTATAATAATACATAATGAAAATAAAAAAATAATTACAAAAAAGAAACAAATATCGAAAAATTTCATATGTACAAAATTAAATAAAAAATCATTATTACAAATCTTAAGCACAAAAATCACCAATAATTATATTACCACATATAACTTTTTTTTACCATAAAATACTACTTTTATATATATTTTTTTATTGCATAATAATAATGTAGTCTGAGTAAAAAAAGGAGATGATTACTTGTGTTTAAAAAAATTTAAACAAGCTATCATTACAATTCTTCTAACTATTATTATGCCACAAATTACTTATGCCTATTCTTCAAGAATAATTGCTAGCGGTAAAAATATTGGAATTACATTAAACGCAAAGGGTGTTTTAATAGTAGGAACATATTACATTAATGAAACCTCACCTGCCATCGAAGCCGGTTTAAAATCTGGTGATAATATTATTAAAATAAATGGAAATCAAGTAAATTCCATTGAAAATTTAGCAGAGCAAATTAATAACAATGAAAAAGTTAATATAATCTATCTAAGAAATAATAAAGAATATAAAACAACTTTAAAATTATACAAAGATAAAAATGGTGTTTATAAAACAGGCTTATATATAAAAGATAGTATAACTGGTATAGGCACACTTACATTTATAGATCCAAATACCAAAATATTTGGCGCACTAGGACATGAAATACAAGAACAATCAACCGGTAAAATATTTGAAATAAAAGATGGTAAAATATTTGATTCTAAAGTTACAGGAGTAATTCCTAGCACAGATGGTAATCCAGGTGAAAAAAAAGCAGAATATGACAAAAACAATAAAACAGGAGACGTGAAAGAAAATACAACCCAAGGAATATTTGGAAACTATATTAAAAATATAGATAAAAATAAAACATATAAAGTAGCAAAACCAAATGAAATAAAAATCGGTAAAGCAAAGATACTTACTGTTTTAAACAACGATGAAGTTAAAGAATATGAAATTAAAATAACAAATATAAATAATAACAATAGTAAAAATAAAAATTTTATATTTGAAATAACCGATCAAGAGCTTTTAAATAAAACCGGTGGAATTATTCAAGGAATGAGTGGCTCCCCTATCATTCAAGAAGACAATATCATAGGAGCAGTTACACACGTGATTGTAGATAATCCCCATAAAGGATATGGCATATTTATAACAAACATGTTAGAAGAAGCAGAAAAATAAGAGATAAATATCTCTTATTTTAATATACAAACAAAATAGTCTAAAATATCTTTCTAAATAGCGGAATTTTGCGAATTAAGAAAAACAAAATATCCAATATAATAAACACCGCAAACACATCTATAAATGTGCCTAAAAAAGAATTTATAGTAAAAATTTTGCTCATAAAAGGTAAATCATGAATAATACCAATTAATGGTACATGAAATAAATAAATTCCAAAAACAGAGCCGCCAGATAAACTAATAAATTTTGTTATAGTATTATCGTCTTCTTTTTCTGAAAAATAATATTTAACCATAACAAACATACACATAGAAGCTATAGCAACCGGAAAATATGAAAATTCAAGTAAAAAATCATTATAATTTTTAGTTACACTAAAACAATAATACAAATATCCTGCACTAACTAAATTAACAATTATAAACGTAATAATACTTATCATATTTTCTTTTTTAGTTATTTTTTTATTACTTATATAATAGCCAAAAATAAAATAACCAATAACGGTAGAAAAAATAACTGTTCTTAAAAAACTATTAAAACTAAGTTTATAAGTAATATTTCCATGAAATATACCATATATTAAAGCTTCACTAAAAGAAGGAATAAATTCAATTGCACTAGCTATAACTAAAAACAATAAAATAAACATTTTATAATCTTTTTCTTTAAAAGATTTAACTAATTTTTGTAAAAACGGAAGAACAAGATATAATCCAATAAGCATATATATATACCATCCCCAATAAGGAATATAATTATAGTTTGAACCATCCCAAATATAGAAAATAAGTTTTAAAGGATTTTTATTATTGTATAAACAAAAGCAAACACAAGCAATCAAATAAGCAACAAAAACCCTAAAAATTCGTTTAGTAAATATTTCTTTATAGTCAGTTTTTTTCCCTAAAAGTAAAGCTCCCGATACCATGATAAATATAGGTACAGCTATCTTACAAATAGAAAACAAAAATAATCTTAAGAAAATGAAAAAATTATTTGCAGGATTAACATACATATGTGTATGATTATAAATTACAAATAATATTGACATTACTTTTAAAAAATCCAAATAAAATACTCTTTTATTTTTCATTTAAATCTTTTTCCGTTTCTTCAGTAATATAAATAGGTCTTTTCTTTACTTCTAAATATGTTTTAGATAAATATTGTCCAATAATGCCTGTACAAAGTAGTTGAATACCACCAATGAAAAACATTATACAAACCATACTAGGCCATCCACTAGTAGGATCACCATATACCAAAGTTCTTATAATTATTAATATAATTAATATAAATGCAATAAAGCAAAATAAAATACCAAATACTGATGCTATAGAAAGTGGAACAGTCGAAAATGCTACAATACTTTCTAATGAATATAAAAATAGTTTAAAGAAAGACCATTTTGTCGTTCCAGCAGCTCGTTCAATATTTTCATATTCAAGCCATTTTGTTCTATATCCAACCCAAGAAAATATTCCTTTTGAAAATCTATTATATTCTTTTAAAGATAAAACCGAATTAACCATTTGTCTAGTCATTAATCTAAAATCTCTAGCGCCATCAACTATTTCTGTTTTTGAAATTTTATTAATCAACTTATAATACATTCTAGCAAAGAAACTTCTAATAGGAGGTTCTCCTTTTCTAGTAACTCTTCTAGTAGCAACACTATCATATTCACCAGTTTCTAACGTATCATACATCTCTTTAAGTAAAGCTGGTGGATCTTGTAAATCAGCATCCATAATAGCAACATAATCACCTGTAGAAGCCTCTAAACCAGCATACATAGCCGCTTCTTTACCAAAATTTCTCGAAAAAGACACATACCTTACATCTTTGTCTTCTTTTGCTAATTTACGCATCAAATTTAAAGTATTATCTCTACTTCCATCATTAACAAATATTATTTCAAATTTTGCCTCTTTCTTAAATTCTTTTTCTACTTTTTTTACTTCTTCATGAAATATTTCAATTACTTCTTGTTCATTATAACAAGGAACAATTAATGATATCTTTTTCATACCCTCACCTCTCAAAACTATACTAATAATAACATATTTTATAAATTTAATCTACACTTTTAATTTTAATATTACTTGGAAGTTTATAATAATCTTCAAATGCTTCATAAGCCCAATAATCCTTATCTACTGGATTATTAGCGTCAACATGAAATTTATCAAAAGGCGCCTTAATTATCTTTGTCTCTAAAACTTTAGTTTTACCACTTTGAACATTTTTAATGGCCACATCTCTAGCTTTTTTTACTTGTCCAACATAATGATAACCATATACTTCAAACAAAGTAGAAAAAACTAGTAAACCAATTAAAATATATTTAATCAATCCAATACTTTCTTTTTTATAAAAAACATTATACATAATAAAACAAGAAATTATTAAATCAAAATGAAAATTTAATCTTCCAGCTTCAAATTCATCCGTAATAATAAGAGAATAAGACAAAGCATAAGCACAAATTAAAATTGGAATTAATTTATAATCATTATTTTTATAAAATATAATACTTTGAAAAATAAATAAAATTATACCAGCTAATAAATAAATATAATTATTATTAAACAAAATCGCTAAAAAATAAATAGGAACAATTATCATTAAATATTTTTTTAAATCGTCACCCTTTAAATAATAAGCGATTGACCCTGTCAAAAATAGTGGATACAAATTATAAATATCTAAAGAAAATAAGTTTTTAGACACAACTCCAATTGCAAAAATAGGATCTATTCCAGTTTTCATTCTTCCCTGAGTAGATGGCGCTAAATAAATAAACATAAAACCTGCTATAGCACTTAAAAGTAACATTACATATTTTAAATTAATATTTTTCTCTTTGAAAACTACCTTTTTTAAAACATAATCAGTAACAATTAATATTATTGTAAAAACAGCTAAAGCTTCACATAACATTGAGCAAACAAAACAAATAAATAAACTTAATTTAAATTTAGAATCTAAGCCATATTTTAAATAGTAAATAATAAAACAAAGCATAATTAGGAAAACCCAAACATAATTAACCGCACCTGCAACCCAATAAACAAGATACTTATAATTATACATAATTAAAAACGAAATAATTGAACCAAAAATTAAATACATATTATTAACCTTTGTTTTTGATATTTGTTTTATAAAATACACCATAAGCAAAATACATAAAACAATAACAATTGGATTTAAAACAGACCACAAATTTTTATCATATATAAGTAAAAATTGCACTATAATATGTAAAAAAATTCTAGCATTAATATGTGAATAATCAAACAATTGATTATTTATAACCTGTTTAATATCGGTAATTCTATTATTTGCCCTAAAATAAAGTGAATATGGCAAATCATCATTTAAAATCATTGTTTGAAAATGACAATAAATTAAAATAAGAAGAAAACAGCTCAAAACAATAAAACTCGCTTTGTTATTTTTGATCTTTTCCATCATTTTTTGAGTAAATAATTTTATATTTTCCATAACAACTCCTATAAATTTCTAAACATAAAATAAACAAATTTTTGTGTAATAAAATTAAAATGTTTTAAATAAAATGAAGATAATCCTTTTTTCATATAAATATTTTTTCTATATTCTGGAAAATTTTTCATAACATTTTCTTTAGCTTTTTGACAAGCTTCTTTAAAATCATTTTTATTTAAATTACTAGCAGCCTTAATAAATGTCATATATAAATATCTTACATAACAATATTCTAATTCTTCATAATATTCCTCATAAAAATTATTAGTTTTGTAAAAATCAACTATCCCATTAAAATTGTCAATATAATCATAAATTTTTTTATTATATGTTTTACTAATTGTACCTTCTCTTTGAACATAATTAATTAAAGGCATTTTTACTGTTCCAATACTTTTAACATAAGGAAATAATCTATATAAAAATTCCACATCCTCATACCATACACCTTTTTTAAATAAAACTTTATCAAATAAATCTTTTTTATAAAGTTTATTCCAAGCTGTTGGATAAATATCAATCATTTGTTTTTTTACATCATCCTTGCTCATAATATCATTAACTACTTTAGAAGATATCTCCTCTGAATAATTATCATAAACAAGTCTAACATCACATACTGTAATATCATAATTTTTAGATATAGCTTTATTATATAAATTTTCAAACATATCTAAATCAACATAATCATCACTATCAACAAATCCAATATAATCACTATGACACTTCTTTATCCCATAATTTCTAGCATCGCTAAGGCCACCGTTAGGCTTATTAAAAGCTAAAACTTTTTTAGGATAACTTTTCGCATACTTTTGAATAATAACTTCACTTTTATCTGTAGAACCATCATTTACAACAATAATTTCAATATCTTTAAGTGTTTGATATACCAAACTATCTAAACACCTCTCTAAATACCTCTCAACATTATAAACGGGTACAACAACACTAACCTTTGGCATATTATCACCTAACCTCTAAGTTTACTAATATATTTTAATAATTTAAAATGTTTATGATATGTCAAATTACATATTAATTTAAACTTAAAACTTTTTTCTTTATAATATTTATTGTTTTTAAAATTTTTATATTTATTATTTATAATATCAATACACTTTAATAATAGTTCGTATCCATCTTCAAATTGAACAAATCTAAGTCCTGCACTATAAAGCAAGTGCTCAACATTTAAATATTCAAGTTCTTCTTTATAATCATCATATTTATTATTTTTAATAAATCTATTTTCTAAAGATTCCAAAACAGTAAATATATCTAAAAACTTTCTATTAAATTTACTTTGATTCATAATAGAAGATTCTCTTTGATAATAAAAATATAAACAATCATCAATAAAAGAAATTCTATTTGTTTTTAAAACTAATGAAGGAATAAACTCTAAATCTTCATACAAAGTACCTTTTTTAAATTTAAATTCATCATCAAATAAACTTCTTTTAAAAATTTTATTTGTAGCCATTGGAAATACAACCATAAAATCTTTATAATTATTTGTAGCTTTATTATAACAAGCTATTTTTTTACCATCATCCCATACTTTATAAAAATTAAAAACAACAATATCATAACCCAAACAAACTTTTTTATATAAAATATCTAAAGAATCATTAGCTAAATAATCATCACTATCAACAAATAAAACATAATCACCTTTAGCTTTTTTTAATCCATAATTTCTAGCGTCACTAAGTCCACCATTTTCCTTTATATAACCATAAATTAAATTTGGATATTTTTCCACATATTCATCAATTACATTTTGAGAATTATCTGTAGAGCCATCATTAATACATAAAATTTCATAATCTTCAAACGATTGATTAATTAAGCTATCTAAACACTTCCTTAGATATTTCTCAACATTATATATAGGAACAATAATACTAATTTTCTTCATATTCTACCTCATCCATCTCTTTAAATAAATTTATCCAATTTTCTACAACTTTATCTACTACAAAATTATTTGAATATTCTTTACAGCCAAGCGATAATCTTTCAAGTTCTTTTTCATTTGCCATAAGATATTCAAGCTTTCTCTTATATTCATTATCATTATTTTGTTCAATAATATAACCAGTTTTATCATTAATAACCTCTTCATTAGTAGATTCACCATGATTAAAAGTAATTGTTGGTACTCCACACATAGAAGCCTCTAAAATACTCATAGAAAAGCCTTCAAAAATTGATGTGTTTAAATTAATAGAACTATTAAGCAAAATATCTTTAGGATTATTAGTAGACCCTTTATAAATAATTTGCTTATTTGTATCAATTATTCTTTGGCTTTCAGTATCAAATTCACCTACCCCATATATTTCAAACACCCAATCTTTAAATTTTTCGTTTTTAAAAACATCATCAACAAAGCTAATCATCTTATTAATTCTTTTATTATAATTTTCTATTCTAGAAATAACAACAATTTTTTCGTTTTTAATTACATCAGCCTTTTTTTCAGAAAAAAATCTAATAGGATTAGGTAAACAAATACTTTTATTAAAGCCGTTATTTTTTGCCTTTTTTAAAGCCGCTTTACTAAGCCAAATGTAACCATATATTCTACCATTATACTTTTTTAAAACTCTAAAATTATCTTTAGCTTCCATTAAAAAATCAAATGAAGCATGATGTTCATAAAGCGTTCTAGATAAATACTGTTTTGGAATACCATATAAAGTTTGATATTGAGAAGCTAAAATATAATCGGGTTTATTTAAAATAATATATTGCTTTAATTTCTTAAAATCATTTTTTAACATAATGTGGCTTTTTATATATTTAATTAACATTTTAAAAAAAGTAATAATTTTCAATTTTTTCAAAGGAAATAACACATCTTTTTTTCGCACTAAATCCCATGAATATTTATCATTAATTATATCAATCTTAACATTAGATATATCTTTTTGTATACAATTACTGCCACCTCTAACGGAAACAATTTGAACATCATACCCTCTTTTAGCTAAAGCCTCACCTATCGTTTTATTAACATACCAAATGCCACCCAAAGCATCCTCATTTTGAATAAATATAACTTTTTTCATAAAACCACCTAATTATTATCAATATAATCTTTAATATGTCTAATAAAATTTTCCGTATTACTAACATACTTTTTTTGCTTAAACTTTTTAGCTTTTTCTATTACATCATTTAATTTATCAAAATCTTTAAGCTCTAATAAATATCCTTTTTTAGCAAAATCACTAATTATTTGTAATTGATGATCATTAGTATGCTCACCATATTCTTTTAATCTAGCTGCTGCAATAACTTTTTTTTCATTTTTAATACCATTTAATATACTTGCAACACCGCCATGAGTAATTAAAATATCACATTGTTCAACAAGTTTATCAAACTTCTCATAAGGAATTAAGTCATATATCTTCATATCTTTACTTTTAAACTTAGTATATCCAGCTTGAACAATTACTTCATCTTTTATATTACCATTATCAATTTGTTTTTGAACAGCCTCAAGTAAACGCGTAAATGGTTTATCTTGCGTTCCTAATGTTACTAATATCATAAAACCACTCCTTTAAAAAATTCCTCCAAAATATTTAGCTTTTGGATAAAGCTTAAGCATACTTTCCCATTGAACAACAAATAAATCCGCAAATTTATAAACAAGCTTTCCTGTAATCGTTTTTGTTGTCATATTAGCAAATGTTTCAATAAAAATAATCTTACACCCAAATAATTTACCAATACAACACATCGGTCCTGCCACATGTGCACCAGTAGTAACAATATATTTAGGCCTAAATTTAAGAAAAATAAATAAACACAAAAAACAATTAATTAATAATTTAAAAGGATAAACAAGCATATGATCTTTCGAACCAAACACTAAAAAATCAATTTTCTTTCCATATTGCTTTTTTAATTTAACATTATTATCCGTCTTTTCTGTAACAATATGATAATCATATTCTTTAAATAGTGGTTTTAATTGCATAAGTTCAACAAAATGACCACCTGTACTAGATATAAACATTACTTTTTTCATTCTATCACCCTACTAATCCCATTATAACATACAAAAGAAAAGAAAAAAACCTCAAAGAGGTTTTATTTCAAAGAACATAAATTTTTATTTTTTATAAAAAACACTTTGCCAGCATAAATTATTAAAACAACACACATAACGCCTTTAACTATACAAGCGGCTTGATAAGCTTTTGTACCAACATATTTAACTGAATAAATATCATTTTTATCTACATTTATAGTTATAAAGCCATATTTATCTTCATTATATTTTATAAT
>CAKPSB010000008.1 GCA_934183155.1 uncultured Bacilli bacterium | reverse complement strand
TATTTTGTATCATATTTATTTCCATTTATAAAACGTTCATCATTTAAAGCAAAACCTTTTGTCATATATTCTTTTAAAATTTTTGTAGCCCATATTCTAAATTCTGTTGCTTTTTTGGAATTAATTCTATACCCAACTGCAATTATAGCATCTAAACTATAAATAGTTGTGTTATAGTTTTTTCCGTCATCGGCAGTTAACGAGCATTTCTCGGTAACTGATTTTTTGTCTAATTCTTTTTCTTCAAATATATGTTTCAAGTGTAAACTTATATTGTCTGTAGAACATTCAAAAACCTTTGACATTCCTTTTTGTGATAACCATAAAGTTTCATCTTTATAAATAGCATCTACAATAATATTACCTTTACTATTTTTATATATAATTAATTTATTGTCTTCCATCAATACTCTCCTTCCTTTAGTTTT
Organism: uncultured Bacilli bacterium; assembly: GCA_934183155.1. Lineage (GTDB taxonomy): Bacteria > Bacillota_I > Bacilli_A > RF39 > UBA660 > Coprosoma. The sequence goes on along the minus strand of CAKPSB010000008.1, from coordinate 51,213 downwards.
TCATAAGTCATACACTTATCAATTTAACTTAAATTTTTATTAAAAAATGTTCCAAAATGTAAAAAGCATTTAGTAAAAATTCTTTTATTTTCAAGGATTTAATAGTGTTTTTTCATAACTGATACATCTTCAGTCTTTAAGTCATTATTATGTTCTTAGATAAATCGTAATCAACCAGTTAATTCCGACTTTAGTTAACTTTTCTTTCTGATTATTATTTTTCTTTTCTGCTCTAAACTTTTTTAATACATATCCATTTAAGCCACTTTTTTCAATTAATTATTTAATCTTTTACTAATCTTATAAAATAAAAAAGTAAATAAATTAAATAATGTGAAAGCAATCACTGAAAAAGCAATAGTTAAAACAATAATTTTAAAATTAATTAAAGAAAGAGAAAAGAAATTCTTAAAAAACAAAACGTATCCACAAAACAAAGCAATCAAAAAATTAAACAAAACTTTTCTAAGTAAATTAAAAGGAATACTTATTTTATATAAAAGCATAAAACCAGTTATCGCTGTTAAAAACACACATAAAGTAGAAGTTTCAATCTCAGAAAAATTAAAAATTGAAGATAACATCATAATAATCAAAATATTACAAACGATAGTCAATGCTGTTGGAAGTGAACGCCTCAAAACATTTACAATGATTTTTCCATTAATTTTTTCACTATTTGCCTCCAAGGCTAATACAAATGATGGAATTCCTATTGTCACCATACTTATAAGCGTCAACTGTATTGGTACAAAAGGATAACTCATATTTAAAAAAACAAATATAATAGCTAATAAAGTAGCATATGTTGTTTTACATAAAAATAATGATGACGATCTTTGTATATTATTAATACTTCGTCTTCCTTCCATAACAACCTTTGGCATTGAAGAAAAATTAGAATCTAAAAGTACAAGCTGTGACACATTTCTAGCCGCATCACTGCCACTATTCATAGCTACACTACAATCTGCTTCTTTTAAAGCTAAAACATCATTAACTCCATCACCAGTCATTGCAACTGTATGACCCTTAGCTTTTAAAGCTACAATAATCTCTTTTTTCTGATTAGGTTTTACTCTACCAAAAACATTATATCTTGAAACAATGTCAATTATAGGTTCATTACATTTGCTCATATCAATATATTTAATATTTTTTAATCCAACACTACTCGCTACTCCCGCAACTGTTTTAGGATTATCACCAGAAATAAGTTTCACCAAAACTCCCTGACTCTTAAAATATTCAAGTGTATCTCTAGCTTCTTTTCTAATTTGATCATTTAAAACAATAAGCGCTAAAGGCTCAATATCGCTTGGAATAGTTTTATCAAGAACTTTAGAAGACTTTGTCAAAAGCAACACCCTATTATTATCAACATACTGATTTAATTCCTTATCAATCATAGATGTATCTTTTAAAATAATTTCTGGAGCACCCAAAATATAAGTTACCTCTTCAAAGGAAATACCAGACCATTTTTTTTGTGAAGAAAATGGCACAATTTTTTTTATTTTATAATTATTTTCTTTAGCATATTTTTTATAAATAGCCTCCATCGTCTGATTATCATCCTTCATATGATAACTAACAATACCTAAAATATCTAAAATTTCATCATTATTATAATCATTCAAAGGAATTATTTTCGAAACATCCATCTTACCAGTAGTAATCGTTCCCGTTTTATCCAAACAAATTGTATCAACTCTAGCTAAAGTTTCAATACAATAAAGTTCCTGAACTAACACATTATATTTAGCAAGTCTCATAACACTAATAGCCAAAACAGTACTAGTCAATAAAACTAAGCCCTCAGGTATCATTCCAATTAAAGCTGCAACCACATGAACAGTCGCTTCATTAAAGTTATTACTCTGCATTTGATTTAAGAAAAGCAAAACACCAATAGGTACAATAGCAATAGAAATATATTTAATAATTTTATTAATAAAATTCATAATTTCCGAATTGACCTTCTTTACATATTTAGCCTCAGCTGATATTTGTGATGTATAATTATCATTACCAACATGAATAGCTCTAGCTAAACACTCACCACTAACAACAAAACTACCAGATAAAAGTTCAGAATTAATAGTTTTGCTAACTGCCTCAGACTCACCAGTTATCAAAGATTCATTTACAAGTATCTCACCACTCAAAACAACACTATCAGTAACAATTTGATTACCAGATTTTAATTTGATAACATCCCCCAAAACAATATCATGAATTCCTATTTGAACCTCATAACCATCCCTGATTACAGTTGCTTTAGTTTCATTTAATAAAGAAAGTTTATCAATAATTTTTTTACTTCTAATTTCTTGAATAGTACTTATTAAAGTATTACAAAAAACCACACCCAAAAAAAGTAAATTTTTATAAGAATGAACAATAAAAATTAAAAGCGCCAAGAAAAAATTTAAAAAGTTAAACAAAGTAAAAAAATTAGTAAAAATTATTTGTCCAATTGACTTTGTTTTAACTTCAGCACTAACATTAGTAAGTCCCTTATCTTTTAGTTTTAAAACTTCTTCTTTTGATAATCCATTAATTTTATTCATAATATAATACCTCACAAAATATTTTATCATGGAAAATTTAATATGTAAAATAAATAATTATTAATCATAATAAATTAAGCTAAAATACAATTTTAGATAAAAAAGTAAACACTTTATATAACAAAAAATCAACTATTACTAGTTGACTTAAATCTAACGTCACATCGGTGCGACGATTTTATCTTATGGAGCAAATGACCGGAATCGAACCGGCATCTTAGCCTTGGCAAGGCCATATACTAACCGTTGTACTACATCTGCACTTCTTTTTAATTATATAACATTTTATTATACTTGTAAAGATTTTTTTTGTTTTTTCTCTTTTACTTAAATTTTAATAATTAAAACAATAAAAAAAAGAAATATAATAATATTTCTTAAAGTAATAAAATAACTAAACCTCATAAAATATGATAAAACATTTTCGTTAAATTTAAAACAATAATTTCTACTTTTTTTCATTTAAAAATAAACTATCAACAACTTCCAACAAATAATTAGCGGTCTGCTTATCAATATTTTTAGCATTCCTAATAAAATTACGAATATCCAAAAAATTCAATTTAAATTGTGATGTGTATTCCTTATCAAAACTCTTAAAAAACGACTCGATTAACTGTTTTAATTTAACATCATCAAGATTTTCTAATCCCTTAGACATTCTATCATGAAATTGTGAAGACGTTAAAGAAAGTTTACCCTTAACAAAATATTCACCAAATACTGACCAAGAAGTTGGAAAATGTTCATCAAAAGCAAGCTTATTACTTAAAACAACATTATAATTATCATTATTTAAAATTACCCCAACTACTGATCCTGTTGGTAAAATATTAACCAATTTCCTTTTTAATTTTTTAAATTGTAAACTTTCAAATTCTTTTTTTCGAAAACCAGGACCATCAAAATTATAAACTTTCTTTATTTTTTTAAATTTATTAGTTTCCATAGCACTTGCCATAGCCAAATTACCACCCTTAGAATGGCCAACAACATATACTTCATTATCCAAAAAAGATATATTATTATTTAAATAATTTATAGCTTTTTTTTGAGTATATGTAGGATATTCATAAATAAGTCTGCAATTTTCAAGCCAACCAATCATTGAACCATCTGTACCTTTAAAAGCCACAATTGTTTCACAATCAGTTCTAAAAGTAGCAGCCCCAAATTGTACTTCGTTTGTTCTAACATTTTCAAAATTACTAATTGAAAGTTCTTTATATCTCTTGCAATTTTTTATAATATCTAAAATTTCATAAGAAATCGGAGCCATCATACCAGGTAAATTTTTTTTAAATTTTAAAGCATAATCACAAAACTCACTCAAATTAAAACTTTTATTAAAAGATTTTACAGGTAAATATACCAAAACAGCACAAACCAAATTATCAAGAGCATTCCAATGAACATCTTCTAAAGAAGTATTTTTATAATATTTTAAATAATCATATACCGTATACACAAAATCACCTACTATTATTATAGTATCAATTATAAAAAAAATTTTCAAGAAAAAAAGATACATAAGTATCATTTTATAATTGTTCAATTTTATCTTTTACAACTTTACTAACAAATCCCATATCTGCTTTACCAACTACCTTTGGTTTTAATAATTTCATAATCTTACCCATATCTTTTGTAGAAGAAGGTTTAACTTCTTCAAAAACATCATCAACTAACTTAAAAAGTTCATCATCAGTAAGTTGTTTAGGTAAATAATTTTTCAAAATATCTATTTCGCTCTGTGTTTTTTCAATTAAATCTTGTCTATTACCTTTTTCAAACTCCAAAATAGAATCTTTTCTAGACTTAATTTCTTTAGAAATAACATCAAAAACCTCATCATCAGTAAGCTCATGCTTCTTATTTAACTCTGCCATTTGAATAGAACCTTTAACCATTCTTATAACAGATAATCTTTCTTTATCTTGATTTTTCATCGCAATTTTTAAATCTTCTAATATTTGATTACGCATATACATTTCCTTTCAAAAAAAGCTACAAAATAGCTTTTAATAATCACGATTTTCGCGTCTATTACGGCGACGAGTATTCTTAATGCCTTCTTTTTTAGCATTTCTTCTTCTAATGCCTGGCTTTAGATAACCATCTTGTTTTTCTCTTAAACGTGCTAGGGAGCCATCTTTACTATTCGCAGCCTTTAAATTTCTTAAAGCGCCATCAACATTACCATTTCTAACTACTACTTTTGTCATAAAAATCCCTCCCTTCCTTGGCTAAAGATATTATAGCACGCATTATATTGTTTTTCAAGCAAAATTTAATAAAAAGTAAGCCATTTAAGCTTACTAATTATTTTACCTTACAAGTTTTATTGGAAGTTATATATCTAACAGCACTACCAACGCTTCTACCAAAATCTATCAATAGTGATATTCCTCTAACAATAGCATTAATCAAAGTTATACTTGTACCACCATTAATTTCTTTTAATTGCCTTTCATTTAATATCATATTCTACACTTAATTGGATTAATAAATCCCTCAATTGCGCTAATAATAAAAGCAATAGCTCCACCAATCGCTGCCCACACACCATAACCTCCACCATTAATTTCTTTTAATTTACTATCACTTAACTTCATATATACCTTTCTAGTTATTACGAACTTCGCTGCGAACAACTCTTCCTTTTTTTATAAAAACAAACTGATCAAATAAATCCAAATTATCTAATCTATGTGAAATATAAATAATCGTTTTATTATTAAATTTATTAAATAATTTTTTCAATATTTTTCTTTCTAAATCTACACTAACTTGACTTAAGCCTTCATCAATAACTAAAATTTCAAAGTTTTCTAAAGCCCTCGCCAAAACAATACGTTGTTTTTGTCCACCAGATAAGTTAAAGCCATCCTCCTCAATAATTTTATTTTTAAATAAAATATCATCTAAATAACAAATATTATTTTTAAAAATATTATCCCCTTTAACATTTAAATTATCATTAATCGTACCAGTAAATAATTTTTCACCTTGAGAAACATAACTAATACTACTTATTTCATTGCCAAGTACTTCAAAATTTCCTATTTTAACGCTGCCACCATAATTATAATATCCTTTTAAAATTTTAAACAAAGTACTTTTTCCACTACCACTTGGACCAGACACAAAAACCTTACTTTCACATTTTATATATAAATTTAAGTTTTTTAATATTACCTTTTTATCATAACTAAAAGATAAATTACTTATTTGTATATTACCATTTACCCATTTCTTTTCTTTGTTTTCTGATTTATAAGATGAAAGTTCTATAAGCCTTTTTAAAGCCGACATAGCCTCTTTAAAATTCAAATCTAAATCAATAACACTTCTAAAAGTAGAAATAAAAATAGTTGAAATAATAAATTGACTAACAAACATAGACATATCACTATGACATAACTTAAAACTAACTAACATAATTAGAAATAGCGTTGCGCCATATATTAACTCTTTAAGTAAAGACTCTTTATTATATAGATTATTTAGTTTATAGGTTTGGAATGTGTATGAATTATAAATTTTATCAAAATCTGCATAAATCTTATCAAAAATATTCAGATTTTTAATAGTTTCAAAATTATTAATAGTCTCTACCATAAAAGAATTAACTAAGCCTTTCTTTCTCTGCGCCTCACTAATAAAAATATAATTTTTTTGACTATAATGTTTATACAAAAATATCAAAACAAATACACATAAAATGTTTAAAGCAAAAATAAATCTATTTGCCGTAAAAATAATTATAATTGTAATTAATAAAAGTGGTCCATCAATAAAAGCTGTAGATGCTAATAATGAAATAAAATTTCTTACTAAATATAATTGAGAAAAATAACTTGTAATTTCGCCAACTTTCTTTCGCTTGTAATAACAATAAGGAAGTGATAAAATATCATGAAAAATATCCTTTGAAATGTTTTCATCTAATTTTTTATTTAGCTTAATCAAGCTTCTGTTTTGTATAAAATTTAAAATACCTCTTATTAAGAAAATAATTGCAAAACATAAAACAACTTTATCTAATTCAAAAAGCGGTGTTTTCATCATAAATGGAACAAAAAGTGATATAAAAATTGATAAAATATTAACCATTAAAGCCAAACAACTAATAAGCACTATTAATTTAATATTGCGTTTTATATAATAAAATATATATTTATAAACCTTAGGCTCATAATCGCATATAACTTTATCTAAAGGATGCATTTCAATAACAACGCCAGTCCATATTTTCTTAAACTCCTGAAAACTAATTTTTTTCAAATAACTTGCTGGATCAGCAACAATTAAAAAGTTTTTCTTTAAATTAATTTCATATATAACCATATAGTGTGTGTAGGAGTTTATTACTACATGGACTATACACGGAGTATTAATTTTTTCTATCTTATCTAACTTTAGACCCTCACTTTTAAATCCAATTTCATTTAATGTTTTAATTAAATCATAAGCCGTCGTACCTCTATGATTAGTATTCATCATTTCACTTAATTTTTCAATTCCAGCATAACCGCCATAATATTTCAAAATCATTTGAACACATACAGGACCACACTCTTTTATTCCTTGTTGTTTTATAAAAGGATACTTTTTAATCTTTATCACCCCCTCATTCATAAACATAGTTCATAAAAAATAAAAATCCTGCATAAAAATAAAAAAAGTTATTTTTTGAAAATTTTAATTTTTTTCAATCCATAACTTTTTTCTTTAATTAAACATAAATTAGTATGTGGAGAACCTATTTCATACTCGCAAATAACAATACCACCATCATTTAAAAGATCTCTCTGTTCAATAATTCTCAAAGCTTTATCCAAAAGATCAGCTCTATAAGGAGGATCTAAAAATATAATATCAAATTTCTCAGACGTTTCCTTTAAAAACCTTTTATAATCAATATGAATTATATTTAAATCTTCCACAAAATCCTTGCTATTTAACTTTATTTTATTTATAGCCTCAATATTATTGTCAACTAAAAAACATCTAGAAGCTCCATTACTAATAGCTTCTAATCCCAACGCTCCACTTCCAGCAAACAAATCTAAAACACAAGACCCTTTCACATAATCTTGAATCATTCCAAACAAAGATTCTTTCACTCTATCCATCGTTGGTCTAGTACCAGATAAATTAAAACCATCTAATTTTTTACCTTTATACTTACCACTTATAATTCTCATTTTCCTCACCAAAAACATTTTACCACACTATTTAAAAGACACCAACATCTTTTCCAACATTTCAAAAGTATCCAAAGCCTTTTCTAATCTATCCATCTTTGTTAAATGATAATTATTTTTAACCTCATCTTCAAACTTTTTGAATTCTAAAGGATTTCTATTCAAAATTTTATACCAATAGCAATGTTCCCTCAAATACCTCAAATAATTTGGATTTTCCTTTATTTTAAATTGAATTTCAATACTCATTAATCATCAAAATGCTTATATATTGGTCTAGGTTTATAAACATCTTGCGGCTTATTCTTTTCTTTTGACATATCTTGAAAAAGACTCAAAACCCGTTGAATACTATTTACACCATTTTGAATACCATCTAAATCCAAATTTTTAACAAATGAAACCAAATCAAATCCACTTGTAGCTTTCACTAAATCATCTTTAGTAAAAAATTCACTCCAAGCCTTCTCATCTTCACCATACATATCATAAATTTCATAAAATTTTTGCCATGTCATTTTACCGTTTTTAATATATTTTAAAAGTATCGGATTATTTTTTACAAACTCTTTAAATTTTTCCTTAGTAGCCATAAACTATCACCTACACTAATATATTCATTAAAAACAAAAAAAGCACTTATTTTAAGCACTCTTTTTACTCATAGAAGCAATTTCCAATTTCTTACCATTATGAATTAAAATTAAGCTTCCTTTTGTTTGATAACCTAAATCATCCGCATACTCAATTTCAAAATTATAAACATAAGCTTTATCATCTGTTTTATCACCATAATTATAAGAAATACTATCACCTTTTGTTACAGTTACTTCTTTAACAACAGGAAGTTCTTGTTTACGATTACCATATACATTACTTTCAACAGATTTATACATACCACTCATCGCAAATTTTTCAAAATCAGTAACATAATCAGAATAAACAAATTCTTTTCCACCAACATCATTTTTACTCGTTTTATTATCCAAATTAAAGAAATCTGCGACAAACATTTTTGAAACCAATTCCGAATACTCTTCTTCATCAACATTTTTAGATTTTAAAACTTTATCTAATTTTTTAAATAAACTTTTATAATAAGAAGTGGCATCATCTCTTAAAGTATATCCATAAGCTTCAATTTTATCAACGTGTTTAACTTCTTTTGTTTTAGATCCTTTAAAATATTTATTAATAGTTAAAAATCCACCAACAACAATCAAAGCAATTAAAATTAAAACAATTAATACTCTCTTAACATTTAACTTACGCTTTTTCTTTTTCATTTTTGCCCTCCCTTTATTACTTTATCAGACTCTTCTGTCTTTTTAACTAAATCATGAACAATTATATCATTAGAAACAGCAATTTTCTTTTCAGCAAGTTTAGAATACTTACTAATATAATCAGAACTAATAACAGCATTTTCATCAAACACAATTGCTTGATTATTTTGATTATCATAATACATCTTATCCGTAACCCAATTACCATTAGGAAAAACCACATAATGATTATCAGTAGAAAATACATCTTGTCCTAAAGCATATTTATCCTTAATACCTAACATATTTCCTAAAGTAGGTAACACATCATACATACCAGTAACTGTTGTAATTTCTTTATTAATTTTCTTCTTTAAAGTCTCATCCTTCGTCCATATAATAAATGGAACTTTACGATTAAGCTCATAATCATATTTAGTAAATTCTTTATACTTAGAATCGTCACTAGAAAGTTTAGAATCAGTCTCAGGATTATAATTATAATAATAATCATATTCACCACGCTTAATTTTAGCATCATGATCACCATAAATAACAAGCACAGTATTATCCCAAAGGCCTTCCTTATCCATCTCATCTACAAATTCACCAATAGCTTGATCAGCATAATGTGCCGTTGTAAAATACTTTCCTAAAGTTTTACCCTTCAAATAATTATTAGTAACCTCTTCCTTACTACCATCCTCATTAGTCTTAGTATAATGATATGTTAAATCTAAATCAGTATTATCACCAACACCATCAAATGGTGTATGATTAGAAAGCATAATAAGAAGTCCATAATATTTTTGATGTTTTGAAGCAATCTTCTTTATTTTTTCAGTTGATTGTTTAAAGAAAGATTTATCAGAAAGACCCATTCCAACAATATCATCCATTTTATAATCAGTAGTATAATTATAAAATTTATCATAACCTAATTTTTCATGCATCACTGCCCTATTCCAAAAATTTCCTTTATTAGCATGCATACTAAATACATAATAATCTTCCTTTTTCAAAAATTTTTGAATAGAAGGATATTCTCTATCCCAATAACTTACAAAAACCGTACCACTACTTGCTGGCAAAAGCGAAGTACTAAAAGTAAATTCCGTATCACTACTAGTTCCAACACTTTCCTGAGCATAAAAATTAGAAAAATACATACCTTCTGAAGCCAATCTCTTTAAATTAGGAGCAATTGTCTTACCATTAATCTCCGTATTTAACAAATAATTTTGCATACTCTCAGCATGAATAACTATAACATTTTTGCCTTTTAAAATATCACTATACTCATTTTTATCATCATTAGATTTATTATCAGCATAATATTCTCTATATTCTTTAGCCGCTTTATCATAACCAAAAAGCGGACTAATTTGTGGCTTTAAACTAGCAATTAAATCATTAGCTTGATATGTATAAATACCAAACTTCATAACCACATATTCTCTATTCCATTGTTTATAAAGCCTTGAAATATCAGTACCTGTAAGTGTAGAAACAAAAAAGCCTAAAACAATAACAGATGCCAACAAAGCTTTTAAAAAACTAACTTTAAACTTATCTTTAGACCTTAACTTACTATAATAATTCTGTTTTAAAAGTTTTCTATGAACAAAAATCAAAGTAAGAGGAGCCCATAAATAACAAAAATCCTTTGTTTCCATTATTGTCTCTAAAGCATCACTAACACCAGCAATTTGTAAACTGGTAGCTAAAAGAGAAAAAGAAGTAAAAGAAACATAATTTGTATAATAAATAGAATTTATCAAACAAACTAAAGTTAAAATAACAGACCACGTCATAAAATATTTAAAACGATTCTTTGGCTTAAAAAGATAAGCAAAAGATCCAACAAATATAATAAATGTTAAATCAGCAAGTATCGGACTAAAAGCCGTAAAATTTTTAACTGTCAAAAAACGAATAATACAACCATTAAGTAAAGAAATTATAATAAAAGTTGTAAATAAAACATTATTTTTGAAAAAATTAATAATATTTTCTTTAGTTTTATATAAAATTTCAACTAATTTTTGACTAAAAGCATTCATATTCCACCTCAATTACTTATACATTATAGCACTTTTTATAAAATAAAAAAAGCTACTTTTCTTCGATATACCACCATATGTAAATAATTTGTAGAAAAAAACACACAAACTATAATGTTTATGTGCCTTGCCTTAATACTCTTAAAATTTATAAATAAATTTCCTAAGTACTAGTAGTCTGAAAAACAAACATATACCAGCAATTAATATATGTCCATTACTTATTATTATCTTTTTTCAAATTTTTATTCTCTTTTTTAAATATATTATACTCATCTACATTAATAGCAATCCCCATAACAAATATATAAGAAAGCATATATACCCAAATCATCATCACAATAATACCAGAAATACTTCCATAAAATAAACTATAATTGGCTAAATGTGAAACATAAAAAGAATAAATAAATGTAAACAATACAAAACCAATTGTTGTAAACAAAGATCCTTTATTCATAAGCCTACTTGGAATACGTTCATCAGGTGCAATTGTATACAAAAAGTTAAATAACCAAAAAACAAAAATAAAAGCAACTGGCCATTTGAAAAGAACAAACAACGCATACATATTTTTACTTACTGTTGAAAACAATTTTAAATCAAGTATTCCCTTAACAATAATATTTCCATAAGCCAAAACAACAAAAGCAAATGTAAACAAAATCATCAAAAGAATAATCATAAAGAAAGCTTTTATTCTATCTTTAATATAATCACTATTATGAATTCCATATAATTCATTTGCCGTTATAATTATTGAATAAGTTCCATTAGAAACCAAAATAAAACCAATAATCATAAAAAAAGCTACATTACCTGTTATATGACTTTTTTCAATAAAAGGAAGTATTATTTGCATAACATTAGATGGTAATATCCTACCCAAAATATTAATTAAAGGTTCCAAAAAAAACAAAGTTTTAGAACCTATATAACCAAATAAGGTTAGAAGAGGAAACATAGAAAGAATAATAAAATAAGCAAGTTGACCAGGCAATATTTTCATTTCTGGTCTTGTAATTAAATTTAAAATTCTTTTTAAATAACCTTTAATCATATTTAATTATTAACCTCTTCTTTATTTAAACGCATATCAGTAGTAGCTTCATTAATTGCATCATCAATTGTTTTTATTTCATCAAAAATCATACTATAACCAATTGCCGCTCCAAAGCCATGAGATAATTCTTTAAACTCCTTCTTTAATCTTCTAATATAAGTAACAATAGCTTTTTCATCATGCTTAGCTATGTAAATCAAAAATTCATTACCATTAGTTCTTAAAATTTCACTATCACTTAATTGATTACTTATAAGTACACTAGCAGCTTCTACTATAACTTTATCACCCTCAGTATGACCAAAATTATCGTTAATATAAGCAATATTATTTAAATCAATAATCACCACAGCCTGTGGATACACTTCACTACTATCCCATAAAGCAATATTATCATTTAAATAATTTCTATTTTTCAAAGAAGTTAATGCATCAATATATCTCAATTTATCAGTTTTAGAAAGTTTACTATTAATTCTTTTTTTCTTACCTAAAATAAATCTAGTAATAACTGCCGCAATAGCAAGCAAAACAATAACAATTGAAGATAATATTACTTGTAACTTCTTACTAGTATTATTAGAAGAAATTAAACTTTTATAACTTGAGTTAGCAATACCATATGAATCCACGAAAGATAAATAAAAATCAAAAAACTCATTTAACTTCTTATTATCTCTAACATCTCTAATCATAAATCCATAATTATCATTAATATCAATTGTATGAATATTAACAAATTGCTTTAAATCAAATCTAACAAAATAATCATAACTAGCCTCATCTATAGCCGCTATATCATTACTTTTTAAATTAGAAATTAATTCATTTAAATTTTTATGTTCTTTAACTAAAACGCCATTGGCTTTCAAATAATTAGCTATTTTAGTGCCCTTAACAGCTTGAACCTGCTTTCCAATTAAAGATGTAACATTATTAACTTGAATATCTTGTTTATCAGTAATAATAGCAACTTTACTATCATAAATAGAACTAGTTTTATATGTATCCATTGAAAATTTATTTTTATCAAAATTATCAAATACAATATCTAACTTATTCTCATCAAAATCTTTTAAAAGCATATCTAAAGAAGAATATTGTTTATAATCAATTTCAATACCTGCTGTTTTAGCAAAATTATTTAAAATCTCATAATTAAATCCTTTTAATCTATCATTCACTTTAGCTTCAAATGGACTATTAATCACAAAACCATATGTATACCTTTTACTTCTAAATTCTGCTTGTGATTTTTCTGATATTTTTTTATAAGTAAAATAATTATCAGCAAAATATTTATTAAAAGATTTTTTATATTTTGTTTTCTGCCAATTTTTAAAATATTTTGTTATTATTTTATTTAATTTTTCATCATCACCTAATTTAATAACATAATTAACCTTATATTCAAAAATATTATAAGCAACATGCATTTTATTTTTAATAATATCATCCATATACTCAAGTTTTGAAACAGCAATAGCATCAACATCTTTATTTTTTAAAGCTGAAAATAAATCGGAAACCTTGTCATAACTTTTATAAGCCAAATTATTAGAACCAGTCAAATAATTACTAATCTTTGTAATGTCATTTTTTTGAACACCAACAGTTAAATTCTTAACTTCATCAATATCATTATAAGATTTTTTGTTGTTTGTAACTAAAACATAATTATCTTGATACAAAATTAAATCATTAGAATCAACTTTTTCTTTTTTTACTAAAGCATAATTAGTATTATCAACAGATAATTTATTAAACTCTAACCCAGTATCATTTTGTAAAGATCCTAAAAAATCAAAAACCAAACCTCTACCATCATTACTAACAACAGAAACACCATCTAAAACTTTAAAATCAATTACTTTATTCTTATTATTTTCAATCCATTTTTTTTGGGAAATTGTTAGTGAAGTTTTCTTATCTTCAACCGTAAAAAAATAAACAATGCCAAAAATACATATAGTTAAAACAACCAATAAAATTATTATTTTACTTTTTTTATTCACTTTTTCCTACCCCATTTCCAAAGTTAAAAGAAGTAGTACTTTTACTCTTATAACCAATCATAGGAAAATCATTGCTTTTTTCTTTACTATCAATCAAAATCTGAATATCATAATAATTAACATCACTTTTATCCAAATTAGATAATATAACTTCCCCTAATTTTTTAGCATCATCTTTACTCATTGAATTAACCATTATCGTAAAATTCAAAATACGACCTTCATTATGATAAGAAACCTTAGTAACACTTTCATTATCGGATAAATCACCTTTAATCTTATCAATAGTACTTGTCGCAATCTTATGTTTATCAATATCTTTTAAACGATCGCCATACTTATTATTCTTAAAAGCTGGAACAATAAGTAACCAAACTAATATAACAAAAAGTACAAGTAAAAATATACTTACACCCCAAATACATTGTTTTTTATGTGTTTTTACAAATCTCTTCATTTTTATTCACCTAACTCATTATACTATATTTTATTTTATATATCAAACTTCATTTATATAACTTTTAACTAATTTTCAAATAAACATCTATCATTTACACTCAAAACTTACCAATCAATTATCAACATATTTATAAATAAATTGTTTATAATTACTATCATATTTAATTTCAACATGCCCACTTAATGTTTTTGAAGAATTTCTAGGATCTTTAATAGTATCATTTGAAATATAACCACCATTTAGTAAATCATTAACTTCAAGGTTATAAACTTCCCCATCATCTTTAATCTTATCAGCATTATCAACACTCCACGATTTAGCTGCCTTTTCAATAACAATAACCTGATCTTTATAAGCTCCTTCTTTAGCATTTTTAATAACCGATGCAATAGACGGATAAACAATCAAAGCAAGAAGTCCAAGTATAGACACAACCGCAATCAATTCAACAAGTGTAAAAGCCCTTTTATCTTTCACATAACCACCTACTTTAATTAAATTATAATTTAATTACTTTATAAAGTCAACCAAACTCATGATATAATAATATTAATTATTGAGGTGATTTGAATGAAAAAAACAGAACTTTTAGCGCCTGCGGGTGACATGAATACCCTTATAGCAGCTATTAATAATGGTGCAGATGCTGTATATATTGGAGGGAAAATGTTTGGAGCAAGAGCATTCTCCCCAAACTTTTCAAACAAACAACTAATAGAAGCTGTAAAATACTGTCATCTATATAATGTAAAACTATACATCACTGCTAATACCATAATATTTGAAAATGAAATAAATCAATTTTTAGAATATATGAAATTTCTATATGAAATAAATGTTGATGCTGTAATTATGCAAGATCTAGGAATGATAAACATCGTAAAAAAACTAATACCCAATCTGCCAATTCATGCTTCTACTCAAATAAATGCAAATAATGATGAATGTTTACAATTATTAAAAAAAATGGGCGTTGAAAGAGCTGTATTAGCTAGAGAAATGACTTATAATGAAATAAAAAAACTAAAAACACCCATTGAAAAAGAAATATTCATTCATGGTGCACTATGTGTTTGTTATAGTGGTCAATGTCTTTTTAGTAGTTTAAATGGTGGTAGAAGTGGTAACCGTGGCAAGTGCGTTGGATCATGTAGATTACCTTATGACATTCTTAAAAAAAACAAAATAATCAATCAAAACAAATATCCATTAAGTACTAAAGAATTATGTACTGCAAATCATATAAAAGAAATATTGGATTTAAATGTCGACAGTTTAAAAATTGAAGGAAGAATGAAAAGCCCTGAATACGTAGGATACATCACCCATGTTTATCGACGCTTAATTGATGAATACTACAAAGGCAATAATCCAAAATTGCTAGAAGAAGAAAAAATAAATCTATACAAATTATTTAATCGAGACTTTACAAGTGGTTACCTATTTGAAAATAATATCTACAATTCTAAAACACCAAATCATTTAGGCTACCCACTAGGAAAAGTAATTTCACTTGATAATAAAAAAATTAAAATAAAACTATCTGACACCCTACACCAAGAAGATGGAATCAGATTTACTTCATCAAATAAAGGCATGATTGTAAATAAACTTTATAACAAAAAAGGCTTATTAATAAATAAAAGAACAAAAGACGATATAGTATATGTTGATAATAAAATAAACTTGAATAAAATAGATAATGTAAACAAAACAATTGACAAAAAATTAAATGAAGAAATTAAAAAAACAAAATCTAAAAAAATGCCAGTATCATTTAAAATATATGCTCATATAAACGAAAAATTAAAAATAGAAATAACCGATGGCACAAATCATATAAGTGAATATGGTAACATTTTGAATAAAGCCATCAATAAAAAAACAACAAAAGAAGAAATTTTAGAAAAACTAAGCAAATTAGGTAATACCCCTTTTTACTTAACTCAATGTGAAATAAGGAAAGAAGATGTTTTTATACCTATGAGTGAAATAAATAATATAAAAAGAGCCTTAATAGAAAAACTAATATTGAAAAAAACATCTTCATCAAATAAAATAACTTTTACATATAAAAAGAAAATTATCAATCAAAATACCGCAAAAACAAGCTATTTAATCAGAAATGAAAATCAATTAAATCACTACCTAAATAAAGGCCGAATATACACTGAAAATTATAACTTATACACGAAATATAAAAATGACAACGTATACTACAAACTACCAAGAATAATGAATAACTACCCTGATTACCAAAATGAAAATTTACTAGTAAGTGACCTTGGAAGTGTTTATAAATACGCCAATAAAAATAATGTGATTGCAGATTATCCATTAAATATTGCCAACAGTGAAACAGTCAATTTTTTACATTCATTAGGCGTTAAAATATCTACAATATCACCAGAAGTAACCGACTTTACCTTAGAAAAATACAGTTATCCAACCGAAAAAATAGTATATGGCAAACCAGATTTAATGATTTTAAAAGCATTTAATGAAAATGGAGATTATTTAAAAAACAAACAAGGAAAAAAATTTAAAATAATTTATGGCCCATACACAACTATTTTACATAGCCAAAATATCAATCTTGAAAATCAAATTGGAAGACATATATTATTAAATGAAACATTTTAAACAAAAAAGGAAACAAATTGTTTCCTTTTAAATTTATAATTCATAACATTATTTAGTAAAAAGTTAATTAAAATGATCAAAATCACTTTCTCTTAAAGTAAATTTATATGCCGTTTGATTGTTAACAATAACGAATACACATTCAACATCTTCTTTAACTTCAAAACATAAAATTGGTGAATGTAACTCTTCTTCAACATCAACTAAATCATTAAAGTTTTTAATATTAATAACATCATAATTATCTAAATCAGGCATATTATGAGTTTCTGCAATTATATCTGCATATTCTTTTAATATTTTATTAAGAGCAAGTACATATTCACTCTTTCTTGTAACGGCAAGTAATGATTTAACTAAAATTTTAAACACATAAAGTGAAATTAATAACACTACAATACTAACTACTAATGTTGGAATATTAATTACCTTATTTTCTTTAATATCTTTATAAATAGTATCACTACCACTATTTACATAACTAGGCTTAATATTAATAGTTTGTTGTAATAATGGAATTTCTAAAGCCATCCTATCATTAGTTTGTAATCCTTTTTCTTCAGAATCTTTTTCACCAGCTACAATATTAACCTTCATAGTTAAATCTACCCTAGCATCAACTGATAAACCAAATTGATTACGAAAACTAGTCATAATTTCATTATAATGATTATAATCCAAACTAACAGTTTTACCAATACTAATTGTACTTCCTGTTCCAGTTTGCGTTACCGGATTAGAAATAGGATAAGCCTTAGACCATACTTCAACATCTTTGCCATCTGTGTTTTGATATAATCCCTTAACTGTTGCTACAATTTCATATGTATAAGTATAATCAAGTACTTTACTAGCCTGTAAATTGTATTTAGCA
Organism: uncultured Bacilli bacterium; assembly: GCA_934183155.1. GTDB lineage: Bacteria > Bacillota_I > Bacilli_A > RF39 > UBA660 > Coprosoma. The sequence continues at coordinate 33,047 of CAKPSB010000008.1, read as the reverse complement.
TCTACATCAATGTGATCAATAAGCGAAGATATATATTGCTTATTCATTCCAACATAAGGTGTATTAAAGAAACTATTGTTCTTTAAATATACTTTATAATTCAAATTGGAATTATAATTATAAGAATATAACTCCTCCCTTGCAGCTTGCTCAGGATTTAAACTTTTAACAATAAAAACAATAGACCCAACCATCATTCCAATAACAAAGATTAATAAAACCACACGAATCCACTGTTTTAAAATAATTTTATTTTCATCTTTTTTCATAACTCTTCTCCCCTTTTTATGATACTACACCACTTAACCACACTGATGGATAACCAATAAGTGGTATAACAAATGATACCTTTCCTTTAACATCTTCAAGTGCAACTTTAGAAACATCAATCGCATTATTATGATCACCTTTAGTAACAAACTGCTTATTTCCATAATTATCATTAGTAATAGAAACTATTCTATGAACAACATACTTAGTTCCACTAACAAATTGAATAATATCGCCTTTTTTTAATTCATCTTTTTCTCTTGTTGTAAGTTTATTAACTACAACAGCATCCCCTCTGTTAAATGTTGGTGACATACTTCCAGATAAAACTGCAATAGGTTGATATTTAAATAGTCCCATAACAAATCCCGCCAGTAATGCAATAAAAGCAAAAGCTGGAACATAAACAACCGGATTATACGTTTTTCTTTCTCTCCTAGATAATCTTTCTGATTTATTAACATGAACATAATTCATATAAACATATATTGCAAGAGGTACTGTAACACCCACAACAGCTGAAGCAAACCAATCAAAACTTGGTATAATTGACACAAGAAATGGTGGTAACGTCATAAATAATCTATAAATAATTGCCTCTTTAGCACCACCAATATAAACCAAATAAGTTGCTAAAGCACTTTCTAATATTGTTGGTATGATTGTCGTAGATGAATAAATAAATATTTCCTTAAGATCTTGGAAATGATTACCAATATTGGCATAATTAATATTAATAAGAGCAAATACTATAGTCATCAAAACAAAATTATAAATTTTTTTCTTATTATTTTTTATCAAAGCTTCCCTTATAAACTCTTGGAAAAAAATTATTCCGCCGAAAGACCAAACGTTTTTAATAACATTTAAAGCTTCCTTTGAATAAGGTGTTTTTTGAAATCCAAATATTAACCCGAGTAAAAAATAAACAATTATATAAACAATCAAAGATATTAATAAACTTTGCGTTTTATCCTGTTTTCCTTTAACCCTAATTGCTGAATCCTTGCTTAAGAAAACTGCTACACCACATATTATAATCCACATAAAAGGATTAATTATTTCATTATAATAATTTAAATTTAATGACGTTGTAACAAAAACATTAAGAAAAAAATAAACAATTAGCAAAGAATAAATTACTAAATTATTTTTCATACTTATACCCCTTCGTGTGTCATTCTTACCACTGCTACTATAACAAATTATAACATAAGCAAATCACATTTACAATAAATTTTTTAATTTTTCAAACAAAAAGACTCATTTTAATGAGTCATTAAGCTTGAACATAGTTCATAGTAACTGTAAGTTGTACAGCTGTATTTTGAGCACTACTTTGATTAGCACTGTTTACATATTCAGCAACAACAGTAACTTTATCAGTACCTGTAGATTTAGCTAAAGTAGTAGTTTTTGGACTAGTTACAGTATACTTAATGTTACCATCTTTAGTAGTAGCTGTTAACTTAGTTTGATCAATAACCATATCAGCTGTTGAACTAGATAAAGTAATACCTTGTAATTTAGCATCGATAGTACCTTTGTTTTCAATTGGAACTACAAATGTAACTTTATCACCAGGTGAAGTAAACTCAGCTGTAAATGAAGCAGATAACCCACCAGTAGCAACACTTAAAGTAGAAACAGGATTAGTACCCATAACTGTACTAGGCGTATTACTAGCACCAGTTTGTGTCATATGGACATCCCATTTAGATGTAATAGTTGATGTACCATTAATAGTTAATTGTTGTGCAAATGCTGCATAACCAACGGCCATAACCAACACAACTGCAAGTAAAGCTCCTATCAATGCATTTTTATGCTTAGCTTCCATTTTATCTTCCTTTCCCACAATATTCAAGTAGCTTCCCTACTCTAAAATAACTATATCACACTTCAATTTTTATTTCAATATTAGCTAAAAAAAAACTCAAATTATTGAGTTTTATTTTTGAACATAGTTCATAGCTACTGTAAGTTGTGCTGCAACATTTTGTGCATTTCCTTGATTAGCATTACTTACATATTCAGCTTTAACAACAACATTTGCTGTACCAGTAGTATTAGTCAAAGTTTCTTTACCAGGACTAGTTACAGTATACTTAATGTTACCATCTTTAGTAGTAGCTGTTAAACCATCTTGATCAATAACCATACCAGCTGTTGAACTAGATAAAGTAATAGTACTTAAAACAGCATCAATAGTTCCTTTATTAACAATTGGAACTGTAAATGTAACAGTATCCCCTGGAGAAACTAAACTAGCAGTAAAATCAGCTTTTAAACCACCAGCAGCAACATTCAATGTACCAGTAGGTGCAGTAGCGCCTGTTACACCAGCAACAGGAATCGTAGTACCATCTGTCATATGAACATCCCAATTAGATGTAATAGTTGATGTACCATTAATAGTTAATTGTTGTGCAAATGCTGCATAACCAACAGCCATAACAAATACAACTGCAAGTAAAGCTCCTATCAAAGTGTTTTTATGCTTAGCTTCCATTTTATCTTCCTTTCCTTACATATTCAAGTAGCTTCTCTACTCTAAAATAACTATATCACACTTTAATTTTTATTTCAATATTAGCTAAAAAAAAACTCAAATTATTGAGTTTTATTTTTGAACATAGTTCATAGCTACTGTAAGTTGTGCTGCAACATTTTGTGCATTTCCTTGATTAGCATTACTTACATATTCAGCTTTAACAACAACATTTGCTGTACCAGTAGTATTAGTCAAAGTTTCTTTACCAGGACTAGTTACAGTATACTTAATGTTACCATCTTTAGTAGTAGCTGTTAAACCATCTTGATCAATAACCATACCAGCTGTTGAACTAGATAAAGTAATAGTACTTAAAACAGCATCAATAGTTCCTTTATTAACAATTGGAACTGTAAATGTAACAGTATCCCCTGGAGAAACTAAACTAGCAGTAAAATCAGCTTTTAAACCACCAGCAGCAACATTCAATGTACCAGTAGGTGCAGTAGCGCCTGTTACACCAGCAACAGGAATCGTAGTACCATCTGTCATATGAACATCCCAATTAGATGTAATAGTTGATGTACCATTAATAGTTAATTGTTGTGCAAATGCTGCATAACCAACAGCCATAACAAATACAACTGCAAGTAAAGCTCCTATTAATACATTTTTGTTTTTATTCTCCATACTCTTCCTCCTATAATATTAAGTAGTCACCTACCTTATATAAAATATAACATATATTTTTTTCCTTTTCAATATTAAAAAAAAGAAAAACTCAAATTAATGAGTTTTAAGCTTGAACATAATTCATAGTCACTGTAAGTGGTGCTGTTGAATTATAAGCATTTGTATTGCCTTCAGCTTTGTTAACAAATTCAGCTTTAACAACAACATTTGCTTTACCAGTACCTTTAGTTAAAACCGCAGTTCCAGGACTAGTTACAGTATACTTAATGTTGCCATCAGCTGATACAGCAGTTAACTTAGTTTGATCAATAGTCATATTAGCACCAGATAAACTAATTGTGCTTAGCTTAGCATTTAAAGTTCCCTTATTAACAATTGGAACTGTAAATGTAACAGTATCTCCTGGAGACGTTAAACTAGCTGTAAATGAAGCAGACAAACCACCCTCAGCAATAGTTAATGTACCCGTTGGAGTAGTTCCCATAGTTGTTGCTGGTGTAGTTGTACCAGTTTCCATATGAACATCCCATTTAGATGTAATAGTTGAAGTACCATTAATAGTTAATTGTTGTGCAAAAGCTGCATAACCTACTCCCATAACTAATACTACTGCAAGTAATGCTCCAATTAAAGCATTCTTATGTTTACTTTCCATACTTATCCTCCTCTACTATACTCCAATCATAGCATAAAGGAAAAAACAGTTCAACCCAAAACAAAATAATTTACATTTTATTACATTGCCTTAGGAATATATATACCAAGTAGTTTTAATAAAGTTTTAAGTACCTTATTATTAAAAGATAAAATAGTATTATAATCAGCTTTAATTTGACCAGATAAATTTGACATATAATTATTTTGATAAAAATTATTTGCACATACTGCAAGTTCATATAAATATGTAGCAATATAATGAGGTCTTCTTTCTTTAGAAGCCGTTTCTATAACATTTGTAACATCTAATAGTTTTAAACGCAAACTTCTATCTGTTTCACTATATATTTTATCAGATAAACTACTGCTATTATTATCAATCAATTTATTAATTCTTAAATAAGTATATAAAATATAAGGGCCAGTTTTACCATTAACCTCACTAAATTTTTTAATATCAAAAATATAATTTCTCGTTAAATCATTTTGTAAATCAGCAAATTTTAAAATAGAATTTACTATCTTATCCAAATCATCACTAGCCATCATTTTATTTTCTTCTCTTAAATTTACAAATTCATTTCTAACCTCGTGAATTAAATCTTCAAGTTTTAAAGCACCACCATCTCTTGTTTTAAATGGTTTATTATCTTCTCCATTAACTGTTCCAAATCCATGAAACTCTAACTTACCATCATAAATGTGTGCCTTTTTAGCCACCCTAAAAACTTGTGTAAAATGCATACTTTGACGACTATCAACGATATAAATAATATTATCAGGATCAAAATCACACTTACGTTGCCAAATAGTACCCAAATCAGAAGTTGCATATAAATAAGCTCCATCTGATTTTTGAATTAAACAAGGTGGAATATCAATTTTATCATCATCTTCTTTAACATCAATAACCTTAGCGCCATCATCTATTCTTAAAATATTTTGATCATTTAAATAATTTATCATTTTATCAAAATATTTATAAGAATCACTTTCACCATACCAATAATCAAAGTGAACTGACAAATAATCATATATTCGTTTGATATCACCTACAGATACTTTCTTAATTTTATCCCATAAAATTCTATAATCAGCATCACCTTCTTGAAGTTTTTTAGTAATAAGCGCGCATTTTTTCCTAACCTCATCATCTTCTTTACATAAAGCACTTATTTTAGGATAAGTAACATTTAAATAGTTTAAATCAAAATCAATATTTTCTACCTTCTCATTAGGAAAATCATTTAAAATACCATAAATAACCTGTCCCATTTGAGTACCAATATCTCCCAAATGAACATCCCCTATTACTTTATTTCCTTTAAAAGACAAAATATTATTAATAGCTTGTCCTATAATAGCTGAACGCAAATGACCAACATGAAGTGGTTTAGCGACATTAGGTCCACCATAATCAACAACAATCGTTTTATTTTCTTTTTCTACTCCAAAACTATCATTAGAAATAATTTCTCTCAAAGATTCATTTATAAATTTATCATTAACACAAATATTAATAAAGCCAGGCTTAGAAACACTTAAATCACTAAAGTATTCACCAAAGTTAGTACCTTCCTTTACTTTTTTCACTACTTCTTCAGCAATTATAAATGGAGCTTTATGATAAATCTTTGCCAACTTAAAAGCATCATCACACTGAAAATCAACACCATCAATATTTGACTTAATAACTTTTGACTTGTAATCATAATTTAAACTACCAAAAGCTTCATTAATAATTTTTTCTAATTTACTATACATAAATACCTCCCATAAAATTAAAAAATTCCTATAAAATAAGGACGAATATAACCGCGGTACCACCTTATTTCATAGAAACGTCTATGCTACTTTAAATCTTTAATGCAGATTATACAAACAGCTTAACATCAAAAACACGTTCATAAGGAAACATTATCTAGATTCCACCACAACTAGACTCACTATAAATGAAAACCCTTATTACTACTTTTTTGCATCGCCTTGAACCAATTATATAAAATAACCTTTCATTTGTCAAATCATGCTAAAACTTGCATTAAAGCATATAAAAGAATAACAATTCCAAGTATTATCCTATACCAACCGAAAACTTTAAAATCATGTTTTTTAATATAACTCATCAAAAATTTAATAATAAATAAACTTGTTATAAAAGCTACAATCATACCTACAAGTAATATAACAAGCTCCATTGATTTAAAGGCAAAACCATACTTAACAATTTTAAGCAAACTAGCTCCAAACATTACTGGAATAGCCAAAAAGAAAGTAAACTCAGCCGCTACCGTTCTAGATACTCCAAGTAAAAGAGCCCCAACTATAGTAGCTCCTGATCTAGAAGTTCCAGGAAAAATAGCTGCAAGTAATTGAAATATTCCAATTAACAAAACCGTATTATATGAAAGCTCTTTTAAAGAAGTAATTTTAGGCTTAACACCCTTATTTTTGTTTTCAATAATAATAAAAGCAATACCAAAAACAACAAGAGCAATAGCCACACAAACATAATTATAAAATAGCTTATCAAAAACATCATCAAACAATATTCCCACTATAGCCGCAGGAACACAAGCCACAATTATCTTACCCCAAAGAGACAAAATATTTTTATCTATCTTTAAACTATTATTTTTCTTCTTAAAAGGAAAAATATCTTTCCAATATAAAATGACAACCGCCATAATAGCTCCAAGTTGAATAACAACCTGAAAAACATCATAAAATGCTTTAGAAACATCTAATTTAATAAATTCATTCAATAATATTAAATGACCAGTACTACTAATAGGAAGCCACTCAGTAACTCCTTCAACAATACCAAAGAAAATAGCTTTAATAATTTCTAACATAATTCAACTCCTACCTAATTTTATTCACAATTTATATTTTCATCACGCATTTTCTTAAAAAGCTTAATAGAATTCTTCTTCAATTTAAACTCGTCCAAAGTACTATCTTTCAATTTTAAAACATTCAAATAATACTTAATTTCATAAACATCTTTACTATCTTTAGAAACTGTTATTTTAATATTTTTATCTCCCGCATACTTTTTATTAAAAGAAATAGCACTTTCTTTTATATCTTTTAAAGTTGTCTCACCAGAATAATTTAAAGCCGTTATTGTTCTAACAGCAACAACCTTTTTAACATTATCATCAGCATCATAAGTAATATAGTTAACAACCTCATCAGTAATATTTTGCGTTTTTGTAGAAATTTTACAAGTCTTAGAAAAATCATCATTCTTAACACAGCCTGTTAAACAAACTACAATAAACAAAATTAATAATTTTTTCACTTTGCACCATCCGGCTTTATTAAAGAAAGAGAAACTCGTCCTTTATTTAAATCAACATCATCAACATAACAATCAACAATATCTCCAACTGATGCGACCTCATTAGGATGTTTAATAAACCTAGTAGTAAGTTTAGAAATATGTGCCATACCATCATCATGAAGACCAATATCAATAAAAATTCCAAAAGGTACAACATTACGAACCGTTCCTTGAAGTTTCATTCCTATTTTTAAATCCTTAATATCCAAAACATCACTCTTTAAAATAGGTTGCGGCATCTCATCACGTGGATCCCTTCCAGGTTTTTTAAGCGATTTAATGATATCCTCCAAAGTATATTTATCTGTTTTTAACTTCAAAGCATACTCATTTACATTAATATTATTAAGTACATCTATAAGTTCTTGCGAACCAATTTTAGACAAATCCATATTAACCGCCTTTAACAAATCCAAAGTAAGCTGATAGCTCTCAGGATGTATATCTGTTGTATCAAGCACATTATCACCATCTAAAATTCGTAAAAAACCAATTGCCTGCTCAAAAGACTTATCACTTAATACTTTAGATTTTTTTACCTCATCTCTTGATTTAAAAACACCATTGTTATCTCTATAATCAATAATCTTATCAATACCTCTTTTGTTTAAACCAGAAACATACTTTAAAAGTGAACTAGAAGCCGTATTAATATTAACCCCAACACTATTAACCGCCTTTGTAACCACAAAATCTAAAGATTCAGTTAAATCCTTATTAGGTACATCGTGTTGGTAAGAACCAACTCCCATACCAGTTGGTGGTATTTTAACAAGTTCAGAAAGTGGATCTTGTAATCTTCTACCAATACTAACAGCACTTCTTTCATTTGGAGATAAATCTGGAAATTCCAAAGAAGCCACCTTTTCCGTTGAATAAATAGAAGCCCCAGCTTCTGAAACAATAACATACTTACAATTTAAATTGTACTCTCTTATCATATCAGCACAAAATTTTTCACTTTCTCTTGAAGCCGTTCCATTACCAATAGAAATAATATCAATATTATATTTCTTAATTAAAGAAGAAACTATCAACTTATATTTTTCCAAATCAGCTTCTTTAACATTATTTAAAAATGGTTTTATAATTAAAGAATCTAAAAACTTACCAGTTTTATCAACAACTGCCAATTTACAACCATTAACATATCCAGGATCAAATCCTAACACATTTTTTTCCTTCATTGGTGGTTGCATAAGTAAGTTTTCTAAATTCAATCCAAAATTATGAATAGCATCTTCACAAGCCTTTTCCGTAAGTTCACTTCTAATTTCCCTTTCAATAGAAGGAGAAATTAATCTTTTATAGCTATCTTTAATAGCCCCTTCAATAACATAATTAAAAGGAGCTTGCTTTTTAATAAGCTTTTCTTGTAAATAAGCAATTATTTTATCAGCATCAATCTCTAAATTAACACTAATTACTTTTTCCTTCTCCGCTCTATTAATAGCCATAATTCTATATGCCTTCGCATATTTTACCTTTTCCTTAAAATCATAATACATCTCATATATTTTCTTCTCATCAGAAGCATTTTTCTTAAGTCGAGTAGTCAAAATACCCTCATTAAAAGTATACCTTCTAATCCATTTTCTATAAGACGCATTATCACTAATCCACTCGGCAATAATATAAGAAGCTCCCTCAATAGTCTCTTCTTTTGTCTTAACTTTATCATTCAAAAAATTCTTAACAAGCTGATCTACCGTAACATTTTGAACAAAAGACATAATTGTTTTAGCTAATGGTTCCAAACCATTTTTAATTGCTTCTGTTGCTTTAGTCTTTTTCTTTTCCTTATAAGGCCTATATAAATCTTCAACATCAATTAACTTATTAGCTTCCATTATTTGATTTCTTAACTCATCTGTAAGCAAACCTTTTTCATCAATAAGTCTAATAACATCCTCTTTACGATTTAATAAATTTACCTGATAAAGATATACTTCATTTATTTTTTTTATAGTATCCTCATCAAGACCACCAGTTACCTCTTTACGATATCTAGCAATAAAAGGAATAGTATTTCCTTCGCTAAGTAAACTCAAAGTCTTCTCTGTTTGATTAACTTTAATGCCTAACTCCCTACTTACTTCCTCTATTATTTGACTATTCATATTATCACTACTTTCTTCTAACATTATACCGATTAATTAAAACAAAGTAAATAAAAAAATCTTTAATATTTCTTAGAGATTCTTTTATCCATTTGACCAGCTTTTTTAATAATTTTAAAACCATATTTTTCTTTTAACTTATCAACAGTTCTTTCCAATTCATTATTTCCTTCTCTAACTTTTAAATCTTCAAACAAAGAAACTTGATGAATAGAGCTATCAGTTAATTTATCTAATCTAATTCCAATCAATCTAATTCCATCATCAATATTCATCTCATTCAAAATTTCACAAGATACTTTGTAAACATCTTCTGTAAGTTGTGTCGCATTAACCAACTTTTTTTGATGACTAAATCGTTTAAAAAATCTATCCTTTACCGTAACCACTACGACATAAGCATATTTTTCTTCCTTTCTAAGTCTTAAAGAAACATTTTCTGCCAAAGCAAGTAAATAAGGCTTTAACTCATCTTTATCAAAAATATTTTTCTTCAAAGTAACTTCATTACCAATTCCCTTAGGAGCATCTGCCTCACTTTTAACTACATCTGAGCCTCTTCCCCAAGCTCGATCAATCATATCAACCGCTTGATTTTTAAAATACTTATATAAAAAATTTCTATCAGTATGTGCCAGTTCATATATCGTATTAATGTTTAACTTATGTAATTTTAAAGCCGTTTGCCTACCAATACCAAACAAATCATCAACATTTAATGGCCACATCTTTGAAAAAACTTCATTAGCATATAATGTATGAACCTTATAAGGCTTAGAAAAATCCGAAGCCATCTTTGCACATAATTTATTATTTGCAATTCCCACATTAACAGTAAAACCAAGTTCATCTTTTATTCTTTTTTTTAAATCATAAGCAAACTTAACTTCATCACCATATAAATGTTTAACCGGTGTATAATCCAAAAAACATTCATCAATACTCATTTGCTCAATATCAGGTGAATATGTTCTTATCAAATTAAACATACTATCACTCATTTTTTTATAAAAAGAATAATTTGGTGGATAAACTTCTAAATTAGGGCATTTCTTTTTAGCACTATAAATAGTTTCAGCTGTTACAACACCTCTTTTTTTAGCAGGCATTGATTTAGCCAAAACAATACCATGTCTAGACTTCTCATCCCCACCAATAATTGCATAAGTATTTCTAATATCAACTTTTTCACCTTGTTTTAAACGAAAAACAGCTGTCCAAGATAAAAAAGCATTATTTACATCAATATGCATAATAATTTTCATTTGATCACCTACATTAAAAGCACACAAAAGTGTACTTAATAATATCTGCCTTTTTTAAATTTTTCCTTAGGTAAAAATGCATAAACAGAAGTTTGAACAAAATCATTAGCCATCGTCTTCATAGCATCACCCTCTTCATCCTTAACAGCATCAACCATAACTTTATAAAGTCCAAGTCTTTGAGCAAAAATCATATCTAAATAAAATGAATCGCCAACCATCATCGTATTAGTAGGCCTACTTTCACCACCAAAAAGATTATCTCTTATCAGTTTAAAATTTCCTTTAAACGGTTTACCAGCATCAGAAATAAATTTTACCCCAAGAGCTTCCGCTACTGGTTTAACTCTTTTTAAAGATCCACTAGAACACAAACCAGGTGTAATACCAATTTTTTTAATTTCTTCAAAAAGATTAACAAGCTCAGGCTTTACAGTCGTATTATCAAAAGACAAAATAGTACAATCAACGTCAAAAACGCCATATCTTATACCATTTTTATAAAGTTTTAAATAATCTATATCATGCACACTCGGTGCATACACATCAGGAATTATATCCATTAAATCCATCATCAACCTCCTAAATGAAATATATTATAACACATTATAAAAGCAATGCAAAATCACTTTAAATTGTTTATATAATCTAAAACCTCATTTTCCGTTTCCTCAAAATTTTCATAATTAGTATGAAACCAATTCAAATCCATTTGATGATTAAACCAAGTATATTGTCTTTTAGCATATTTTCGGCTTCTACTTTTGATAAGTTCTATCGCCTCATCTAAAGAAATATTACCATCAAAATATTCAAATAACTCTTTAATACCAATAGGTGTCATCACCGCTTTACTTCTAATATTTAAATCATAAAGTTCCCTAGCTTCTGAGACAAGTCCTTCATCAATCATTTTATCAACACGTTTATTAATTTTATAATAAAGTATATCTCTTTCAGTTGTAAGCCCAATAAAAACTGTATCATAAAGTAACTTATCATTTTTAGCCTTTTCACTATAAGGTTTACCATTTGCTTTAAAATAATTCAAAGCACTTATAACCCTTACTCTATTATTCAAATGAATAGTAGTATTTGGATCAACTTCTAAAAGCATTTTATAAAGTTCATCATTACTAATACCTTCATACTCTAAAACAGCCTTATCTTCAAATTTATAATCATATAAAGCTGCATTAATATAAAGACCAGTTCCTCCAACTAAAATAGGTGTTTTACCTCTAGCTAAAATATCATCAATAATTTTTCGAGCATCTTTTTGATAATCAAAAACCGTATAATTTTCAATCAAATTTTTCTCATCAAATAAATAATGTTTTATTCCTTCAGTATCTTTTACCTTATTAGTAGCTATATCCATTCCTTTATATATTTGTGTACTATCAGCATTTATAATCTCACCATTTAACTTATGCGCTAAAAATAAACTCAAATCAGTTTTACCAACTGCCGTTGGCCCTGTTATTACAATAACCATATTCATCACCTTACTTTATTAACATAGCATCACCAAACGAGAAAAATCTATACTCATTTTTAACCGCTTCACTGTATGCCTTCATAATATTTTCTTTTCCTGCTAAAGCACTAACAAGCATCACAAGAGTTGATTTAGGCAAATGAAAATTTGTAATTAAATAATCAATACCTTTAAACTCATATCCAGGATAGATAAATATATCAGTCCATCCTGAGCAAGCCACAAACTTGCCATATCTAGAAGCAATCGTTTCTAAAGTCCTTGTTGATGTTGTACCAACACTTATAATTTTATGCCCACGTGCTTTTGTTTCATTAAGCAAATTAGCAACTTCCTCACTCATAACATAATATTCACTGTGCATTTTATGTTTAGTAACATCCTCCACATTAACTGGTCTAAAAGTTCCAAGACCAACATGTAAAGTAACATAAGCAATATTTACCCCTTTTTTCTTTATTCTATTTAAAAGTTCTTTCGTAAAATGCAACCCAGCTGTAGGCGCAGCCGCACTACCAACATTTTTTGCATAAACAGTTTGATACCTATTTTTATCTTTTAACTTCTCATGAATATAAGGTGGAAGTGGCATTTCTCCAAGTTCATCCATTATTTCATATAAAATACCTTTATACTCTAATCTAAACTTTCTAATACCTTCATCCAATACTTCCGTACATATAGCATTTAATTTTCCTTCCCCAAAAGAAACTACCGTTCCTTTTTTTATTCTTTTAGCCGGTTTAGTCAAACATTCCCAAGTATTATTACCATCATCTTTTAAAAGTAATACCTCAACAATAGCACCAGTTTCCTCTTTAACTCCACATAATCTAGCAGGCATAACTTTAGTATCATTAAGAACTAAAGTATCACCCTTTTCCATATAATCAATAATATCAACAAAATGTTTATGTGAAATATCTCCCGTTTTTTTATCCAAAACAAGTAATCTTGAAGCATCACGCTTTTCAAGTGGTGTTTGTGCAATTAATTTTTCCGGCAAATAAAAATCAAAATCATCAGTCTTCATAATTACCTCCATAAGTTTTCTTCATATGTTTATAAGCTTTTTCCGTCACAATTCTTCCTCTATTAGTCCTTTTTAAAAAACCATTTTGCAATAAATACGGCTCGTAAACATCTTCAATAGTTGAAGCTTCTTCACCAATTGAACTAGCAAGTGCATCTATACCAACCGGTCCCCCATTAAACTTTTCAATAATAGCTTCTAATAAATTATAATCTGTTGCGTCCAATCCAAATTCATCTACTTTTAACTTTTTTAAAGCAAGTTTAGTAATATCCAAATCAATATATCCCTTGCCCATAACCAAAGCATAATCTCTAACTCTCTTAAAAAGTCTATTAGCAATTCTTGGCGTTCCTCGGCTTCTTCTAGCAAGTTCTAAAGCTGCATCCTCATCAATTTCAGAATCTAAAACACTACTTGTTCTTAAAACAATTTTTTTAAGTTCATCTTCCGTATAAAAATTAAGCTTAGACACAATTCCAAATCTATCACGTAGTGGTCCCGTAAGATCACCAGCTCGCGTCGTTGCTCCAACTAACGTAAAAGGTGGCAAATCAATTGTAATATTACGGCTAGAAGAGTCAGAGCCAACAATAATATCCAATTTAAAATCTTCCATTGCTGAATAAAGTATTTCTTCAATAAACCTTGGAATACGATGAATCTCATCAATAAACAAAACATCCCCAGGCTCTAAAGTTGAAAGAACCGCCGCTAAATCACCACTTTTTTCAATAGCCGGTCCAGAGGATGTTTTAATACTGCTACCCATTTCATTAGCAATAATATAAGCCATTGTTGTTTTACCAAGACCTGGAGGGCCATAAAGTAAAACATGATCCAAAGCTTCACCCCTCATTTTCGCAGCTTTCATAAAAATACCTAAATTTTCTTTTAATTCACTTTGTCCAACATATTCATCTAAACTAATTGGTCTTAAATTAGTTTCATCTTTTTTGTCATCCAAAATCTGTCCACTACTAACAATCCTATCGTCCATTATTTTCCTCCATTATTTTAAAAGTAATTTTAAAGCTTGTTTTATTTGTTGTTCAACTGATAATGTACTATCAACATTTTTAATAATTTTATTAATATCACTAGATTTATATCCTAAACTCTTTAAAGCCTCAACCAATTCATCATTCATTTGAACTGTACTTTCACCCTTAGTAAGATTACCCTTCAAATCAAGAATGATTTGTCTTGCTACCTTATCACCAATTTTAGGAAATTTTTTTAAATATAAAATATTTTCTCTATCAATCGCATCAATAATTCCTCTAATATTACCAGAAGCCAACATAGGAAGCGCCATCTTACAGCCTACACCTTTAACTGAAATTAACTTTAGAAAAAGCTTTTTTTCATCTAAACTTTTAAAACCATATAAACTATTTTCATCTTCTCTAACATATTGATATAAATATATAGTATACTCCTTATCAATCTCAAAAGAATAAGGACTAGCCGTATAAACTAAATATCCTACACCACCATTATCAACTACAATATAATCACTTTCTATATCCTTAACAAATCCTCTTATATATGAATACATACTAAACACCCCTGCTAATTATAACACGAACAAGCGTTTTTTAAAAGAAAAAAGAAAGACTAATCTTTCTTAAATAAAAGCTGATCCAAGTAAAATAGCCAATAATATATATAAAACTAATATAATTAAATAACTATTACTACCGCCACATGATTTTTCACATGAACTATTGCAAGACATAATTACTCCTTTCTAAGGCTTTATAAATAAGCCCCAAGTATGATTATTAAAAGAATAAATAACACTAAAACAATTGCTGCTGAGCTTGTTCCTTGATTACACATATTAAATCATCCTCCTTCTTATACCTTTCACATTATTTTATGGTAATTATAAGTTTATGTGATTACTTAAAAGTAAAAAGAAAGAAAAATATTGAATTTTCTACTATTTTTTGCTATTATTTACTATGTATGAACCCATACAATGAAAGGAAGAGATTTACTTGAATAAAAAGAAAATTTTTGCGAGTGTTTTAGTAATTACTCTATTATTAACTGGATGTGGAAAAAGCGCTACATTAAAAGACGGAAAAGCTGTTGTAGCAAAATTAAACGGTAAAACAATAACCGCCGAAGATTTATATAGCGAATTAAAAAAACAAGGTGGCGGAGTTACAATAACCAACATGATTGATGAATTTGTTGTAAATAAAGAAATAAAAACCGATGATGATGCCAAATCATACGCTGATTCACAGCTAAAATCATACAAAAAATCATATGAAAGCTATGGAAAAGATTTCAATTCCGCTCTAACAACTGCCGGATATGAAAACGAAGACAAATTTAAAGACGCCTTAATCCTAGAATATAAAAAGAAAGTCGTTGCTGAAAATTATGTAAAAAAACAACTAACCGACTCTGAAATACAAAACTACTATGATAACAACATATACGGCGATATTGAAGCAAAACACATTCTAATTAGTCCAAACACAAAGAAAAATATGAGTGATGATGAAAAAAAAGAAGCTGAAAAGAAAGCTAAAAAAGAAGCTGAAAATATCATCAAAAAACTTGATAAAGGTGAAGATTTTGAAAAATTAGCCAAAAAATATTCTGACGATAAAGGAACAGCCAGCAAAGGTGGTAAGTTAACAGTTACCTATGGATCAGTTGTTGACGAATTTTGGAAAGGAACAAACCAATTAAAAGATGGTGAATACAGTAAAACACCAGTTAAATCTGAATATGGTTATCATATCATCTACCGTATAAAACAAAAAGCAAAACCATCTTTAAAGAAAGTTAAAAATGATATTATAGATAAACTTGTTGATGAAAAAACAAAAAATGACTCTACCATTCAAACTAAAGCATTAATTGCTTTAAGAAAAAAATATAAATTAAACATAACTGACGAAGATCTTAAAAAATCATATGATAATAATGCAGCCGCATCATTAACTACAAACACTCAAAACAGTTCAAATTAATGAACTGTTTTTATTTATAAAATCAGCTATTTCCTCATTTGTAAATCCTTTAGAAAAAAGCTTTTGTTTCAATTTACTTTTTAAAATATATCCATCATATTTATCTTTTAATTTATTAAAAATCTTTTCCATCTCCCTTTCTAAATTTTTATTATCTACATAAACATTGTCTAAATTAAAAACAATATTTTCTTTTCCATAACCTAAATTAGATAAATACAAACTTACTTTTTGTCTAAAAATATAATTAGTATCCTTTGTATTATTCTTTAATTTTTTATCTATTATTTTTTTTATTTTTTCATTAATAATATCTTCACTAAAAACCTCTAAAGCTTCCATAATAATATCATCATCTATTTTATTTTCCTCTAAATTTCTTTTAATTTTATAAGGACCATCCATACTTAAATTTATTCTATCATTTGTATAAGCTAAAGCATACTGCCTATCATTTATTAAATTAATTTCTTTAAGCTTATTAATTATCTTACCTATATCTTCCAAAGAAACATCTTTTTTAACTAATAGCCTTTTTACCTCTTCCTCACTCATCATTTTTCTAGATATTTTTTTTAAAACATCATTATAATTACCATAATAACTTGTTTCTTTAACAATCTTATCATATAAACTATCATCAATTTTTTTATCATAAAGCAAATTATTATCCAAAATAACATTATCAAAAGTTAAAATACTTCTGCCACTACTAAATTCAATCTTATATTTATTACCACTTTTCTTAATATTTGTTATCCTCATAATCATCACCAAAATCATTATACATAACAAACAAATGTTTTACAATACTAAAAAATAATAATATCTTTACTTAAACTTTTTCTAATAGCTATAACAGTTCCTTTAACTTGATAAGCTCGCATACTATCACCAAAATTTTTTAAAACAAGTTTCACCTTCTGACCTTTAATAAAACCTAATTCAAACAATCTTCTTTGAGTACCAATATTATTGATACACTTTACAATACCAATCTCGCCAATTTTCAAATCATTTAAACATCTCATAATAAAATCTATGAAAAAAATGTATAATTATTCTTAAAAAGTAAATTATATAAATGGTGATAAAATGAATATAAGTATCAAAAATCATATAATAAATAACTTTAAAAACGCTTCTAAAAAAGAAATTAAACAAGCCATTGCCGCTTCATCAAATGACCTAGATGAAATAACTTTACCAGGACTTGGTGTATTTTTTAATCTCCTTTGGGAGCAAAGTAATGAAGAAGAAAAAGAAAAAATTTTAAACAAATTAAAAGATAGTCTAAAGACTATCCAATAATACTAATAAAAGTTATTTTACTAAATGTTTGACCATTAAATAAAACTTGATAATTAGAGCCAAACTGACCAGCTTCAGTATCCTGTGTTTGAAAGGTAAACCTATCGCTTGTAAAAGAAAAACTATTTTGTTTTATATTAGAAGCGGTAAGCGTTTTTCCACTTTTAAATGCCGGATCTTTTATTTTTTCCTTATTAATTTGAGCTCTTAAATCATAAACTTTAACCCCTGTTTCATCATAAGCTAAAACATTAGGTTCAGCCGAATTATTTGCTATAAACAATTTATTATCAATCAAACCTAGCTTAAAATTTGTAACATTTAAAACTTTATTAATAACTTTTTTATCATTTACAAAAACTCCTGTTTTATTACCATTTTTGTCAGAATATATAATCGTCGCTAAAAGCTTTTTACCATTAACATCAGACTCAATATTATATCTAGTATATCCTCCCTTACATCCTGCCATCGTCAACGCATTATATTGTTCAATTGACACATTAAATGTACATTGTTGATTAACATTTGGATAAGGATTTACATCAACCACCTGTAAATTATTTGACGTTGAAGGTAAGTTTTTTTCCTTTTTAGGAATACTACCAAGTACCACAAAAGTTAAAGCTATAATCAAAGCAATAACTAAAGCCATTAAAACATAAATTAAAATTATTTTTCCCTTTTCTTCTTTCATTTTGCCACCTCAATATAAGCATAACACATTTTTAAACAAAGTAACAGTCTTTTACAATTTTAAAAGACTATTATCTTCAAAATTAATAATTTCATCTAAAAAATCCTCATCATATTCACTACCAAGATAATAAATTTCAACAAAGGAATTATCACTAACTGGATATAAAGCATATAATTCATAGTAACCATTATTTTTGTTTGACAAAATCACCTTTACATCTTTTCCATCAATACTCTTTGAGGAAGCCTCATAACTAATACCCTTAAAATAATTTAAAATAACATTATATCTATTTTCTATGTTAGAATAAGCTTTTAGTTCATATTTCAAACTACCCCTATTATTAGAAAATTTTTTAACATAAGACCCATCAACTACCATTTTAAAATCATCTGGAACAATAATTGTAATCTCACTACTTCCATTTTTAAATATAAAAGACTCTTTATGATTAAAATCATTTGTATTACAAATATAAAACACCAATGATACAAACGTAATAATTATAAAAACAAAAATAAACCAACAATTAATACCAATTACCGCCCCATTACTCAAACCAATATTACCAGAAAAATCAGTCTCACCTCGCCAAAATCTATACATATTTACAACCGATAATCTAATATAAGGTATAAGCCAAATAGCAAAAACTCCACCAGTTAAAATTAAAAATAACCAAAATATAGTAAAACTTAAAATCATTCCATAATACTCTACACGGTGTCCTTTAACTAAATCATAAGCCTCATTAAAAACAACATTCCAATCACTATATTTATAAACATCATCAACAAGCATAATAAAAAAGGTATCAAAAACAGGCAAAAAATATAAAAAACAAAAAATCAAAAGTATGAAAAAATTAAACATAAACATTCCCGATAACAAAAGTAAAACAATAAAAGCTATAAATATAATCATACTTAAGCAATAATTTAAAACACTTTTTTTACATTCGCCTATCTTTAATATCTGTTTAAAAGTTACCTTATATCCCCTTGATATATCTAATGAAAACCGATTAATTACAATCCTATAAAAAAGTAAAATTATAAATGAAAAAATGAAAAATATACAAGTCAATAACATATTATCAACTTTAGATGAAATAAATAAAAAAAAGCCAATTAAAATAAAGAAAAACAAACTAAGCAATATTAAATTACCATTACATAAATTTTTAGAATATTTTTTAATTCCCCTTCTAATTATTGAATTATGAATTTCTTTTAATTTACTTCCACAATAAACACAATAGTTACAATTATCATTCACATTTCCACACTTTTTACAATACATAAAATGCCTCCTACTTCAATTTTACAATCTCGCCTGCAATCAATTGATACTCATCATATCTTTTCTCAATTTTGCCTTTAATCATTAAAAAATCACCTTTAACAAACAAATCTTTTTGATAAATCTTAGGAAAAATAACAACTTCAATTTGTGAAAGCTCATCATTAATAGTTAAAAACATCATCTTATCGCCCTTTTTAGTTTCAATTTCCCTAAATTTTAAAACAGAGCCAATCACTTGTACATTTTTATCAAAATATCTATAAGAATCCTTTAAAGAAATTACATTTGGATATAACTTTTTATATTCTAAAATAGGATTAACCGTCAAATAAAATCCAAAAACATCAATTTCCTTCTGCATAATCTCACTTTTTGAAAATTCTTTATACAAAGTAAGTTCTGGCCTCAAACTATCATCAACATACTGACCAATTTCACTATAATTTTGAATAATGTCTAAATTTTGAATCAATGTTTTTTTATTTATTCCAAACTTATCAAAAACTGACGCATATATCAAATTTTGAAAAACTTCTAATCTTAAATGACACCGACAAACAAAATCAAATATATCTTTGTATTTACCATTTTTTCTTTCATCTAAAATAGTTTTAACATCACCTGTACTAACACCTTTTATATTACTTAGTGGAAACAATAAATTATTATTTATAATTTTATAATCATCTCCACTTAAATTTATATCTGGTTTACATACTATAATATTATTTTGTTGACACTCATAAATATATTCCTTAGTTTTATCAAAAGCTCTAATAACTGATGACAATAAATGTTTCATAAATATTTGAGGATAATGAGCTTTTAAATAGGCCATTCTATAAGAAATCAAAGCATAAGCTACCGAATGAGAACGATTAAAACCGTATGAAGCAAACTTAAATATCATTTCATATACATCCGTAGCCGTTTTTTCATCATACCCATTTTTCATACTACCTTTTATAAATTTATCTCTTTGTCTAATAAGTATATCCTCACTTTTTTTGCTCATTGCTCTTCTTAATAAATCAGCCTCAGCCAAACTATATCCAGCCATAACATTCGCAATTTGCATAATCTGTTCCTGATAAACAATAATTCCATAAGTAGGTTCAACAATAGATTTCAAACTTTCATGAAAATAATTAATTTTTTCTAAACCATTTCTTCTTCTTATATACAAATCAATATTATTCATAGGACCAGGTCTAAATAAAGCTAAAGAACTTACAACATCTTCAAACGTAATTGGTTTAAACTTTTTTAAAAACCTCTTCATTCCTTCAGATTCAAACTGAAAAATTCCCACAGTCTTAGCTTGCGTAAAAATATTTAAAGCCTTTAAATCATCATCAGGAATATCATCAAAACAAACACCAGCCTCTTTTAAAACATTTGAAATAAAAGTTAAATTTCTAAGCCCCAAAAAATCCATTTTCAAAAGGCCTAATTTTTCCAAACTATCCTTATCATATTCACAAGCATAAAAATCAGTCGAAACCTTATCCAATGGTACATAATCATCTATTTCATACTTAGACATAATAATACCAGCCGCATGAAGTGATGTATGCCTTTTTAATCCTTCCAACTTTAAAGCCACCTTATAAACTAACTTAAACTTTTGATTTTCCTCTAAAAATTGTTTTACTAACTTATAATTTTGTCTCAAATCAAATTTAGGATTTAATAATTTACATAACCCATCCGCATTAAGACCTAACGTCCTACTTACATCCTTTATTGCTTGTCTTGATGCAAGTGTTCCAAACGTTACAATTAAAGAAACATTTTTATGCCCATATCTATTTAAACAATATTTTATAACATCTTCCCTTTTTTCATCTTCAAAATCAACATCAATATCTGGCATCGTTATACGTTCAGGATTCAAAAATCTTTCAAAAAGCAAATTATATTTTAAAGGATCAATTGAAGTAATATTTAAACAATAAGAAACAAGTGAGCCTGCCGCACTTCCTCTACCAGGGCCTACTAATATATCATGTTCTTTCGCATATTTAACATAATCCGCAACAATTAAAAAATAATCACAAAAACCCATTTTTTTTATAATATCTAACTCTTTTTTTAATCTTATTGCATACTTCTTAGGAGCCATATTACCAAATATTCTCCTCATGCCATCAATACATTGCCTCTTTAACTCCTGATAAGCATCCAAATTCTTATCATATATTGGAAGTAAATCATTATGCATCTTAATTTTCAAATTACATAAACTTACAAAATATTCATTATTATTACAAAACCTCAAAGGAAATAAACTTTTATCAATAAATTTGTTTTCAACTTCTTTAATACTTTTTCCATCTTTTATTGCCTTTAAATATTTTAAATAAATCTCATCATCCTTATTTATACATAAAATTTCTCCTGCATAAAGAGTATTAGAAAAACTTATTTTTACCTTTTCTTCATCATTTTTATAAGTTATAAAAATATATTTATAAATTTTTTTTAAATTATCATAAACATTCATAGACTCATAAGGAACTAAACAAACAAGCCCATCTGCATATAATTTTAAAATATCTATATTTAAATTTTCTTTTAAAGTAGTTAACTTCATTAAATTTTTATAGCCTTGATAATTCATCGCATAAAAAGTTATTTTTTCTGGGATAAAAACTTCTAAACCAATTATAGGCTTTATGTTATTTTTTAAACAAGCCTCATAAAACTCTAAAGCACCATACATATTTTTATCAGCAATCGTTAAAGCTTTTATATTATTCTTTAAAGCAATATCAATTAAATCATCAATTTTAATCATACTTTCCAAAAGTGAATAATTACTCTTAATATTAATAGGTGCCTGCATATTTTATCCCTCCTACCAATATTTTACTATAATTTAAATTTTTATAAAAGATTTTATTTACAATAAAACCACCAATTGCTATAATAAATAATAAATTTAAGCAGAAAGTAGGTTTTACTTATGAAAGCAGATAATATACTAGATACCTTTGGCCTAGACGATATTATTGAAAATTTATGCATCTGTAATGTTTTTCAAAGAAAAGAAAATATTATAAACAGCAAACTAATGGTCTATTATGAAAATATCGGACTTGACTTTGGCTTTTTATGTCCAGAAGTCAATCTATTTATTTCTCTTAAAAATAAACCGGGAGAAGCTTTAATAATAGGTGAAAGCTCTGATGACATATGTGCCGTTTCATGCACTTCCCTAGATTTATTCAATGATGATGTTGAAAACATTATAATTGAACGTTCAAAAGAAGACGGAAATTTTTACATATTTAATGAGAAAGAAAAAAATTTTGAAGAAATCACCGATGAAAAAATTCTAAAATTATGCCATCACAATACAGAAGAAAAAATAAACTTCTCTGATTTAAACATCGCCGAAATGTTTGATAAAATTAAAAAAACAATCATCTCCCAAGATCAACAAATAATGCAAATACTAGCATCAATCTATAAAAATCAAGCAGTAATAAATTCTGATTTAGATGATAACACAATATCCAAATTAAAAGAAAATATAATAGTATATGGTTCAACCGGAACTGGGAAAACTGAAATATTAAAACAAATTGCTAAAATGTGCGGTATTCCAATTGTTATAGAAGACGCTACTTCCTTTACCGAAACTGGTTATGTTGGAAGAGATGTATCCGAAATGCTTAATGATTTATATATACAAGCAAACGAAGATCTTGAAATAGCCGAAAAAGGAATACTAGTTATTGACGAATTTGATAAATTATCTAGTGGCAGTACCTTAGGTAGTGAAGACGGTCCATCAAGACAAGGAGTACAAAGATCTCTTTTAAAACTATTAGATGGTGGGACAGTTTCCTTCTCTGAAGATGGTATGGGTGGAGATACCATAAGTTTTGATACCTCTAAACTAACAGTAGTTGCTTTAGGCGCATTTGACAACATAACAAAAGAAAACAATTCAGAAGATATCACCATTAAAGACTTTACCGAAAATGGTATTATGCGCGAAGTAATTGGTAGATTTTCTAAATTAGTAGCAATGAATTCATTAGATAAAACTTCCTTTAAAAAAATATTACTAGAATCAGACCTAAGCCCATTAAATACATATAAAAAATTTTTTGAAAACATAAATGTAAAATTCACATATGATGAAGATTTAATTGATTATATTTCAGATGAGGCTATAGCCTTAAACCTTGGAGCTAGAAGCCTAAAAACAGTATTTGATAACATTATCAACGATAAACTATTTGACGTTTTCGCCAAAGATGAAAAGCACCTACACTTAACTAAACCAGAAGCAAGTAAATCATATGTTCTAAAAAATAAAAAAAGAAATACAAAAAAAACTATTGGATTTAACTAAAATTTGTTAAATTTTAAAGCAATCATTTGACTTATCCGTTATAATATGGTAAAGTTATAAACGTGAGAAAAACTTAAGGAGGGATTAATCATGGCAAAAAAAATAACTGAAGCAAAACCTTTATTTGGTAATCGTCGTTCACACGCTTTAAATGCGACAAGACATGCTTTTAAACCAAATTTACAAACTGTAACAATTAATGGTAAAAAATATAAAATATCAGCTCGTGAATTAAAAACTATTAAAAATAAACTAGCTGCTTAAAAGCCCATGATTATGGACTTTTTTTATACAAAATAACGCAAAAAGAAAGCAAAAGCTTTCTTATTTTATTATAAATTCAATACCAGTTTTTTCATTTTTTGCAAGCACTTCATATCCAAGTAAAGAAAGTGTTTGTTTAACAATAGATAAACCTAATCCAAACTGGCCTTTAATTCCTTTTTTATAAGGGGTAAACATGTCGTTTAAAATACCTTCATCAATATTTGGACCATCATTATAAAATATAATTCGATGTCCTTTAACTGTTATTTTAATTATCTTATCAGCGTATCGAATAAAATTACTTAAAATATTATCAATTATAGCTTCCCACATATCAGTAGAACCTCTAAAATCAGTTTTTTTATCCAAAATATCGATTTGCCATTTAATATCTGGCCTAGTTAATTTAAACTTAGATACAGATTGTTTTAAAATATCCGTAATATTTATGATATCACTTTTATAACCATCCATATCTTTAAAATACGTCAATTTATTTAAATATAGTAAGGAGTGTACTTTTATTTCTAATTTTTCTATTTCTTGTTTAATAATTTTTAAACCATGTTTTTCATCCTGAACGCCATCTTCAATGGCCTCAATATACGATTTTATAACGGTGAGAGGTGTCTTAAAATCATGAGAAATATTTTGATACATTTGATTTTTATATTCATCAGCCTTCGATAAAGTAACCTTCATCTCATCAATAGCGTTCGATAAAACTTTAATTTCATCATCTACCCTATAAGTATATTTATCTACATACTTATCATTATCTAAATTATCCACCTTTTCCTTTAGATGACGAATCTTTTGAGCTAAAAACTGACTCCACCAAGCAACTATTACAATCATTAAAAGCAAGGTAACAAACAAAACGGGGAATAACGTTTCTTTAATATCAGTTTTCATCTGCTTAATATAACTATCATTTCCAATAGCTACACGATAACTATCACCATACCTTTTTGTATAATAATAGTAAGTCCTATTATGATAAACAAATTTACCATAATCACCTTTTATTTTTTTGATAATCTGTCTAGTAGGAACATTTATAACTTCATTAATATTACTTGAAACAATTATTGCATCACCTTTAACATAAAGATAAGCAATTGAACTATTAACCTCTTCAGAAAAAGAATCATTTGGTAAAGCATCAAGTGGCCCCTTAAGATATGAGTATATATTCTTTTCATAAATTGGCATTAAAGCCTTAGGAAAAACAACCGAAAAACTTATGTAAATAAGTGCAAACATAATCAACACAATAGTTAATATTTGCCTATATAAATTATGCTTTAACTTCATGATAAACGGTATCCATATCCATAAATAGTATTTAACCTAAGTTTAGGCATTTTTTTTCTAAGTCGTCTAACTAAATCATCTACTACCCGATCACTACCAAAATAATCATCACCCCAAACATTTTGAAGTATAAAGTTTCTTGAAAAAGATTTATTTTGATTTTTTAAAAACATAACCAGTAAATCAAACTCTAAAGTAGTGAGAGATATTTCTAAAGTTTTATCCTTTACTAATCTTTTATCTAAATCAATCTCATAATCACCATAATTTATTATTTTTCCTTTAGAAGAATAAGTTCTTTTAATTAAATTACCAACCCTAAGCATCAATTCTTTAGGAGAATATGGTTTAGCAACGTAATCATCACTTCCTAACTCTAAACCAATTATTTTATCTAAATCCTGATCTCTAGCCGATGTAAATATTACCGGAACATCCTTGCTTTCTCTTATTTTTTTTATAATATCATAACCACTCACTTCATCGCCAAGCATTATATCTAATATCCATAAATCAACTTTATCAGTTACATGATTTAAAGCATCAGTTCCATTGTAATATTGAACAACTTCATAGCCATCTCTTTCTAAATAAGACTTAACTAAATCATTCAAATTTTTCTCATCTTCCACTAAACAGATTTTATACATTCTATCGCCTCATTAATAGTATAACATTATTTTATCATATATCACATCCCTCTAAGAGCTTTTCTCTTGCTCTGTAAACATAATACAAAAACATTATGGATAAAATTTGATATAAATATGGGAAATTATGGGATAACTTTTTCAAACAAAAAAACCTAGCACTAAAGCTAGGCTTTTTATAAATTAATTAATAACTATACTATAAGGCTTTTCCTTTGTACCATTACCATATAACTCAATAGATGAGGACAAGAAGGTAACCGGTTTAACATAAATATTAGGACTATTCATATAAGCATTAGCCTGTGCAATACCACCAGTAGAAGAAGAGACAATAGCAACTTTATTTGTATAATAACTATTATTAGAAACATATTCCGTTGGATTTATCAACCAGAAACTTTTAGAGCTATCATACATCCAATTTTTTTCAGCTGCATTTTTCATACATTCACGACTTGTATAATATCTGCCTGTCCCACAATCAGTATAAGTACTAGCCATAATATAATCAGAAACCTTAGGAATTGCAACATAATATTCCCCATATGTATAAGTAGAGAATAAATTAATATCTGCAATAGAATAAGAATCACTTTGAACCAATGTAGGTAAAAGACCATTATCATAGTTATTTTTCTTAACAAACTTTAAAGAATTATTATTAATACTATTATAATAATCACCATTTAAATAAGCATTTAAAGAACTATCATTATCAGGACCCGCTATAACCAGGTTAAAATTATCCGTTCTATATGGAAATTTAGAAACATAATGTTCATGACTAATCGTTGATTTAGTACCTCCCCACAAATTACAACCATTATTTCCCATACTATTATCCAAAGAACAATAACCTCCACTAGAAAACCGACCATTACTAGAATCAAAATTCATGGGACTAGCTAAAGGCTCATCCTTAATTATTTTAACGGTATTATTACTTTGAATGTTTACAATTCTCCACAATTCATTATTAAATATAATATAATTATTTGGATTATTACCAGCATATAAATAAATTCCGTTAGTATAATTATTCTCATATAAACCATCACCTTTGGAAATAGCTACACTCTTTAAAGTAGAAACCGACATTGGTAAAATAACACCATAACTACTACTTACAGTCTTAGTTCCAGCTGTTATTTTAGCTACTAATGAACCACTATTTGTAAAATGAACAGTCGCAGTAGAAGTTGTTACATTAACACTACTTCCATTATCTTTTTGATAAGAACAAGTGTAAGTGCTATTTGAACAATCTACTCCAAAGTCAATTATTACATCACGGCCACTATCAGTTTTAATATCTGTATATGTTGGGGCCGCTATACTTTCTGTTGTTACATTTATAGACTTAGTAGCTGTTTGATTATTACTATTAGTAACCCTTACCATTAGTTTATAATCGGTGTTTTTAGTAAGTCCAGTAAATTCATAAGTATTATTACTACCATTATTTATCCAAGTTTTACCATTATCTTTACTAAATTCATATTTAGTAATACTTCCACTTTTAGAAGATGCGTCAGTAACTAATGTTATTGAATTAACCGTTGCACTAGAGGAAATATTATTAATAGCTATTCCATATACATCAAGTTCACATGTATTTGACTGAGTTACCGCTGATACTCCACTACCAGAAAACATATTAGTTGTAGTAGCATTTGCTGTTGTCCATTTAGGTCCAACATAAACTTTAGTTAACTTTGAAGTGCTTTCAAACATAGAATACATACTTGTTACTTTAGATGTATCAAATGAGCACAATTTTAAGCTGGTAAGAGAACTACAATAATCAAACATTGAATCCATATTTGTTACACTACTTGTATTAAAATTACTTACATCTAAGCTGGTAAGAGACCTACAATTATAAAACATATAAGCCATGTCTATTACACCGCTTGTATTAAAGTTACTTACATCTAAGCTGGTAAGAGAACTACAGCCCCAAAACATACCATATATATCTGTAACTTTGCTTGTATTAAAGTTACTTACATCTAAGCTGGTAAGAGAACTACAATTCCTAAACATACCACTCATACTTGTTACTTTGCTTGTATTAAAGTTACTTACATCTAAGCTGGTAAGAGAATTACAATTAGAAAACATATTATTCATATCTGTTACTCTGGATGTATCTAAATTAGTTAAATTCATTGTCTTTGTTCCATTAAAACTACTTTCATACCCACCAAATAATGAAGATGAATCAGCTGGGGCGGCAACACCACCATCACCACCAATATAAAGTTTATACATATAACTATTATTTGGATCATCTATAATCCAAGCCATAACTGATTTATTTTGTTTCTCTGATACGTCCCATGATGCTACTGCATTATTGGGTACGTTTTTATTGTCAAGAACGTCTATAGTAGATATTCTTGACTCATATAAAGCAGACCAAAAAGCTTTAGAATTATCTCTTTTCATCATTACTGGATAAGACTCAACGATATAACTACTACTTACAGTCTCAGTTCCAGCTGTTATTTTAGCTACTAATGTTCCATCACTTATAAAAGAAACAATTTGTTTAGTGTTTTTAGTTGTTACAAAAGTACCATTATCTTTTTGATAAGAACAAGTGTAAGTGCTGTTTGAACAATCTACACCAAAATCAATTGTTACATCACGGCCACTATCATTTTTAACCTCTGTGTATGTTGGGGCCGCTATACTTGTTGTTACATTTATAGACTTAGTAACTGTTTGATTATTACTATTAGTAACCCTTACCATTAGTTTATAATCAGTGTTTTTAGCAAGTCCAGTAAATTCATAAGTATTATTACTACCATTATTTATCCAAGTTTTACCATTATCTTTACTAAATTCATATTTAGTAATACTTCCACTTTTAGAAGATGCGTCAGTAACTAATGTTATTGAATTAACCGTTGCACTAGAGGAAATATTATTAATAGCTATTCCATATACATCAAGTTCACATGTATTTGACTGAGTTACTGCTGATACTCCACTATTAGTAAACATACTAGTTGTAATAGCACCTGCTGTTGTCCATTTAGGTCCAACATAAACTTTAGTTAATTTTGAAGTAACATAAAACATATAACGCATATCTGTTACTTTAGAAGTATCAAATGAACACAATTTTAAGCTGGTAAGTGAACTACAGCCACGAAACATACTACTCATATATGTTACATTGCTTGTATTAAACTTACTTACATCTAAGTTTGTAAGAGAACTACAACCACCAAACATAAAAACCATATTTGTTACTTGGCTTGTATCAAAGTTACTTACATCTAAATTGGTAAGAGACTTGCAATTAGAAAACATAGAACTCATATCTGTTACATTGCTTGTATTAAAGCTACTTACGTCCAAGCTGGTAAGAGAACTACAGCTATCAAACATAGAATCCATATTTATCACTTTGCTTGTATCAAAGTTACTTACATCTAAATTGGTAAGAGACTTGCAATTAGAAAACATAAGACTCATATCTGTTACATTGCTTGTATTAAAGCTACTTACGTCCAAGCTGGTAAGAGAACTACAACCCCAAAACATACCATTCATATTTGTTACATTGCTTGTATCAAAATTACTTACATCTAAGCTGGTAAGAGAATTGCAGTCTCTAAACATAAAACTCATATTTGTTACTTTACTTGTATCAAAGTTACTTACATCTAAACTGGTAAGAGAACTACAGTCCCAAAACATATCACTCATATTTGTCACTTTGCTTGTATTAAAGCTACTTACGTCCAAGCTGGTAAGAGAACTACAATCCTCAAACATACCAGACATAGTTGTTACATTGCTTGTATCAAAATTACTTACATCCAAGCTGGTAAGAGAACTACAGTTTCTAAACATCCAATCCATACTTGTTACATTGCTTGTATTAAACTTACTTACATCTAAGTTTGTAAGAGACTTACAGCCAAAAAACATAGAACCCATATATTCTACACTGCTTGTATTAAGCTTACTTACGTCTAAGTTTGTAAGAGAACTACAACTAGAAAACATACCAGACATATTTGTTACTCTGCTTGTATCAAAGTTACTTACATCTAAGTTTGTAAGAGAACTACAACTAGAAAACATAGCACTCATATCTGTTACTTTGCTTGTATTAAAGTTACTTACATCTAAGTTTGTAAGAGAACTACAATCGTAAAACATATCACTCATATCTGTTACTTTGCTTGTATCAAAGTTACTTACATCTAAGCTTGTAAGAGAATAACAACTAGAAAACAAATAAGCCATATTTATTACATTGCTTGTATTAAACTTACTTACATCTAAGTTAGTAAGGGAACTACAACCATTAAACATACCAAACATATTTGTTACATTGCTTGTATCAAAGTTACTTACATTTAAATTTGTAAGAGAACTACAACCACCAAACATAGAAGCCATATTTGTTACGTTGCTTGTATCAAAGTTACTTACATCTAAGTTGGTAAGAGAACTACAACCATTAAACATACGACTCATATCTGTTACTCTTGATGTATCTAATTTTGCTAAATTCATTGTTTTTGTTTTACTAAAACTAGAATTATATCCACCACCAAATAAATTACTTGAATCGGCTGGAGCTATTACTTTGCTTTTGCCACCAATATAAAGTTTATACATACCACTATTATCTGGGTCGTTTATAATCCAAGCCATAACTGATTTATTTTGTTTCTCTGATACGTCCCATGATGCTACTACAGTTGAAGGAACATTTTTATTATCAAGAACATCTACTGTAGATATTTTATCTTGATATGTACTTTGCCAGAATGCTTTAGACGCATCTCTTGCCATCATTAATGAAACAATCTTAACAGTATAACTACTACTTACAGTCTTAGTTCCAGCTGTTATTTTAGCAACTAATGAACCACTACTTGTAAAATGAACAGTCGCAGTAGAAGTTGTTACATTAACACTACTTCCATTATCTTTTTGATATGAACAAGTGTAAGTGCCATTTGAACAATCTACTCCAAAATCAATTGTTACATCACTACTATCATCATTTTTAACCTCTGTGTATGCTGGTGCTGCTATACTTTCTGTTGTTACATTTATAGACTTAGTAGCTGTTTGATTGTTACTATTAGTAACCCTTACCATTAGTTTATAATCGGTGTTTTTAGTAAGTCCAGTAAATTCATAAGTATTATTGCTACCATTATTTATCCAAGTTTTACCATTATCTTTACTAAATTCATATTTAGTAATACTTCCACTTTTAGAAGATGCATCAGTAACTAATGTTATTGAATTAGTTGTTGCACTAGAGGAAATATTATTAATAGCTATTCCATATGCATCAAGTTCACATGTATTTGACTGAGTTACTGCTGATACTCCACTACCAGAAAACATATAGTCTGTAGTAGCATTTCCTGTTGTCCATTTAGGTCCAACATAAATTTTAGCTAATTTTGAAGTACCATAAAACATATATCCCATATCTGTTACTTTAGAAGTATCAAATGAGCACAATTTTAAGCTGGTAAGTGAACTACATTCATGAAACATACCATACATATCTGTTACATTGCTTGTATCAAAGTTACTTACATCCAAGCTAGTAAGAGATCTACAACTATAAAACATATAACTCATATCTGTTACATTGTTTGTTTTAAAATTACTTAAATTTAAATCAGTAAGAGAACTACAAGCATCAAACATATAATTCATAGTTGTAACTTTGCTTGTATCAAAGTTACTTACATCTAAGTTTGTAAGAGACTTACAATCATAAAACATACTAGCCATATTTGTTACTTTGCTTGTATTAAAATTGCTTACATTTAAGTTTGTAAATTTAGTGCAACCTTGAAACATCCATCTCATATTTGTTACATTGCTTGTATCAAAGCTACTTACGTCTAAGTTGGTAAGAGAACTACACCTAGAAAACATAGCAGCCATATTTGTTACATTGCTGGTATCAAAGTTACTTACGTCTAAGTTGGTAAGAAACTTACAATCAGAAAACATACTAGACATATTTGTTACTTTGCTTGTATTAAATTTACTTACATCTAAGCTGGTAAGAGAACTACACCTAGAAAACATAGAAGCCATATTTGTTACTTTGCTTGTATTAAACTTACCTACATCTAAGCTGGTAAGAGAACTACAACCATAAAACATAAAATCCATACTTGTTACATTGCTTGTATCAAACTTACTTACATCTAAATTGGTAAGAGAACTACATTCATAAAACATAGAATCCATATTTGTTACATTACTTGTATTAAAGTTACTTAAATCTAAGCTGGTAAGAGAACTACAATCAGAAAACATACTATACATATTTGTTACTCTTGATGTATCTAACTTAGCTAAATTCATTGTTTTTGTTAAGCTAAAACTACTATTATATCCATAAAATAAATTTCTTGAATCGGCTGGAGCTATTACTTTGCCTTTACCACCAATATAAAGTTTATACATACCACTATTATCTGGATCATCTATAATCCAAGCCATAACTGATTTATTTTGTTTCTCTGATACGTCCCATGATGCTACTACAGTTGAAGGAATGTTTTTATTATCAAGAACATCTACTGTAGATATTTTATCTTTATAACCTGATTGCCAGAATGCTTTAGACGTATTTCTTGCCATCATAATAGGTTCTGGCTCAGAAGCTTTTGCTATTAATGTAGTATCTTTCTTTAATAGATACTTATCATTTTCTACACCTACTTTTTT
>CAKPSB010000007.1 GCA_934183155.1 uncultured Bacilli bacterium | reverse complement strand
CCAGCCATCATTAAAAACAATACTGAAACTAAACTAATTATTATTATTTTTCTTTGTTTTTTGCCTCTATGCATTCCGTTCACCTACTATACCATAACATTTTAATAGACAACCTATTGTCAACTATTGTACTATACCCAAAGTATATCATATTTTCAAAAAAAACTAAACACATATTTATAAATACTGATTGACCTACCAATTTACCCATTATTTTATATAAAAATTATAACATTTTAAAAGCAAATCAATTAAGATTTGCCTTTTTTATTAACAAACACAAATAAAACAATACCAATCAAAGATATAATTCTACCTAAAATTACATTAGGTGCTAAAAATGAAATATCAATATTATGATTTCCCTTGCTTATAGGAAAACCAATAAAAGCTTTATTAACCTTTTCATAATTAACCTTTTTACCATCAACAAAAATATTAAAACCTTTATCATATGGAATAGATAATTTAAAATAACCATCTGATGAAACATCAATACTTCCACTTATTTTATCGCCAAAAGCTTTAGAAACTTTGAATTCATCTATATTATTAAATAAACGTTCAAAATCATCATAATTTAAACTATAAAGTTCATAACTTTTTATATAATGAACACCTTTAGAAAAATCAATATATAAATATCTAAACTTCTTTGTACTAGATAAAGTATAATCAAAAGTATAATTACCATTAAAATATTTCCACTGTCTACAAGTTAATTTATTATCAATATTATTCACCCTAATATTAGTATCACCAAAAAAACAATCTTGCGGCTTATCCATATTAAGTCTAAGCAAATAATATTTATTCTTAACACTCTCATCCAAGCGAATTTTTAAACTTCCGCCAAATGGAGATACAACCTTATAACCATCTTTATACTTAGAAATACTAATTCCACTGCTTTCTCCCTTAGCTAAATCAAAATTAATTTTTTCAAAAGGAATATCATATTTATAACTACCATTATTACTAATAACATTGCCTATCAAAGCAAAATTATCAGAAGGAAAGCGAAGAAGATTATAATCTTTATAGCTCATAACCTTATTAGTCGCAAAACCAACAGGTAAAGTATTTTTATTAATATAAACATCATATCCACCATATCTTTTATAAAATTTATACCCCATTGGCGCAGCCTTATCAGTAATTAAATATTTAACACCCATCATACTTTCAAATAAAGTATTTTTTACCTCACTAGTAATAAACATATTACGAGATGAAATATTATTATTAAAATCAGAATAAAATCTATTATATAAAGTATTATACGTTGACGAATAAACAGTTGTAACATTTTCATTAATATTAGCAATATGATTAACTGTTTGATTAGAGTCTTTAAGATTAACAGCTATTCTATAAAAACCTCTATCATGTTTTGCCAAATCAGATGTAATTTTATTTAAAACCAAACTATTTTGTTTACCAAATTCTTTGCCCAAAATTAAATTATCACTAAAATTAATTGCCAAACAAATACTAACACATAAAATCATTAAAGGAATAAAAATAATTTCCTTCTTTTTAAAATTATCAAACAAAAATAACAAGCAAATAAATAAAATACCATCAAATAAAAACCAAATTTTATACTCATAGTCTTTGGCATAAGCTAAAAAAGTACACAAAGCAAATATAATAAACATATATTTAAAATCTACATTGCCATCTAAGTAATCTTTCAAAAACAATCCTATCGCAAGCACATACAAAGGTAAAAAAGGAATTAAAGCCTTACCATCTAAATATAAAGCCCCGTTAAGCATATAAACTACCAAAGGACAAATAATCATTAAAAATAAACAAATACCTAAAAATCTATCTTTCCTTTTAAAAATCAAATAAATAACCGAAAACAAACTAATTGCCGGAAGTCCCACAGAATAAGACTTATAAAGTAAAAAATCAAAATTCAAAGAAGGAGTAATAGCTTTCAAAAAAGAAATATGAGATAAACTATCAGCTCTGCCATTTTTTAAAGCATACATCACTGGTAAAAGAATTACCCCTGCCATCATTACTGAAATAATTACATAACCAGCAAATAAAAAACCTTCCTTAAAAAAACTTTGAAAATTAAATTCATTCCTTTTCAAATATTCATAAATACCATAAATAGTCAAACAAATTATTCCCCCAACACTATAAAAATAACTTGTCATAATCATTAAAAAAATACTAATCATCATTAAAAATTTAGAGCCATCTGAAAAATATTTCCTAACTCCAATTAAACCCAAAAGCAAAAACGGCATATAATTTACAAACATAATGTGTCTATGACTTTGAAACAGCAAAGGGCTTGCACAAGCAAAAATCAAACTCAAAACTAAACACAAATCACTATCAAAATTAAATCCCTTTATCCACTTATAAAAAAGCCAAATCGAAATAACACCTAAAACAAGAGAAATAAAAGCAATATAAAAACTCATAGGTACAAAAGGTAGTAAATAAGAAATAAAAACAATAGGACTTAAAAGACCATAATAAGCAAAATAATAAATATTTTGTCCTCCACCAATATTTAAAGCAAAATTAGGAAAAACATTACCTGTTTTATAAAAAAGCTTTCTAAAATAATCCGGAAAAGCAAAATGTTGAAAACCCCAATCAATTTTAGAGCCAAAAATGTATTCACCATGCGTAATAGTAAGAGCTATACCCAAATAAACAATAATGATCCAAAATAAATTAAATCTATCTTTCTTATCTAACTTTTCCATCTACTACCTCTAACAAACTGTTCATAAGGTAAAATATGTTCATAATCATTATAAATATGTCCATAAACCTTAACCATATTAATTTTATTACTCAAAATTTGCTTATCAATTTTTATATCTTTATCTATTCTACTTGCTGTTTTCTTATCATAATATTTTCCAAAATAATAAACATCATCATATAAATTACTAACAGTTTTACTAATTTGAATATGTTGATAATTACCATATTCCCCATTCAAATTATGGGTAACAACTTTATTCCATCTCCTATAATTTAAAATATATACAAGCTGTTTTTTAATTTTCTTAATATCACCAGAAGTATAAAGCTTATCAGAATATCCCATCATAATAAATCTATCACGGCTAATATCCATAGCCTTAATAAATTTATCTTCCATATTTTTATTATAACCACAAGAAACACAAACAACTAAATAATTATATTTGCTTAAATCCGCTCCACCAAAAACACTTTCATCACCCGGATGTGAAACAATCATTAAATTATCAATCCCATTCAAATCAATGTTTTTAATTTGTCCTTTAACTGGTTTTAAATTAGGCCTATCAACAAACTTCAAAAATATAAAGACACAAAGTAATAAAGAAAAAACAATAATTAAAAATCTTTTTAAATTTTTCATTTAATCTAACTCCTTAAATAAAATAAAAGGATATCTCTCCGGAAGCGGAAGTTCAAACGACATAATTTCTTTAGTAACAGGGTGAACAAATTCTAACTTTTGAGCAAATAAAGCAATTTGATCTTTTAAAGCTTTCGGATTATACCTTTGATCACCATATAAAGGTAACTTTCTAGATGAAAATTGAACCCTAATTTGATGAGAACGTCCTGTTTTCAAATTTATTCTAACTAAAGATAAATTATTAATAAAAGAAATTAAATTATAACTTAACTCAGCATCTTTTCCTAAAGGAGAAACAATAGTCATATTAGTCTTTTCATCCTTTAATAATTTATCCTTTAAAACTCCCCCATCTGGAACTCTGCCTTCAATAACGGCATAATAAATCTTTTTTAATTCATGATTCTGTATTTGTTTAGATAACCTTTTAGCGGCCTTACTGGTTTTTGCAAAAACCATAACACCCCCAACAGGTCTATCAAGCCTATGAACCAGTCCCAAGTAAACATCACCAGGTTTATCATATTTTTTTTTCAAATATTTTTTTAACATTGTGAGTAAATCCTCATCACCACTACTATCAGCCTGACAAGGAACATTAATAGGCTTTTCAACAACTAATAAATGATTATCTTCATAAATAACATTAATCATTGCTTTCCCATCTCCCATATATTCCACAAGGTAAAACCATATCATTTTTTTTAATAGGTAAACTAACTTCCCCAGATGTAATCTTACCATTAGGATAAAGTGGTAACATCATCGTCTTAAGCATATTAGCAAGCACAATATTACTAATACCCGTAGTATAAGCATTAATAAGCAAAAATAATGGTTTATCACTTAAAATTTTCAAACAAGCATCCAATAAAACAGCCATGTTTTTTTCAAATTTCCAAACTTCCTTATTAGGACCTCTACCATAACTAGGCGGATCCATAACAATTCCATCATATCGGTGACCTCTTCTATATTCACGCAAAACAAACTTTAAGCAATCATCAACAATAAATCTTATTTCATGATCACCAAGACCACATAAATCCCTATTTTCCTTAGCCCACTGCGTCATTCCACGAGAAGCATCAACTTGTACAACCTTAGCCCCAGCTTTAGCGCAAGCCATCGTAGCAGCACCCGTATAAGCAAATAAATTTAAAACCTTAACTTCCCTATTAGCCTTCTTAATTTTATCCATCATAAAATCCCAATTCACAGCTTGTTCAGGAAACAAACCAGTATGTTTAAAATTAGTAGGCGTAACCTTAAACGTCAAATCTTTATAATTAACCGTCCAATATTCAGGTAAATTATTTTTAAATTCCCAGTAGCCTCCACCTTGATTAGAACGATGATAAAAACCATCAACCTTTTCCCAGTGCTTATCAAACAAAATCTCCCACATAGCCTGCGGTTCAGGTCTTCTCAAAATAACATTACCCCAACGTTCTAGTTTCTCACCATTACCAGCATCTAAACACTCATAATCTTTCCAATCATTACTTACTTTAAGCATATTCTCACCGCTTTCAACTAACATTATAACAAAAAATAAAAAAAAGAACAAAATAACCTCTTAAATTTAAACATAAAAAAACTGTAATATTTTACTATTACAATCTATAAAAAAAGTTGGAATGAATTGGCACATGCCAGCCCCCTTATTGCTTCCAACCTTATACTAACATTATATGTAAAGAAAAAAAATTTAACAATATAAAAGAAAAAATAAAAAACAACTTTACATCAAAATTTACATTAATTTTTATAAACTACAAACTAATAAATAAACATTACAAAAAAAACATTGAAACTAAGTTCAATGTCTTATAATAAAATTTATTATCTCTTACTAAATTGTGGAGCTCTACGT
The DNA here is from genome assembly GCA_934183155.1 of uncultured Bacilli bacterium. Classification (GTDB taxonomy): domain Bacteria; phylum Bacillota_I; class Bacilli_A; order RF39; family UBA660; genus Coprosoma. Next base: position 66,202 of record CAKPSB010000007.1, on the reverse strand, counting down.
GCACCTTTAAGACCAGGTTTCTTTCTCTCTTTCTTTCTAGGATCACGAGTAACAAAACCATTTCTCTTTAAAGTTTTTCTATAACTATCTTCTTTACCTTCATTATCTTTATCATAAACAAGTAAAGCTCTAGTTATACCCAAACGGATAGCACCAGTTTGACCAGTAAATCCTCCACCGTTAACTTTAACAGTGATATCAAATGTATTTTCATTATTTGTTGCAACTAAAGGTTGCATTAAATCCATAATATTAGTTTCATAAGGGAAAAATTCTCTAACGTCTCTACCATTAACAGTAATTTTACCCTTACCAGGTACCATTTGTACTCTAGCGATTGAAGCTTTTCTTCTACCAGTTCCTACAAATTTTCTATCAGTCATTTAAATCCTCCTAGTCCATCTTTAGTGCAACAGGTTGTTGTGCACTATGTGGATGATTTCCTTCTGCATATACAAATAATTTTTTATACATTTGTCTTCCTAATCTACCTTTTGGAAGCATTCCTTTAACAGCTCTTTCAATCATTTCAACTGGATAATTTTCCACCATTTCTTTAGCTGTTCTTTCACGTAAACCACCAGTATATCTACTGTGATTATAATAAATTTTATCATTTAATTTGTTACCAGTAAGTACTACTTTATCAGCATTTACAACAATAACATAATCTCCACCATCAACATGTGGCGTATAAGTAGGTTTATGTTTACCTCTTAATACATTAGCCACTTTAGTAGCTAGACGACCTAAAGTTTGACCTTCAGCATCGACAACATACCATGTTCTAGTGACATCTTCTTTTCTTTGCATGTATGTTTTCATTTTCTTTTCCTTTCTCCATTACATTTGTAAGTTTTCCCAGGACTTACGCATGTGGGATAAATAAATGTACCAGTAATAATTATATCAAAAACACTATAAAAGTCAACAAAATAACACTAATTTATATACAAATTGTTGACTTCTTTTATAAATAGTTTACAACACTAAGTAAAAACAAAATTATTTTAGAAAAACATTACCTTTAAACTAATATAATACGTCTTTTAAGTAAAGTCCTTCCGGATTAGCTGTTTTACCAGCTTTTCTTCTATCTTCCGCCGCTAAAATATCAATAATATCCTCACTCTTACGTTTTCCCTCACCAATTTCAATAAGCGTTCCAATCATATTTCTAACCTGATATCTCATAAAACCAGTTCCCAAAAAACTCAAAGTAATTTTATTAACATTTTTTAAATTTCTAATCAAATTAGTTTGAACAATTGTCCTAACATAATCATCTTTCTCATCATCAGATTTTGTAAAAGATTTAAAATTATGCGTACCTTCTAAATATTTAAGTGCTCTTTCCATTTCTACAACATCAAGCTTTTTATTATATTGATATATATAATCCTTTTCAATTGGACTATATTCACCCATATTAATCATATAAATATATTCTTTAGCCTTAACATTAAACCTCGCATGAAAATCATCATTAACTATCTCAGCATTCTTTATATATATATCATCTGGTAATAAACTATTAAGTCCTTCTTTTAACTTTTCTGGCGTTATATGTTTTATATCTAAATCAAAATGAGCTTTTTGATTATAAGCATGCACACCCGCATCAGTCCTTCCAGAAGCATATACACCAACCTTCTTATGACCATTAATTGTTTTTAAAGCTTTTTCAAGCTCACCTTGAATAGTTTTTTCCTTTGGTTGTTTTTGATAACCCTTATATTTTGAACCATCATAAGAAAATGTTATCAAATATCTCATACTATTACTCCTTTCAGTATTAACTAAATTAATACTTCGCTATATCATTGTAACACATTTCACTATTAAAATCACCTAACAAATCTATAAATATCCTTCATTAAATCACTAATATCATCTCGGTAATTCAATTTAACATTTTTAGTTTTTCTAACATAATTTACAAAAAAAACAATTTTAGGAAGTGAAAAACCATATTTCAAATATAAATCACTTGTAAAAAACTTATATTTATCACCACTATAAACAACCCCATCATCATCCGAAACAATTAAATTATCTGCTACCTCAAAGGCTAAATCAATATCATCCAAAGCAATTAAAAATTTTTTGCCATATTTAATTTTCATCATCTTAAAAAGTCTAACAATTTTTCTCTTACTACTCTGATCAAGTCCCAAAAAAGGTTCATCTAAATAAAATACTTTAGGATTTTTAATAAGCTCCTTAGCCAGTAAACATTTACTTTTACTACCATAACTTAAACAATCAAATGAATAGTTTAAAAAAGAAATATCCAAATCAACCATTTTCAAAGATTTAATTATTTTCTCAAAAGGCTTTTTGCACTTCATCCCTTTTAAAGTCAAAAGCAAATCGTCATAAATAGTATTACAAAAAAAATCATTATCAAAAACATTAAAATAAACTTTTTTTCTACAATTATCATCATTAAAACGCATTTTCAAAATTTCACTATTAAAATGACCAATAACAACCGTTATCTCACCCTTTACATTTTCCACAAGTCATCCACCAAAGCCTTTTCAGAATAATAAATTTTATCAATCAAATCATAAAATTTTAACTTATATGATAAATTTACAATAAATGGCATTTCAAAATCAGTTAAACTTTCATTAAAAAACCTCTTATAAGTCCCTTCAAATTTAATACCATTATCAATAATAACAATTCGATCACTAATTAAAAAATCTTCAACATCATGTGTTACATTTAAAACTGTCACCTTATTTTTTTTAATAATATTAATTACTTTTTTCTTTATTTTCTCATCAATACCTTCAAAAGCATTATCTAATATTAAAATTGATGACCTTTTAAGTAAAGCTATGCCTAATGCGACAAGTTTTCTTTTTTTAAATGATAGTTCAAAACAATTAATATACAAATCTTTAAAAAGTCCAAGAAGTTTAGCCATTTCAACAATCCTATCTTCATTATTTAAAACTTGATAAAATTCATCATGAACACTTAAAGAAAAAGAAAATTCATCATAAAAATCATAAATAAAAGCAATATTTTCTTGAAAAATTTTAACATTTTTAAAATTAACAAGATCATTATAAATATAAACTTCACCATTATATTTCAAATCACCATAAATTATTTTGCAAAGCGTACTTTTACCAGAGCAATTTTTCCCCGAAATAGTTACAAAATCACCTTTTTTAATAGTTAAATTAAAATTTTTAAAAATCACCTTTTCTCCATAATTAAAATTTAAGTTTTTAACTTTAATTGCATCCATACGCCTCACCATATCTGATATTATAATATAGAAAAAAACAATTTACAATTAAAAAAGAAAAAAAATAGCAAAAACTATTTTTCCATATAAATATCAAGCATTTCTTCAATAGTTGCTAAAACAGCTTGAACATTATCATTAATTATCTTACTATAAACATGCCTAAAAGAAGTATCACTGCCATCTAAATCAAGATCCATAAACTGTGAAAGTGGCGTAGCTCTAACACCCCCAAGTTCAATCAATAAAGTTACTGGAAATAAACTTTTAATCTTCGCATCCATCGTCGTATAAATATCTAAACCATCTATTTTATATTTTGATCTGCCAGCATACGCTAAAGCACACCTTTTATTATCACTTTTCATCTTTTCAGTCAAATCAACCCATGGATTTTTTTCCTTATCTTCACCTAAATAATAAACTATATTTCCACAGCTATGATAAATAAAAGAGCCAATCAAATCATAATTATTTTTTATCTCATCATAGAAATTTAAAAGAGCTATATTTTCTTTTTCAATTTCACCAAATCTATAAAATGGACATCCCGTAGGTCCTAACTTATCTCTCCTAATATTATTTAAATGAAACTTACCATATATTTCCTCGCCATTTACTACTCTGTCAATAAAATGACTGCTTTCAATATTAGAATTTAAATCAACGCCTCGACCATTATTAGACCAATTAATCATACAGCCATCAGGTAAATTACTTTCTTTAAATATCCTTTTCAAACTCTCAGAAAGAGCTTTATGTTTCTTTTCTAAAATAGCCGGTGATGCATGTCTAAACATATAATGTTGAAGTTTATTATCTCTTAAACCATACTTTAAAGCATAATCACTTTCTATATGACAATTTCTATAATAAGCAAGTAAATATGTCTGAACCTCTTCTTCACTCATATCTCTAGTAATCAAAGTCCTAATAGCCTCAGTAACAATAATAGTTCCCTCAGGATTAACAAAAGGAATAAAATGAATAGTATATAAATTATCATCAATATCTATCTTTCCCAAAGAAAGCATCTCCATAAATCTAACTACAAAAACATTACTAATAAGTTCCGCTGCATGAGTACCAGCCGTCATAATAACATGATACTTCCCATGACCATACACATAATGATCAATAGGATAATTAAAAAACGTATATCCAATAGGTTTTTCTTTCCTAATAACTTTATTATTAAGTGAAGACAAAATCTCATTCATTTCTTCAAAGTCTAATAATCGTCTCAAAAACTCACCTCTATTAAGTTTATGTTAAAATAAATATTTATTTCCTTTTACCATTTTGAATTTTATAACTAATTTTCAAAAGTAATTTTCTAGGAATAAATCTTGTCAAAAAAAGCCCAACCTTCATTTTAAAACCAGGAACAATAATCATCTTTTCATCAAACATTTTTTTAATAGCATAATTAGATACATCAAAACTATTTAAACCTTTAATTGAAAAATGTACCCTTGCCACTTTATTAAATTCCGTATCAACAGGGCCAGGACAAAAAGCACTAATGGAAACATTACTTCCCATTTTTTTTAGCTCTTCATAAATTGCACTTGTTAAACTAACAACATAATTTTTAGTAGCATAATAACTAGCCATCAAAGGTCCAGCCATAAATCCAGCAGAAGAAGCTACATTTAAAATATATCCTCTATCTTTCTTAATAAAATCCTTTAAAAATAATTTGGTTAAAGTATGTAATGACTTTACATTCAAATCAATCATATCAAGTTCCTTATCCAAACTAGTCTTATAAAATTCACCAAAAACACCAAATCCAGCATTATTAATCAAAATATCAATATTTTCTTTTTTTACTTCATTATAAAGTTCCATACAATTAAATGTACTAGAAATATCTTTAACAATAAAAGTAGCCTTATTTCCTAATTCCTTTGCTAACTTCTCTAGTCTTCCCTTTCTTCTAGCAACTAATATAACCTCATAACCCTCATTAACTAAACATCTAGCCATATCAGCGCCCATGCCACTACTAGCGCCCGTAATTAATGCCTTCATAAAATCACCCTAAATTCATTATATAATATGCCAAAACATTTGTAAATCAATTGACAAAAACATTTAAATAAATTATTATAAAATCAAAGAGGTAAAAAATGGAATATAAAGATGAAGCAGAATTTTTTGGGGCTATACTAAGAAATCCAAAATTAATAACAACATTACCCGTAACAGAAAAATATAATGAAAACTTAATTGAAACATTATATCTCATTTTAGGTGACGAAATTATTCCCTACATTCCATATCAAATGTATGAAAAAATCATCCACAAGCAAATCACAAAACATCAAGAAAAAGATAAAAATTATATAAGCTATGAAGAGTTAGAAATAATGCTACTACACTCACCAGAAGCCATAAATCTAGTACCAACAAATGAAAAATATGACGATAAATTTATAGAAATAATGTACATAATTCACGGTGATAAAATTGCACCATATTTTCCAGACGAAATATTCGAACAAATAAAAAACGAAGAAGAAGCAAAAAAATATCATGACACATATGAAAAAAGCTATGAAAAATGGGTACTTTCATTAAAAAAATAAAAACTATTTAATATTGATGCAAACAATTATTATAAACATCAGTATATAAATAGTTTTTTAAAAGTAATTTTTTTTGAAAGATAATAAACTAAAACAAATTTATTTAAATTTACAATGTTTAACAGAATCTTCCTCATAACCAAAACAAATAAAAAAACATATTTGCTAACTTAAAAACAAATTAAATATATCTAAAATCACAAAAAGCTTTAACTTCCTGTTCACTCATAATATCACCACTATATATATCATTAAACTATGTTAAAGTAAAAAAAAACGCCTATTTAGCGTCTTCTTCAACAAGAGATAAAACAACCATTAAAGCGTCGTCTCCTCTTCTTTCATCAATTTTTGAAATTCTAGTATATCCGCCATTTCTTTTAGCATAGCGAACAGCTAAAACATCAAATACTTTTTTAACAGTATCTTTATCATTATGTAAGAAAGCTAAAGCTTTTCTTCTAGCAACTAATGAACCATCTTTACCATAAGTAATCATTTTGTCAACAAACTTACGAGCTTCTTTAGCTCTAGTCTCAGTTGTAACTACTTTTTCATTATTGATGACATCTTTAGTTAGATTTGCTAGCATACTTCTTCTGTGTTTATTATCGCGTCCTAATTTTCTATAAGCCATAATATCCTCCTAACTATTAATCTTCATCACGGAATTTAAGACCCATATCTTTAATTTTATCCATAACTTCTTTTAAAGATTTTTTTCCTAAATTACGAATTTTCATCATTTCTAATTCTGATTTTTCAGTTAAATCACCAAGAGTATTAATGTTAGCTCTCTTCAAGCAATTATAAGCTCTTACAGAAAAATCTAAATCATCAATAGACGTTTCTAATTTTTTAAGCTTATTATCCTCTTGTTTAGCATTCATAATACCAGTAACATCAGCTATTTCATCTAAATTAGTAATAATATTTAAATGTTCAATTAAAATCTTAGCAGCAAGTGCCATAGCCTCTTCTGGACGAAGAGAACCATTAGTCTCAACTTCCATAATTAACTTATCATAAGAAGCATCTTGACCAACACGAGCTTTATCAGTTTCATAACTAACTCTTTCAATTGGTGAATAAAGTGCATCAATAGGTATATAACCTAAAGTTGTATCTTCAATATATTTTTTATTTTCTTGAGATAAAGCAGCACCTCTACCATTAGCAATGATGAATTCCATATCAAGTTTACCGCCTTTAGCTAAAGTAGCAATCACTTGATCTTTATTAATAATTTCAACATCATTATCACAAACAATATCACCCGCAGTTACAACTCTCTCCTCATTTACAGATAAATGAGCAGTCCTAACTTCATTAGAATGATTTCTAATAACTACACCTTTTAAATTCAAAATAATAGCTGTAACATCTTCAATAACGCCTTCCATAGTTTGAAATTCATGCATAACGCCATCAATCTTAACGGCAACAATTGCACTACCTGGCATTGAAGAAAGCATAACTCTTCTAAGTGCATTACCAATAGTAAGTCCAAATCCCCTTTCTAAAGGTTCTAATTCAAACTTACCATAATTATTATTTTCAACATAATCTGTTATTTTGTAATCTGGTTTTTCAAAATTCATAAAGGTCTCCTTTCCTTTTATCCACGTGGTCGTTTTGGTGGACGACATCCATTATGTGGCATAGGTGTGACATCTGAAATTGAAGTAATTTCTAAACCAGCTGTTTGTAAAGAACGAATTGCTGTTTCTCTTCCAGAACCTAAACCTTTAGCATATACCTCAACTTTTTTCATACCCATTTCAACAGCAGCTTTACCAGCAGCTTCAGCCGCCATACCAGCCGCAAAAGGTGTTGATTTTTTACTACCTTTAAATCCTAAAGTTCCAGCTGATGCCCAACTAACCGCATTACCCTCTTTATCAGTAAGAGTTACGATAGTATTATTAAACGTTGAATGAATAAATGCTCTACCTTCTGGGACATTCTTTTTAACCTTACGTTTTCTTGCTTTATAAGCCATAATATCCTCCTTTTATAGTTTCCTATTTTTTCTTATTTGCTATTGTCTTAGCTTTACCTTTACGAGTTCTAGCATTTCTACTAGTTCTTTGACCTCTAACTGGTAAACCTTTTTTATGACGAGTACCTTGATAAGAGTTGATTTCCATCTTAGTTTTAATATTCATATTAACTTCACGACGTAAATCACCTTCAGTTAAATATTTATTAACTTCTTCTCTTATACGAGCTAATTCTTCATTATCCAAACTGCCCGCTTTTTTGTTTAAATCAATTTTAGCATCTGCTAATATTCTTTGAGATAAACTTCTACCAATACCATAAACATAAGTAAGAGCAATTTCAATTCTCTTATTATTTGGTATATCTACACCTTTAATACGTGCCATTAAAACACCTCCTATTTACCTTGTCTTTGTTTGTGTTTTGGATTATCACAAATTACCATTACTTTTCCATTACGTCTGATAATTTTACATTTATCACACATTTTTTTGACTGATGGTCTTACTTTCATATTTTCATCCTCCTACTTTGTCACTCTATAGGTTATACGCCCACATGTTAAATCATAAGGTGATAATTCAACTTTCACTTTGTCGCCTAGTAAAATACGAATACGATGTAAACGCATTTTACCAGAAATGTGGGCCTTAATAACGTGATTGTTTTCTAGTTTTACCTTAAATCCTCCACCGGGAAGAATCTCTGTAACTACGCCTTCTACTTCAATGACATCTTCCTTAGCCATTGTATCACCTCCTGGTTAAAATTTCATACCCATCTTTTGTAACTAATACAGTGTGTTCAAAGTGTGCTGAAGGTTTGCCATCGGCTGTAATAATAGTCCAATCATTATCACAAATATAAACTTTTCTAGTACCCAAATTAAGCATTGGTTCAACAGCAATGACCATACCTTCCTTTAAAACTGGACCAGTATGTCTTGCACCATAATTAGGTACATCTGGATCTTCATGAACATCAGTTCCAACACCGTGGCCAACAAGCTCTCTAACCACACCAAGATTATGTTCTTCAGCATATTTACTAACCGCATAACCGATATCACCAACATGACATCCATCATGAATAGCGCCTAATCCTTTAAATAAAGATTTTTCAGTATGTTCAAGTAAATACTTCTTTTTATCATCAATTTTACCAACAGGATATGTCCAAGCAGAGTCTCCATGATAACCTTTATAACAAGCTCCAATATCCAAAGAAATAATATCTCCTTCTTTTAAAACTCGATTATCCGGTATACCATGTACAACTTCATCATTTACAGATGCACATATCGTTGCTGGAAAACCATCATAACCCTTAAATGATGGGGTTGCTCCTCTTTTTAAAATATATTCTTCGGCTAATTCATCTAACTTTTTAGTAGTAACACCTGGTTTAATAAAGGGTATCAAATATTTATGAGTACTACCAGTAATCTCACCAGCTATACGTAAAAGTTCAATTTCTCTTTCTGATTTAATACTAATCATCATAGCCTCCTATAATTTTTTTCAACTCCCTAAAAGTAACCATTTTATCACCAGAAGCATCAATATGATAAACTTTACCTTTAGATTCAAAATAGTGGATAATTGGTACAGTTTCCTTTAAATAAGTACTATATCTATCACCATATGTTTCTAAATTGTCATCACTTCTTTTAATAAGTTTATGACCACAATTATCACATACACCAGAAACCTTAGACTTGCTACTTTCAATCAAATCATTATAAACCTCACCACAATTTAAACATACCCGTCTACCAGTAATTCTTGCCTCACCAATTTCTTTAGGTATATCAAGTACAACAATATAATTATCATCGCCACAAATTTTTTCATAAATAGGTATTTGTGAAACTATTCTAGGAAATCCATCCAATATATAACCATTTTTGCAATCAGGTTTGCCTAACCTTTTCACAAGCAATGCTTCAACTATATCATTATCAACAAATTTCCCATTTGCTAACTTATCTTTAACAGCTTCATCATCAACATTTCTAAGCAAATCACCAATAGAAATATGTGGATAACCATATTCCTTAGAAACCATTGAAGAAAGCAAACCTTTACCAGCCGCTGGTGCAGAAATAAGAGTAATACCCATTAGTACATCCTCTTACGTCTGTAACTACGACTAATCAAATTACTTTCAAGCTGCTTATAAGTATCTAATATAACACCTATAACAATAAGTAAACCTGTACCACCAAGTGATACTGTTGTTGGTAATTTAGAAACCATACTAAACACATATGGAAGCCCTGCAATAACAGCTAAAAAGATTGAACCAACAACTGTAAGTCTAACTAAAGTCTTACTAACAAACTTAATCGTTTCTTCCCCTGGTCTAACCCCAGGAATATAACCACCTGATTTTTGCAAATCTTCAGCCATTTCTTTCGGTTTAATAACAATAAAAGTATAAAAGAAAGAGAAAGCAACGATAAATATAATAAATAACAAAAATCCAGTTGTTGAAGATAAGCTAAGCCATTTATTAACAAACTTCATCATACCTTCATTTTTAGAAAATTGAGCTATTAAAGCTGGGGCCGAAATAAGAGCTGATGCAAAAATAACAGGCACAACTCCAGCTGAATTTAATTTAAATGGAATATATGTTTTTTTACCACCATAAACATTATCCGTTTTATTAGCATATTGAATAGGAATTCTTCTTTCAGCAAGTTGAACAAATAAAACTCCAAGTACAATAGCTAAATAAAGAAGAATAAACAAAACAAAGTAAAGTACTCCTAAACTTCCATTAGAAGTTGTAACAAGACCAGACCATGCTTGACTAAACATATATGGTGTACTGGCTAAAATACCAGCCATAATAATCATAGAAGTTCCATTACCCAAACCTTTTTTAGTAATTTCATCACCAATCCAAAGAAGTAATGAAGTACCAGCTGTCATAACCAAAGAAGCTTCAAGATAATCAGATACCGTTCCGTTTTGAATAAAAGCAAACGAAAACATATAACCCTGAACAAAAGCAAGTATAATACCAAGTACTCTTGTTATCTGATTAATTTTATTTCTTCCAGTCTGACCTTGTTTAGAAAGCTCTGTGAAATAAGGAACAATGTCCATCTGTAATAATTGAATAACAATTGATGCTGTAATATAAGGCATAACACCCAAAGCAAAAATTGAAAAATTCTTCATAGCTCCGCCACCCATAATATTAAGTAGCTCTAAAAATCCAACATTTAAATCTTCGTTAACGCCTGGCACTACAATTGCGGTTCCAAGTTTAAAAACAAAGAGCATCGCAAATGTAAACCAAACTTTTTTTCTTAAATCTTTATTATCTTGGCTAAAAAATTGTTTAACTTTTTCAAACAATTAGATCACCTCTGCTTTTCCACCCAATTTTTCTATTTGTTCAAAGGCAGAAGCAGAAAATTTATTTGCTTTAACAGTTAACTTCTTTTCTAACTTACCATTTCCAAGAACTTTAATACCATCTAAAGTATTTTTTACTAATCCCATATTTTTTAATATTTCTGGAGTAACTTCAGCACCATTATCAAATTTATTTAAATCTGATAAATTAACAACTGCATACACCTTTTTAAATTTAGCATTAGAAAAACCTCTCTTAGGTAATCTTCTAAATAAAGGAGTTTGACCACCTTCGAAACCTACTCTAACGCCTCCGCCACTACGTGAATTTTGTCCGTTTTCACCACGACCAGCAGTTTTACCAGTACCACTAGCAGGTCCACGTCCAACTCTTTTTTTAGCTTTTGTAGCATATGGATTTGGTTTTACTGTATGTAACTTCATATTATAATTCCTCCACTTTTTTACCACGTAATTTAGCTACTTCTTCAGCAGTCCTTTGTTGTTTTAAAGCATCAAAAGTTGCATAAGCCATATTAATTTTTGTATTTGAACCAAGTGATTTAGATAATACATCTTTAACACCTGCAAGTTCTAATACAGCTCTAACAGCACCTCCAGCTTTAACTCCAGTACCTTTAGAAGCAGGTTTTAATAAAACTTTACTAGCGCCTCTTCTTCCAGTAGCTTCATGTGGGATAGTATTGCCACCAACGATTGCAACGTTAGTAACATTTTTAGTAGCTGCAGCCACAGCTTTTTTAATAGCAGTTGGTACTTCGGCAGCTTTACCAGAACCGATACCAACTCGTCCTTTGTGATCACCAACAACAGCAGTAGCCGCAAAACGTAACTGACGACCACCTTTAGTTACCTTTGTAACTCTACCGATACTGATAACTTCTTCGTCAAATAACTTTGGACGGGGTTCTCTTCTTTTTGTATCCACTATTTTCCCTCCTTTTAGAATTCTAAACCATTTTCACGTGCTGCTTCAGCTAAAGCTTTAACACGTCCATGGTATAAGTATCCGCCTCTATCGAATACAACATTTTTTATTTTAGCTTTCTTAGCTCTTTTAGCAATTAATTCGCCAACTTTTTTAGCTGCAATGACGTTTCCACCATTTTCAAGCTTCAACTCTTTATCAATTGAAGAAGCTGAAACTAAAGTTACACCTTTAGTATCATCGATAATTTGAGCGAAAATATTGCTGTTAGAACGAAATACATTAAGTCTAGGTGTTTCACTAGTTCCAGATAATTTATTTCTAACTCTAGTATGTCTTGCTTGACGTACTTCATTACGATTAACTTTCTTTATCATAATCTCTTCTTCCTTTCCAATTAAGCAGCTTTCTTACCAACTTTTTTGATGATGTGTTCATCTTGGTAACGAATACCTTTACCTTTATATGGTTCTGGTTTTCTAATTTTTCTAACATTAGCCGCAAATTCACCAACTAATTGTTTATCGCATCCTTTAATAATAAGTTCAGTATTACTAGGACATTCAGCTGTAAGACCAGCAGGAACTTCTACAATAACAGGATGAGAATAACCAGCAGTAACAGTTAATTTGTTACCAGCTACATTAAAACGATAACCAACACCAACTGTTTCAAGTTTCTTTTCAAAACCTTCAGTTACACCAATAAGCATATTACTAATATTAGCATTAGCTGTACCATGAAAATTTTTAAAAGCATCACTTTTTCTTGTAACTACAATTTCACTGTCTTTAACTTCAACAGCAATATTTTTGTTAATTTCAGTAGAAAGTTCACCTTTAGGACCTTTAACTGTAACAACATTACCATTAATAGTTACTGTAACATTTGCAGGTATTGAAAGTACTCTATTTCCTATACGACTCATATAAACTTTCTCCTTTCTACCAAACGTAAGCTAACACTTCGCCACCTAGTGACTTTTTCTTAGCGTCTCTACCAGTCATAACACCCATTGATGTAGACACGATAGCAATTCCTAATCCATTTAAAACACTTGGAATTTCATCAGCTTTCGCATAAACACGTAAACCAGGTTTTGAAATTCTTTTAAGACCAGTGATAACTCTTTGTTTCTTAACATATTTTAAAGTCAAAACGATTTGCTTCTCAGCACCATTTTCACTTACTTTATAATTTGCAATAAAGCCTTCTTCTTTTAAAATTCTAGCGATTTCTTCTTTCATTTTTGAAGATGGCATTTCAACTTCTTTATATCTTAATTGATTTGCATTACGGATTCTCGTAAGCATATCAGCTATTGGATCTGATACTACCATATTTAATCCTCCCTTCTTACCAACTTGATTTTGTAATTCCAGGTATTTGTCCTTTATAAGCTAATTCCCTAAAGCAAATACGGCAAATTCCATATTTTTTAAGTACTGAATGTGGTCTACCACAAATTTTACATCTTGTATATTTACGTACTTTGAATTTAGGCTCACGATTAGCTTTGACAATCATACTTTTTTTTGCCATAATTTCCTCCTAATTCATTATTTTCTAAAAGGCATACCGAAGCCTTTTAATAAGTCTAAAGCTTCTTCATTGGTTTTGGCTGTTGTAACAAATACAATATCCATTCCGCGTACTTTAACAACTTTATCATAATCTATTTCTGAGAAAATTAATTGTTCAGTAAGTCCTAAAGTATAGTTACCTCTACCATCAAATGATTTTGGATTAATACCTCTAAAATCACGAACACGAGGTAATGTAATACTAATTAATTTATCTAAAAAGTTATACATATTTTCTCCTCTTAAAGTAACTTTACAACCAATTCCTTGGCCTTCACGAACTTTAAAGTTTGCAACTGCTTTCTTAGCTTTAGTAACAATAGGTTGTTGTCCAGTAATTTCTTTTAAATCACTTACAGCAGCATCTAATAATTTACTATTACTAGTAGCATCACCAACACCCATATTAACAACAATTTTGTCAAGCTTAGGTATTGCCATTAAACTTTTATAATTATATTTTTCTCTTAAACTAGGTACGATTTCCTTATTATACTTTTCATGTAGGCGGTTCATAGATACCCTCCTTTCAGGTTTAGTCAAGTTTTTCATTAGATTTTCTTGACATTCTTATTTTCTTTCCATCTTTATTAGTAGTGTATCCGATTTTTGTTCCCTTTTTAGTCTTAGGATCAAGCATCATTACATTAGAAACATGAATTGGTGCTTCAACTTCGGCGATTCTACCATTTTCTCCACCGTTTGGTTTAATATGCTTTTTAACAATATTAACGCCTTCAACGATGACTTTGTTATCATTTTTCAAAGTTTTAGTAACAGTTCCTTCTTTACCTTTATCTTTGCCAGCGATAACTATAACTTTATCTCCTTGTTTTATTTTCATATTATTTCCTCCAAACGATTATAAAACCTCTTTAGCAAGTGAGGCAATTTTTAAATATCCATCTTCTCTTATCTCACGAGCTACTGGTCCAAATACACGTGTTCCAACAGGTGTCTTATCATCTTTAATTAAAATGCATGCATTATCATCAAATTTAATATAAGACCCGTCTTCTCTTCTAACTCCACGTCTAGTTCTTACAACAACAGCTTTAACAACTTTACCCTCTGAAACTTGTCCATTAGGTGTTGCTTTTTTAACTGTACCTACAACTATATCTCCAATATTGCCAGTTTTAACTTTACTTCCGCCAAGTACTCTAATTACTAAAAGTTCACGAGCACCAGAGTTATCAGCTACTTTTAAACGGCTTTCTTGTTGAATCATATATTAAATCCTCCTTCCAGCTAGTTATAAAATAACTGCTTTCTCTACTATTTGTGTTAAACGATAATGCTTAGTCTTAGATATAGGTCTAGTTTCAGCAATTCTAACTTTATCGCCTAACTTTGCTTCATTATGTTCATCGTGAACTGCATATTTTTTAGAATACATAGCTCTTTTACCATATTTTTTATCCATAATGTAAGTTTCAACTAAAACTGTAATAGTTTTATTATTTTTAACACTTACAACTTTACCAACTAATTCTCTTTTAATATTTTCCATAAATCCTCCTAGTCTTGTAATTCACGTTCGCGTAGAATGGTTTTCATTCTAGCAACAGCCTTTCTAAGCTCATTAATTCTAGCTGGCCTCTCAAGACTACCAGTAGCTTGGCTAAAACGTAAATTAAAAAGTTCAGCTTTCGTTTCATCAATTTTTTTAATTAATTCTTCATTGCTTAATTCTCTTAGTTCATTAATTTTCATCTGCCTCACCACTTTCTTTTTTTACAAATTTACATTTAATTGGTAATTTATGCATAGCAAGTCTAAATGCTTCTCTAGCAGTAGCTTCATCAACATCGGCAATTTCGAACATAACTTTTCCTTTTTTAACAACTGCTACCCATTTATCAGGTGCACCTTTACCTTTACCTTGACGCATTCCGATACCTTTAGCAGTTAAAGATAAATGTGGGAAAATATTAATCCATACTTTACCACCACGCTTCATGTAACGAGTCATCGCTACACGAGCAGCTTCAATTTGTTGTTGGCTTATCCAAGCACCTTCCATAGCTTGTAAACCATATTCACCAAATGAAACAGTTCTGTTTCCGCGAGCTACACCATCATATGGTAGACGGTGAGGACGACGATACTTAGTTCTTTTTGGAATAACTGCCATTGTCCTTACCTCCCTTATTAGCTCTTACAGGCTTTTTTTCTCTTTCAGGTTTAACACCATTTCCAAGAATTTCACCTTTATAAATCCATACTTTAACACCGATTTTACCATAAATTGTGTCAGCTTCTTTTAAAGCATAATCGATGTTAGCTCTTAAAGTATGACGAGGAACTTTACCTTCAGTATAACCTTCTCCTCTTGCAATTTCAGCACCGTTTAATCTACCAGACACTAATGTTTTAACACCTTTAGCACCTGATTTCATAACATTTCTAATTGCTTTCTTTTGTGCAATTTTATAAGAAACACGGTTTTCAATTTGATGAGCTATATTTTCTGCAACAAGTGCTGCCACTAAATTAGGGTTTTTAATTTCCTTAATTGAAATGTGAACATCTTCACCTGTTAACTTATCAAGCTCTTTTTTAAGTTTTTCAATTTCATCTCCGCCATGACCAATTACCACTCCTGGTTTAGCAGTATTTATAACAACTTCGGTCTTATCAGCAGTTCTTTCAATAAGAATACTTGCAACAGCGGCGTCTTTTAATTTCTTGTCCAAAAACTTACGAATTTTATAGTCGTTATTTAAAAATTTAGCAAAATCTTGGTTACCAGCATACCACTTAGATTCCCAAGTTTTATTAATGCCAATTCTAAGTCCGACTGGACTAACTTTTTGACCCATGTTATATCCTCCTTTGTTTAATTTCTTTCACTTACAACCACTGTAACATGGCTTGATCTTTTTAATATTGGTTTAGGGCTTCCTTTCGCACCAGCACGTCCTCTTTTTAAAGTTTTGCCCTCATTAATATAAGCTTCGCTTACATAAAGATTTTCTTTTTTTAATTCTAAATTGTTTTCTGCATTAGCTACAGCAGATTTCAAAACCTTGCGAATAACATTAGCAGCATCTTTATTTAAATTTGCTAAAATCGTGTCAGCTTCAGTAACGTCTTTTCCACGAATTAAATCAACAGATAAACGCATTTTTCTAGGTGAAATTCTTATATCTTTAGCAATTGCTTTAGCTTCCATTTATATCATCCTTTCCGGTTATTTTTTTAACTTATCGTCGCCATGGCCACCAAATTTACGTGTTAAGGCGAATTCTCCTAATTTATGTCCAACCATATCTTCTGTCACATAAACAGGAATAAATTCTTTACCATTATGTACAGCAAATGTGTGTCCAACAAATACAGGATAAATTGTAGAACGGCGAGACCAAGTCTTAATTACTTCTTTTTTACCAGATTCATTTATTTTTTCTACCTTTTTCATCAAATGTTCATCGACAAAAGGCATTTTTTTAGCACTTCTAGCCATTTATAAGTCATCCTTTCTTATTTTTTTCTTGAGCGAACAATTAATTTACTTGAAGCTTTTTTTCTATTACGAGTTTTAAAGCCCAAAGCAGGTTTACCCCAAGGTGTAACTGGATGTTTACGACCAACTGGAGCTCTACCTTCACCACCACCATGTGGGTGATCGTTAGGGTTCATAACAGAACCACGAACTGTAGGTCTAATACCCATATGTCTTTTTCTACCAGCTTTACCATAATTAACTAAGCTGTAATCTTCATTTCCAACTTCACCGATTGTAGCACGGCAAACGCTTAAAACTTTTCTAACTTCACCACTAGTTAAACGTAGTAAAGTATAATTTCCTTCGCGGCCTAATATTTGAACGCTAGCGCCAGCGCTTCTAGCCATTTGGCCACCTTTTCCAGGATTTAATTCAATATTATGAACTAAAGTTCCTTCAGGAATATTTGCAAGTGGCATATTGTTACCAACTTTGATATCACAGCTATCGCCACTTTCAATTTTCATTCCTACTGTTAAGCCTTTAGGAGCAATAATATATCTTTTTTCTCCATCAGCATAATTTATTAAAGCAATGTTAGCACTTCTATTTGGATCGTATTGTATTGAATCTACTGTTCCAATAACACCATCCTTATTTCTTTTAAAATCGATAATTCTGTATTTTCTCTTAACTCCACCACCGTGATGTCTTACAGTGATTTTGCCTTGATTATTACGACCACCTGATTTTTTTACTGTAACAACTAATGATTTTTCAGGAGTAGTTTTAGTAACTTCTTCATTAACTAAAGTTGTCATACCACGTCTACCATTAGTCGTTGGTCTATATGATTTTATTGCCATATTCGTCCTCCCTTAAGATTAATTAAGTTCGATTGAACTTCCTTCTTGTAATTTAACAATTGCTTTTTTAACCTTGTTGGCTCTACCGAAGTAACGTCCAACTCTTTTTCTTTTTGCATAAGTATTAATAGTATTAACACTTAATACTTTAACATTAAATATTTTTTCAATAGCTTGCTTAATTTGAACTTTGTTAGCTTTTGTATCAACGCTAAACACATAAGTATTATTGCTAGCTAAATCATGAGTTTTCTCAGTGATTATTGGAGCTTTGATAATGTCTCTGTAATTTTCCATTATTTTAACGCCTCCTCAATTTGTTTAACTGCCTTTTCTGTAATAACTAAGCAGTCACTACCTATAATATCTAAAACATTAATTTCATTTGCTTCTAATAATTCTAATTTTTGAATATTACGAGTAGCTAAAATTAAATTATCAGTTAATTCATCAACAACAATTAAAGTCTTTTTAGGAGCTTTAATGTCTTTTAAGATTTGAAGCATATCTTTTGTCTTATTAGTATTTAATTCAAAACTGTCTAAAATAATCATTTCGTTTTCAGCTTTTTTATAAGCTAACGCTGATTTTAAAGCTAAAACTCTTTCCTTGCGGTTCATTTTCTTGCCATAAGTTCTTGGATGTGGTCCAAAAACAATACCACCATGATACCAATGTGGAGCTCTAGTACTACCTTGTCTAGCTCTACCAGTACCTTTTTGTCTCCATGGCTTTCTTCCTCCGCCACTTACTTCACTACGTGTTTTTGTATCAGCTGTTCCTTGTCTTTGAGAAGCTTGAGCTAAAGTAATTGCATCATATAAAACGGCATCATTTGGTTCAATTCCCCAAACATTTTCGTTTAAAGCAATATCACTAACTTTTTCGCCTTTAAGATTAATAACACTATTTTTCTTCATGACTATTCCTCCTATTATTCAGCACTCTCTGTTGTTTCAGCAACTTCTTGAGATTTACTCCAGTTAGTTAGTTCTGCACGTTTGTTTACTTTGCCATTATTTTTAACTGAGCTTCTAATCATAACCATAGCTTTTTTAGGTCCAGGAATATTTCCCTTTACTAAAATAGCATTGTTTTCTAAATCAACAGCTACTATCTCTAAGTTTTGGATAGTTACAGTATTAACTCCCATGTGACTTGGAAGTCCTCTACCTTTAAATACACGTTTTGGAAGCATTGTACCAAGTGAACCCACGCCTCTATGATATTTAGAACCGTGACCCATAGGTCCTCTACTTTGATTATATTTTTTGATATTTCCTTGGAACCCTTTACCTTTTGTAGTTCCAGTTACGTCAACAACCTCGCCAACTTCAAAGATATCCGCCTTAACTTCATCTCCAAGTTTGTATTCGTTAACGTCTACACCTCTGATTTCTTTAAAGAAGCGCTTAGGTGTCGTATTAGCTTTACTAGTAATACCAGTAGAAGCTTTTGTCGCTAATTTTTCTCTTTTATCATCAAATGCAAGTTGAATAGCTTCATAACCGTCGTTATCTTTTGTTTTAACTTGTGTTACCACATTTGGAGTAACTTCAACAACAGTAACAGGGGTTAATTTGCCGTCATTGTCAAACACTTGAGTCATACCTATTTTACGACCTAAGATTCCTTTCATATTTCCATCCTCCTATTATAATTTGATTTGAATATCAACACCGCTTGGAATATCTAGATGTGATAAAGCATCTATAGTCTCCTTGCTTGGATTATTGACATCAATAAGTCTTTTATGTGTTCTCTTTTCAAATTGTTCACGTGAATCTTTGTATTTGTGAACAGCTCTTAAGATTGTAATCTTTTCAACTTCTGTTGGAAGTGGTACAGGTCCGCTTACTTCGCCGCCAGATCTTTTAACTGTATCAACGATTTTAGCGCATGCCATATCCAAATTTTTGTGTTCAAAAGATTTTAATCTAATACGAACTTTTTTTGACATTATTGTATCCTCCTCTCGCCTATATCTAGTATAGACTTGCTCCGTGTAAAAACCCGATTTAAAGATTAAATTTATAACAACTTAACCTGGTGTATCGGCAACCTCACACATCTAAGCACGCCACACATTCAAAAGTATACACGTATTTTGTCAAAAAAGCAATACTTTTAAAGAAAAAAATACTCAAAATAAAAAGATAGTTAAAAACTATCTAACCCTCATCTAATACTTCATACCTCTCTAAATAATAACTATTACCTTTAACCCCAAAAGTATAACGATACTTAATACCTTTGTTTTTCAAGCTATCATAATCATTTTCATAATTTGCTTTCAATTTAACTAAATCAATTTCTTCACCATTATCCGTTGTATGCATATAATTATTGGCATTATATATTTGATTAATACTTGAAGGTTCACTTGTAATATACTCACTAAAAGAAGGATTATAATAAAGCTTATTAAGAACAAGAATATATTTATCATCTTTCTTTCTTATACTATTAACCTTAGTATAAATAGGAACAGTTGGTAAAGAAGGATGCACTGCATGACCATCATTCCAAACAAACAAGCCACTATTTGTATCATAAGAATATAAAACACCATCATTATAATTACAATTAATATCAGTTAAATTTATACTTTTATTAAATACATCTTTAATATAATCAGAAACGGCACTACCATATATTTTTTTGCATTCATAAACGCCCGTACAAATTTTATTAATAGCTACCCTCTCCAAACCATCCATGCCATAAGCATCTAAAGCATCTAACTTTTCTTCTTTAATATAATCAGTTAACTTAATAGAAATTTCATCTAAAGTAAGTTTTCTGTCAACTTCTTTAACAATCGTTTTTTTCTTAAATGAAGCCAAAACAAATAAAGCAATTAAAAGAACCACAATAATTCCAACTAAAATAAAAGTAGCTTTATAATCTTTATGTTTTTCGTTTTTATTAAAAAAAGCATTCATATTGTTTAATGACGTAATATCATCTAAATTATTCTCATCCATACTATCTTCTCCTATTCCTTATTCTACTTACAAAAAGTTTATAAAAAATCCATAATGTGCACGTTCCACCCATAATTAAATAAATATAAAATATAAATGGTAAATTATCATTTTTTTGCATAACAATTAAACTTGTGCCCAAAATATAAGCCACATCTAAAATAGTAATCATTATTAAATGAACAAGCTGTTCTAAATTCCTCATCTGATGTTTAGAATCATTAAGCTCAATATTAAATCTTAGCTCGCCATTATTAATGCCTTTAAAGAAAGACAAAACCTCATTTGGTAAACACATCAAATCACTACCATTTGAAACACTTTTCTCCAAAAAATTTTCTATTTTTTTCTTATCAATTAAATTATTAGGCACTACATAAGTACTCAAAATTTGAATCAAATTAATCTTTGGACTTACCTCTTTTAAAACACCCTCAATAACTATAATACCGCGCATAAGCATTGTTACATCTTTTGGAAGAGTAATATGATTACCAGTTAACATAGAAAGAAAATCATTTAAAAAAGCCTTAATATTAATATCACTAGCATCCTGACTCATATTCTTATCAAGTACCTTTTTAATATCGTTTTTTAAAGCCATATAATCTGGCTGTCCTTGAACAGTACCAAGCGTAAGCAATATATGTGAAACTTCTGTAATATCTTCTTTTAAAATAGCCACAATACAAGCACTTAAAAGAGCGCGATCTCTTTTAGAAAGCCTTCCCATCATTCCAAAATCCAAATAAACAATTTTTCCATCAGAAATTTTTAAATTATCTGTATGTGGATCAGCATGAAAAAAACCATCTGTTATTGCTTGTTTAATATAATTTGCGGCAAGTTTCTTACCAATTTCATCACGATCATAACCATTTTCATCCAATGAAGCAAAATCATTTATCTTAATACCACTCATATACTCCATTACTAAAACCTTACTTGTAGTATACTGTAAATAAACCTTTGGTGATTTTATATAAGCAACATCCTTATTCATTTCATAAAATTCTTGTGTATGAGAAGCTTCAATTAAGAAATTCATCTCTTCTTTAGCTGTATCAAACATTTCATCAATAGCATCATTAAAATTGATTACTGAATTAAATATTTTATCAATTTTCAATAAACTAATTAATTTCTTTAAAACTTTAACATCCAACGCCATTAAATCATAAATATTTTCTCTTTGGACTTTAATAACAACTTCTGTATTATCCTTTAATATAGCTTTATGTACTTGGGCAATTGATGCCGAACCAATAGGATTTCTATCAATACTTAAAAATATATCATTCAATTTTCCTTGATATTCTTTATTTAAAATTTCGCAAACCTTCTCATAAGGCATTGGTTTTACTTGATTTCGTAAATGAGAAAGTTCCGTGCAATAATCTTTTGGAATAATATCATCACGTGAAGCAAGTATTTGACCCAATTTTATAAAAGTAGGTCCAAGTTGTTCAATAGCCAATCGCAAATTAACAGGTGTTGGATTTTTTAGCAAATCATATTTCTTTATAATTCCTGCTATTTCAAATAATCTATCTTTACCACTAAGCATCTTTCTTTTTATTGTCCCTCTTTGACACCTTCAACAAATTTAAAATTTCACGTTTTTCTTCTTCACTAAGTTTTTCTATTTCTAAAGCAAGCTCTTCTTTAGATAAATCAGCTTTTTCTACTGTTACCGTAACATTTTCTTTAATCTTTTCACTAATATTATGTTTAAGCTCCTCATTTAAAGCTTGACCATGTTTATAAGCTTCTGTTCCTTTTTTAAGTAAATCAGCTTTTATTTCTTTTGCTTTTTCCCCAGTATAAGCCATAGCGCCAAGCCCCATAAGCATTATATTCTCCAAACTTTCTTTCATATTATCAACCTTTCTATCATCACAATTATACCACACCAAAATATAATTTACTAGGTAAATTTTATTTACTATTTATCAAATAAATGTTAAAATCACAAATGGTGATTTAAATGAAAATAACAATACTAGGCTCCGGAGCATACGGATATGCTCTTGCCCAAATAACAAACGAAAACAAACATGAAACAACTCTCTATAGTCCAATAGAAAGTGAAGTTGAAGCCATAAAAAAAACAAGACAAACAAAAAAACTACCAAATATCAAAATAAATGAAAATATCAAAATAACCTCAAATCTAAAACAAGTTTTAGAAAAAACTGATCTAATTATCATTGCCATACCAACAGAATTTCTAAAAAAAACAATCAAAGAAGTTAAAAAATATTATACAAACACCCCTATTTGTATAGCCACTAAAGGCATTGAACAAGACAGTAATCTTTTTGTATATGACATTGTTAAAAATATACTAAAAACTGAAAAAATAGCTGTCATTTCAGGGCCATCATTTGCCATTGATATAGCTCAAAATAATCCTGTTGGTCTAACCTTAGCTTGTCAGAATAAAGAAACCATTGAGCTAACATTCAAAGCTCTTTCAAATAACCATTTCAAATTAAGAAAAACACCAGACATAATTGGTACTGAAATATGTGGATCAGTTAAAAATATTATTGCCATAGCAGCCGGAATGCTCGCTGGATTAAATGCTTCAGAATCAACCCAAGCCATGCTTATAACTGAATCCCTACATGACATTAAAAGTTTAATTAAAGGCTTAGGTGGTAATGGTGACACCGTTTTATCATACGCTGGTTTTGGTGACTTGCTCCTTACCGCAACATCACCAAAAAGTCGAAATTATACTTTAGGTCATATGATTGGAACAAAAAAAGATGAAAAAGAAATAAACAATTATATAAAAAATACTACAATTGAAGGATTATATACTTTAAAATCAGTAAAACAATTAGTCGTAAATAAAGATGTATCCATGCCAATCATAGATTTAATAGAACAAATAATTTATAACAAAGAAAAGCCAGAAAAACTAATTGAATTTTTAATTCAAAAACCATAATAAATAATAATTAAAAATTGTAACCAAAATAAAGTTACAATTTTTTTTAAAAAAAGCGTCTCCATTTTCAGAAGACGAAATCACATTAATAAAAAGTAAATTCTTATTTGCTTTCTTTAGAAATACCATACTTTTTGTTGAATTTTTCAATTTGACCAGCCTTCTTAACTGTTCCTTGTTTTCCAGTAAAAAAAGGATGACATTTATCACAAACTTCAACTTCTAACTCAGGTTTATTTGATCTTACTGTAAAAGTATTACCGCAAGCACAAGTTACTTTTGTGTCCATATAATTAGGATGAATTTCTTTTTTCATTCTATCTTCTCCTTCCGCCATGACTAAAATAAGTCATAGAAATTTATGCGAATATATAATAACACATTTAAAGGAAAAAAATCAACTATTTATCCATAAAAACCTTTTTATCAATTTTTTTTATAACTCTATTCGCTACTTTTTCAAAATCATTTTTCTTTAAATCATTTACATAAACATACTCAATATCATTAACATCACATATTTTTTTAAAACGCCTATTCAAATAATTAATAAATTTATCATTACCATTAAATCCAATAAAAATAATATCTTCCTTACAATACTGTCTTATAAGTTTAAACAAATCCGCCGCATCTTTAACTAACTCATCGATGTAATTATAAACTTCATCTGAAGAAAAACCTCCTTTTTTCATAAAATAAACTTCCTTAACATCAAAACTAATAGTAACCAAATCAGCTTTTATTAAAACATTTTTCATTGTAAAATTTCCCTTATTAGTTATCATCTTCCTATTATCATTAATATCGTTAATAATATCTGTGATTTTAACATTTCTTTCTGAAAAATCATCTAAATATTTTTCTAAAACTTTCCTTTTTTTTAAATAATCTTTTATATAATGTGGATAATTATAATTACCATCAATCATATCAGTCCCATTACCCAATGCCACATAATAAACTTTCTTATCAATATTACACAAATATATAATAAAAATAATAATTAAAACAATTCCCAAAAATAAAATCTTTTTCATAAAATCACCTATAAAAAAAGTAGAAATAAATCTACTTAAATATATTAACAAAATTATTTATTATTCATCGATAAGCCATATTTTAGCTCCAACATTAGTAAACTTTTCAATAAGATCACTATAACCTCTAAGCAAATGTTTAATATCAGTAATTGTTGTCTCTCCCCTAGCAGACAAAGCCGCTAATACAAGCGCTGCACCAGCTCTTAAATCACTAGTTCTAACAAGTTTTCCATTTAATTTAGTAGGGCCATAAACATGAATAGTATCACCATCAACTTTAATATTAGCACCCATTTCATTTAAATATTTAGTGTTTTGAAATCTATTTTCATAAATTGTCTCACGGACTGTACTTTCACCATCAGCAAGTAACAAAAGCGTTGTTATTGGTTGTTGTAAATCAGTTGCAAATCCAGGATATACTGCCGTTTCAATATGACATGGACGTAAATGAGAAACCTTGTTAGTAATAACTTTATCACCAACTATTTTATAATCTGCGCCCATTTCATCTAATTTGTCAAAAAAGCTCTTTAAATGATCCTTATTAACATTACAAATTTCTAAATTTTTACCATTCATAACACCAGCCAAAATATAAGTTCCTGCTTCAATCCGATCAGGAATAACCTTAACAAAACCACCAGATAAATTTAAAACACCATCAATAACTAACCTGTTTGTATCTTTACCTTTTATTTTAGCCCCCATACTATTTAAAAAATCAATCAAATTACCAATTTCTGGTTCACAAGCTGCATTACTAATAACAGTTGTACCTCTAGCTTTAACAGCCGCTAATAATAAATTAACCGTTGCTCCCACACTAGGAAAAGGTAAATTAAGCTCTGCTCCCTTTAAAAAATCAGCCTCAATAATATAAAAAGAATCCTTAATAGTTACCCGTGCACCCATTTTTTCAAAACCTTTTAAATGAAAATCAATTGGTCTAGCGCCAATAGAGCACCCACCAGGTAAACTAATTTCAACTCTACCAAATTTTGCTAATAAAGCTCCCATAAAATAATAAGAAGCCCGTAATTTACTAGAATATTCTAAAGTAATTTTTTTATTTTGAATATTTGAAACATCAATATTTAAAATATCCTCCTTATAATCAAAAGAAACATTTAAATATTTCAAAATACTTTCCAAATTATAAACATCTGAAATATGTGGAATACTAAAAATACTAACTTTGTCTGACAAAATTGCCGCAGGTATCAAAGAAACAACACTATTTTTTGAGCCACTTATATGAATTTGACCGCTCAAAATTTGACCACCAATAACTTTTATTTTATCCATAAAATCACCTTATCAATTATTTTACCACCATATATTTTCTTTGTTTTCACTTTTTTAAGTACTTTACATTTACATGACATAAATAATCCCAATAATAAACAAAATAGTCCCGCCAAAAAGAGTCGCCACTTTTCCAAGTAATTTTTCGACTTTATTACCTAAAGATAAGCCAATAAAAGTAAATAAAAAACTAGTTAAAGAAAAAATAACTGGCGCAAACATCCCATTTTTAATATTTAAAAGAGTAATGCCAACAGAAAAACTATCAACACTAACCGCAAATCCAAATAAAAAATAATCCTTAAATTTCAAATAATATACTTTGTTTTTTTTATTAAAAGATGAAATAATCATCTCTAATCCTATAAAACATAAAATAAAAGTTGTTAAAATATCCATATCAAATTTAAATAAATCAAAAGCAAATTTAGATATAAACATTCCTAAAAAAGGCATCACAAAATGAAATATTCCAACAACCATAGACAAAAACAAATTTTCTTTACTGCTCATACCCAAAGCGCCATAAATTAAAGAAAGCGAAAAAGCATCCATACTTAAACTAATAGCCATTAAAAAAACTAGTGCCATAAAAGCCTCCTAAAAAAAACTATGACACTAATCAAAAATTTATGGTAAATATTTGTTAAGAATTTCCATTACAATTGACTTATACTCGACACTATCATTCTCCTCACCTTCGATTAAACACAAAGGTGGAAACAAAACACACCACCAATTATCGCCTTCTCCCTTACCAAGCGTAATAAGTAAAGATTCATAATATCCTTCCTCATATTTAACGCCTTTATATTCCTTTTGAGGAAAGTAATTTTTTCCAAAATTAACATTATAACCTTTATCATAGTTCTCAAAGTTCAACACCTTCTGTACATCTTTGTCAACTAACTCCAAATTATTTTCAATAATATCGTAAGCTTCTTTAGAACTTTTCGCATCCTTAAGCAAATCATACATCGTTATTTCGATTTTATCCTTAACCTTTTTTTTAATATCTTGATCAAAAGAAGAATTACTATTAGGAATAATTCTAATTCTAATAGCATCGTTTGGTATAGTTAGACTTTTAGCCAAACTATTAGAAATAAAAACATAAAATATAAAAATACCAATTAACAAACAAATAATTTTCTTCATAAAAAAATCACCCTCTAATTAATAGTGGGTAATTTATTATAAATTTATTCACTTATGGTAATTTTCATTATGATTTATTTTAAAAGACCTATAAATTTGCTCGAGTAAAATAATTCTAAATAACTGATGAGGAAATGTAAAAGACGAAAAAGATAATTTATAATCACTACGTTTTTTAACATCATCAGAAAGCCCATAAGACCCGCCAACAACAAAAACTAAATTCTTATTAGAATTAAAATTACAATCTATTTTTTTAGCAAATTCCAAAGAATTTAAACTATTTCCATCAATTTCCAAAGTAATAACATAATCATTATCCTTAATTTTAGAAAGTATTTTTTCACCCTCTTTTAAAGGTGCAAGCACCTCTAAAGATTCATCAGAAATTTCTATAATTTCAAGTTTACAATATTTACTAATTCTTTTTAAATATTCACAAACTGCATCTTTATAAAACTTTTCTTTAATCTTACCAACACATATTATTTTCATAAAACCTCAAGCTCCGTACTTTCTTTCTGACAAGCAATCTCAATGTCTGGTATTGGCAAATCATTTTTGTTCAAAGTATCTAATAATGTTTTTAAAGCAATTTCTGGTTTATTATTTTCTTCACTTAAATGGATTAAAATAATCTTTTTTGTTTTATCCCCAATTAACTTTGATAAATAATAAGCACTATCCTTATTAGACAAATGTCCCTTGTCGCCTAAAATTCTTTGCTGCAAATGATATGGATACCTTCCTTCTTTAAGCATTCTTACATCATGATTACTTTCAAAAACATACATGTTTTTATTACGTAATTTATTAAAATTTTTAACATGAATATATCCTGTATCTGTAACATATACAACACTTTTACCATTACTTTCAAAAACATAGCCATTACTATCAGCCACATCATGTGAAGTTTTAAAAACATCAACCATTAAATCATCAATAACTGTTGTTTTATCAATGTAAACCTTATCTTCAATATCAAAATCAAGCTCATTATCCATCTTCTCAGTTAAATAAATAATAGGATGATATTTCTTAATAAAAACTTTAAGACCAGCCACATGATCACTATGTGTATGAGTAATAAATACCCTTTGAATAGAAAAAGGGTCAACCCCTATGTTCTTCAAAGACTTACTAATATAACTTGCACTCATTCCCAAATCAACAAGAGACCTTGTTTTATCAGTTTCAATATAAGCACAATTACCCTTACTGCCACTAGCTAAAATACAAACTTTCATTAACGATATCCATTAGGATACAAAACAGATGGATTAACATGACAATATTTGCATCCTTTCCAAACTTCATAATGAACATGTGGACCAGTAGCAGACCCAGTCATACCGACATAACCAATAACTTGTCCTTTAGCAACCGTTTGTCCTTTTTTAACAGCTATTTTACTCATGTGACCATATAAAGTCATATAACCATTATTATGGTTAATAACAACATGATTACCATAACTATAATGATATTCAGCAATTTCAACCACACCATTGTTTGTTGCATATATCTTAGAACCATATCCTGTACCAGAAATATCTAAACCAGTATGTAACTCACGACCTTTGCCAAACGGACTAGAACGATAAGAATAACCACTACTCATAGTCCAACCACTATCAGTAGGCCATCCCCATCCAGTCATACTACCAACAGTCGGAACATATTTATTACCTTTTATAACAACTTTATTTATAGGTTCCTTTATAACCTGTTTACCTTGAGGATCAACATAATTAATATTTCCATTAACTTTTTTTACTTTTTGAGATACTCGCTCAAGACCATTCACACCTTCTTGAACTACCTTATCTTGACCAATAACAGCATTATTATCATATCTTTCCTCAGTTTTATATTGACTTTCAACATCTTTAACTACATATGACTCTTCAACAACATTAATTTGAGGATTAGTTTCAATAATTTTAAGTTTCTGACCAGGATAAAGTAAATTATTTGTACTAGTAAGACTTGGATTAGAAATCAAAACCTCCTCTGGACTTATTTTGTTATTAAAAGCAACATTTTCAATAGTATCCCCTGCTTTGACTTCATATTCAGATGAAACTGCATTATCTCCATACAAAAGAAAATGAGCCAAAGAAGAATCATCCATATATATCTTCTCATTAACAGAAATATTAGTTTCACGTACAGTTATATCATCATCAATATACACATTTTGAATATTTTCACCAGTTGAAGTAATTTTAACTTGTGTATCATCAATATAAGCTTTATATTGATCTTTACCAACAAATGTATCAATTAATGTTTCAATTGCTTTTTTAAATATTTTTTTATCTAAAACATAAATGTTTTGAGTTTCAACCTTATCATCATTCTGCCTTTTAATAATAAACTCATATCCTCGAATTGTAAAATCCTCTTTTTTTGCTATTTTATTATAAATAGAACTAACCGAAGAGGTTTTACCATTATATGTTGTAAGTTTTCTGACATGAAGACCCTTAGGAGAAAAAACTTTATTTACCTTATATTTTTGCTTATAATAATCACCATTTTTATCAATATAACTCTCTAAAGTTTTTTCATTTTTTATAACACCGAGTAATTCATCATTAAGATATACCTCATAATAATTATTAGGTTCTGGTGAATTTTTATAACCAAAACCTAAAGTAAATAAACCCAAAAAGACAATTGCAATCATCAAATATATTGAAATTTTCTTCATTCTATTCACCCACTTGACTATTTTCCATGTTAAAAAATGAACTAGTATCACGTTTAAAAATTAAATTAACACTAGCAGTTGGCCCACTACGATGCTTAGAAATAATAAATTCACTCTTACTAGTATTCTCATCAATTGCACTTTCTTTATTATAATAATCATCCCTATAAAGAAAAGCTACAATATCAGCATCTTGTTCAATAGAACCCGACTCCCTTAAATCAGACAAAAGTGGCCTTTTATCTTCACGACCTTCAACACTACGTGAAAGTTGAGCAAGAGCAATAACAGGAATATTAAGTTCCATTGCCATTGTTTTCAAACTACGTGAAATTTCTGATACTTCTTGTTGCCTTTGACCAGCATATTTAGCCGACCCACTGATAAGCTGCAAGTAGTCAATAATAACAACGTCCAATCCATCTGCACTATTAGCAAGTCTTCGACATTTTGCCCTAATCTCACTAACAGTCATTCCAGGGGTATCATCGATAAAAATCTTCGTATCTGCAAGCCTACTAATAGCCTCATTTACTCTCTTCCAGTCTTGATGCTCAAGTTTTCCTGTACGTAGCTTATTAGCTTCAATTTGACCAACAGAAGAAAGCATACGTGATATAAGCTGCTCCGCACCCATTTCCATATTAAACAAAGCTACTGTTTTTTTGGAATTTAAAGCCATATTAACCGCCATATTAACTGCAAAAGCCGTCTTACCCATAGCCGGACGAGCCGCAACAATTATAAGTTCATTTTCATGAAAACCAGCTGTAAGTTTATCAATATCATAATAACCAGAAGGTACTCCTGTAATTTCTCCTTTTAAAGAAGATAACTTTTCTAAATCAGCTTGTGCTTTAAATAAAACATCTTGAATAGTTTTAAATTCAGATCCTCTTCTATTCTTAACAACATCAAAAATTTTCTTCTCCGCATCATCAAGAATTTCACCAATATCATCAGTTGAAGAAAAACCCGCATTAGCAATATCAGTTCCCGCTTCAATCAAATTACGTCTTAAAAATTTTTCCTCAACAATCTTAATATATTCCTCACAATTTGCTGCTGTAGGAACAATATTAACAATCTGGGTTAAATATTCAACACCCCCAACTTGATTTAAAATCTTTTTCCTATCAAGTTCAGCAGTAACAGTTGTAATATCAATAGGAACTTTATTATCAAATAAATTTTTAATAGTTTCAAATATTTTTTTGTGATTGTCCAAATAAAACATATCTTTATTTAAGCTTTCACAAACTCTCTCTAATGCCTTTTCGCTTAAAAACATTGAGCCAAGAATAGCTTGTTCAGCATCAATTTTTTGTGGCATAACCCTTTCGTTCATCTAATCACCTGCTTTTTTCAATCGTACCTTTAACGTAGCCTCCACCTTTTTATGTAAAATTATTGTTACATTAGTTACTCCAAGTGTATTAATAGGAACATCTAACTTAATTTTACGTTTATCTATATCAAAACCTTTTTCTTTAAGAGAAGAAGCAATTTGCTTAGTACTTACTTGTCCAAAAACTTGACCATCTTTACCCGTGTTAACTGTAAAAGAAATAGTCATTTTTTCTAATTTTTCTTTTATACTCTCACAATCTTTAATCACTAAATTTTCTTTAAGCAAAGCTTCTTCATTTTGCTTTTGCAAAACCAAACTACTACCTTTAGTCTCTTTAACAGCTAACTTATTATTAATTAAAAACATACCATAACCATCTTTTACAGTAATAATCTCGTTTTTCTTTCCTTTTTTTTTAACATCTTCAAGTAAAATTACTCGCATTTCTCTTCCTCCTTTAAGGCATTAATAACCATTAATGCTACCTCACTAATACTTTTATCTTTAATCTGGCAAGCTGCATCAGTTGCCCGACCACCGCCGCCTAAACTTTCCATAATCTTGCCAACATTAATATCATTAACTGATCTGGCACTAACACCAATAACTCTTTTAGATAAAAATCCAATAGCAAATGACGCTTTAACATTTTCAAATTTTAAAAGTTCCTTTGCCAACATAGCAATATCAACATTACTATGTATTTTATCATCCATCTGACAAAGTAAAACATTATTCATTACTTCTTTAGAATTTTTAATAAACTCATATCTGTCAGTCATCTCTTCCCTAGGTTCTTTAAGCATAAAACCAACAGAGTCCATACTCGCCCCATTTTTAATTAAAAACGAAGCTACTTCAAAAGTTTTATAAGTAACTTTCAAGCTAAAACTGCTAGTATCAGTAACCATGCCTCCAAGCATAACCGTCATAATAAAAGGATTAAAGGCAAGCTTTAAATAGTTTAAATACTCACCCATAATCTCTACAACACTAGATTTATTAATATCATTATACTTATATATAACATCACAAATACTATCTATTCCATCAATATGGTGATCAATAACAATCTTATCACAAATACTATTTAAAACTTTTTCACTTTCAACAAAATCACTTTTTTGCGTATCAACAATAATAAGTAATTTATTCCCATTATCAT
Organism: uncultured Bacilli bacterium; assembly: GCA_934183155.1. Taxonomy (GTDB): domain Bacteria; phylum Bacillota_I; class Bacilli_A; order RF39; family UBA660; genus Coprosoma. The sequence goes on along the minus strand of CAKPSB010000007.1, from coordinate 33,426 downwards.
TCAAAATTTCTTCTTCACTTTTAAATTTAATTTCAATATTATTACTTTCTAAATATTTAAAAGCTTTTTTTAAAGATCTATTTATTTTTTCATAAGGCTTAACAATACAACATTTTTTACCCTTAAACGATACAATTTCAGACAAACAAATTGCACTACCCATACCATCCAAATCACTTCTGGCGTGTGTCATAATAACAATCTCATCATGACTATTTATATTTTCATCCAATTGTTTAAAAAGTTCTTTCATAATATCAGCCTCTTATTCATTATACTATAAAACTGCAATAATGTCTTGTTCACTCAAAATAAAATTTTAAGATATCAACATTTTTTATAAATTCAACTATTTTAAAAAAGTCTAAAAACCTTTTTGAAAAAATCTATATTTTTACTTATATATAAATTTATCAAACAAATTTTTATACTTTCTTCTTTTCTCTTATTTTATTAGCTAAATTTTTAATTTTATTAAGACGATGATAAACCCCAGATTTAGTAATTTTATTACCTGTTTCTATACTAATAATTTCTGAAAGCTCTATTAAAGATGCATCTGGATACTTAATTCTATACTCACAAACCTCTTTTTCCTTTAAAGAAAGCAAATCATAAACATCCTCTTTTTTCAAAAATAAAATATTTTTAACATACTCATTAGCCGTTTCAATGATTTTATCAACATTAGCCTGTTCACAATTATTAAGTCTATTTGTCATATTCTTATGATCCCTATATATCCTAATATCCTCATAATATAAAACTGCTTTATTTGCCCCAATAATTCGTAAAAAATCACCAATTTTCTCCGCCCCTTTAATATAAACAACATATTTATTTTCACGCCTCAAAAATTTACTATTCAAATAATAACCATTCAAACTCTTCAAAATAAATTTAGCATATTCTTCATTTTCTAAATTAAACTCCAAATGATATCTAGAGGTTTTAGGGTCATTCACACTAGCTTTAGTTAAAAAGACCCCTCGCAAATATGCTCTCATTAATCCATCATCCGCATATATAAACTCATCTGGTATTAACCCCTCAATACCTAAAGACTTATATACCTCAAAAATGCCTTTTTTTATTTCCAAAACATATAATAAATGTTTATTATAATTATATCCTTTTCGCACACTTACCTTAGGATAAATTCCAAATAAATCTTTAAAAAGAGAATAAGTAAGTCTTGCTACTGAATTGTTTTCCGTAGTAATCCTAATCAACACATCATCAAAATAATTATTTTGAACAATAGCTGACAATTCCGAAATCTTTTCTGTTTCCATAATATCAAGCTTGCTAACTTCATCTTTAACCAAAGCTGTAAAACTCAAAATAATCACCTCAAATCTAATAAATAAGACATAATATCAAGTGCTACTTTCAAACTGTTATGACGAATAACACCATCAAAAATTTTAATATAATCACCACTTATAACCGTTATATCATTCTTTAAAAACTTATTTTCATCAAAACACACCAAATCTTTCTGTTCACTTGTTTCATAATTTTTAAGAATGCTTTCTTCAATAAATCCATTATTCAAAATAACAGCATCAATTTTATGTTTACCTAAATATTTATTTAAAAGTTTAACATGATCATAAGCACTAAAACCATCGGTTTCACCAGGTTGTGTCATTATATTACAAACATAAATTATTTTTGCGGGGCTTTTATCAAGCTCTAAAATAACATCACGACAAAGTAAATTAGGAATAATACTTGTAAACAAACTACCCATGCTAAGTATAATAGCGTCCGCATGTCTAATAGAACTCAACACATCCTCATTAACTTTCGGCGGCTTTTTATAATAAACATATTTAATCTTATCCCTACATTCCGTAATATTATGTTCTCCTAAAACAACCTTACCAGATGACATCTTACCCATAAGTGTGACATAATCCTCAGTAAGAGGTATAACTTTTCCTTTTAAATTCAAAAGAGAATTAACAAGTTCAATACCAGAAGTTATATTACCTTTAACCTTACTAGCTCCAGTTAAAAGTAAATTACCTAAAGCATGTCCATCTAAATCACTAGAAGTTGAAAATCTATAATCAAAAAGCTCTTTAACTTCTTCCTCATTTTCAGACAAACTAATTAAAACTTTACGAATATCACCAACTGCCGGCGTATGAAATTCCTCACGTAATCGTCCTGTACTACTACCATCATCACAAACCGAAACAATAGCTGAAATATCAAAAGGAAATTTTTTTAATCCTCTCAGTAATTGGCTTAATCCACTACCACCACCTAAAACAGCTAATTTAAACATCTACATCATCACCTACATTAAGCGCTGCAATAGCTCCCTCAGCTACAGCAATAGAAATTTGATAAAACTTTTTTAATCTAACATCACCAATCGCATAAAATCCTTTAACACTGCTTTCCATATTTTCATCAGTTATAATATATCCATCTTTCATATCAACAGAAAAATCTAAAATATTGCTTTGTGGAACTCCACCAATAGATACGAAAATTCCACTTACTTCTAATTGTTTACCATCACTAAGAATAACACCACTAATACTATCTTCATAAATAAAAGAAGCAATACTACTATTTTTTAAAACAAAAATATTACTATTCGACGTTTTAGAAATAAGATCATTTGAAGCTCTAAGATCACTTCTAGCTAAAATATAAACTTTATTACATAATTTAGATAAATACAAAGCCTCCGAAAAAGCACCATCACCAGAGCCAACAACGCAAACATCTTTGCCTCTATAAAATGCCCCATCACAAACAGCGCAATAACTAATCCCATGTCCAATTAACTTATCTTCTCCATTTATACCTAAAAGCTTCGGCTTCTTACCACTAGATAAAATAACCTTAGAGCAAAATATATCTCCGCCTTTTTTTAAACAAACTTTAAAACCAGAAGAGCACTTAGAAACCAAGGTAACTCTATCTTTAACAATTGAAATACCATTTTCTTTAAGCTGATTAATCATATTCATAGCTAAAGTAATTCCATCTGTCTGTAAACCTAAATAATTATCAATCTTTCCAAGCTTCAAAAGTTCACCACCAGGCATATCATCAATAATAATAGGCATAATACCAGATCTTTTTAAATACAAAGCTGCACTCATACCACCAGGACCAGCTCCAATAATTACACATCTATTCATTCAAATCATCTCCATATCCTATTTTTTTCTTATAACTATAAATAAACAAAATAATTCCACATAACATCATAAATAAAGAAACTATTTGAGCTATTCTTAAAGAAAAAAACATTAAACTATCAGTTCGCATACCTTCAACGAAAAATCTTTCAAAACCATACCAAATTAAATAAAAACTACTCAAATAACCAACTTTTATAAATTTTTTTCTTCTAAAAATAATCATAATAACAAACCCAATTAAACACCAAATAGATTCAAACAAAAAAGTTGGAACATAATAATTACCATCAATATACATACCATTAATAATAAAAGAAGGCAAATGTAAACTTTTCAAAAAAGCCAAACTACATACCTCACCATGAGCTTCACCATTAAAAAAATTACCCCATCGTCCTATTGCTTGAGCCAAAATAAATCCAACAACCACATAATCTAAAATTTTAACAAAACTAACATTCTTTTTATGCAAATAAACATAAACAGAAATAAGGCCAAATAAAATTCCTCCATGAATAGCAAGTCCTCCATTCCAAATTTCAAAAATTTCAAGTGGGTTCATTAAATAGTAATCAAAATTAAAAATAACATAATAAGCTCTTGCGCCAACAATACCTAAAACAATAGTTAAGAAAAGCATATTAACCATAAAATCTTCACTAAATCCATGTTTTTTAGCTTCATCAGTAGCCACATTAGAGCCAAACAAAATAGCTAAAAAAAGCATAATAGAATACCAATGAATAGAAATAAAACCTAAATTAATTATTGGACTCATCCTTATCCTCCTTAAATGTCAAAGATTTAAAAACAGTCATATCTAAAACAACATTAATAACTGAAATACATATAGCTACAAATAAAGCATACCAAACACCATAAATAATAAAATGATCTCCTAAAATTAAACTAACTATTTTCAAAATAATCAAATTAACAAAAGGATAAAACAACCCCAACGTAATTCCAGTAATTGGAATCGTTAACCAAATTAAAAAAGGTTTAATTGTTTTATTAAGTAAATAGATTAAAAGCGAAGCTACTAAACACCAAATACCATAAAAAGAATTATCGATATATAGAGTATTTTTAAAAATAAGCGTCATAAGCATCAAAACAATAGTATAACTAACTATTCTTAAACCCCAATCAAACACTTTAATAATTCTTTTTTTTATCATATTTCTTCACCACCTACATTATAGCATATTCCAAATGCTAAAACAAAAGAAGACTAAAACTAGTCTTCACTTTGCAACTCAAATAAAGCATCTCTAAGTTCCATAGCTCTTTCAAAATCAAGATTCTTAGCAGCTAATTTCATTTCTCTTTCTAAATCAGACATTAAACTTTCCTTATCTTTTTTAGAAAGCTTCTTGTTTTTATCTTTAATCTCAAACTTATTAGAAATTACATCTCTTATTTCTTTAACAATTGTTTTAGGAACAATTCCATTTTTCTCATTATAAGCCATTTGTATACTTCTTCTACGATTAGTCTCACTTATAGCCACATTCATCGCCTGACTCATACCATCAGCGTACATAATAACTCTACCATTAGCATTACGAGCAGCTCTACCAATGGTCTGTAATAAACTCCTTTCACTACGTAAAAATCCTTGCTTATCAGCATCCATAATAGCAATTAAACTAACTTCAGGAATATCAATACCTTCACGTAACAAATTAATACCAACAACCACATCATATTTACCACATCTTAAATCATGAATTATCTGCATTCTTTCTAAAGTTTTAACTTCATTATGAAGATAAGCCACTTTAATATCAAGTTTTTTTAAATAACCAGACAATTCCTCAGCCATTCTAATAGTTAAAGTAGTAATCAATGTTCTTTCATTATTATTAATTTGTTTATTAATTTCACTAACTAAATCATCAATTTGACCTTTTGTTGATTTAACTGTAATAACCGGATCAAGCAACCCAGTTGGTCTAATAATTTGTGAAACATACTTATGATGACATTTTTCAAGTTCATAATCACCAGGAGTAGCCGAAACAAAAATAGCTTGTCTAATTTTACTTTCAAATTCATTAAATTTTAAAGGTCTATTATCAAGTGCACTCGGAAGCCTAAAGCCATAATTAACCAGCGACTCTTTACGAACTCTGTCACCATTATACATCGCTTTAACCTGTGGTAAAGTAACATGTGATTCATCAACTACTAACAAAAAATCATCACCAAAAAAATCAATTAACGTAGTTGGCATATCTCCAGGTTTTCTCAAAGCAAGCGGCGCTGAATAATTTTCAACACCTCTACAAAAGCCAGTTTCTTCAAGCATCTCTAAATCATAATTAACTCTTTCTTTCAATCTTTGATACTCAAGTAATTTATTTTCACTTTTAAATTTTTTAAGTTGTTCATCAAGTTCACTTCTAATATTTTTAATAGCAATTTTAAGCTTATCCTCACTCGTAACAAAATGACTTGCCGGAAACAAAGTATAAGTTTTTTTATCATTAACCAAACTCCCTGTAACTAAATCAAATTCACTTATTCTATCAATTTCATCACCAAAAAATTCAACTCTAATTCCATGTGTGTGCTGACCTATCGGAACAACTTCTAAAACATCGCCTCTAACCCTAAAAGAGCCTCTTTTTAAATCAATATCATTTCTTTCATAAAGCATATCAATTAATTTTTCAATAATTTTATCTCTATCTACCGTTTCACCAACGCTTAAAAACAATACTTTTTTCTCATAATCCTCAATTTCACCAATACCATAAATACAAGAAACAGAAGCGACAACAATAACATCTTTATGTGCTAATAAACTAGCCGTTGCATAATGTCTAAGCTCATCTATTTCATCATTAATAGAAGCATCCTTTTCAATATAAGTATCTGTTTTAGCTACATAAGCCTCTGGTTGATAATAATCATAATAAGAAACAAAATAGCATACATGATTCTCTGGAAACAACTCTTTAAGCTCTGCATAAAGTTGCCCTGCTAAGGTTTTATTATGAGCTAAAACTAGAGTTGGTTTATTAACTTGAGCTATTACATTTGCAATTGTAAAAGTTTTTCCAGTCCCCGTTGCTCCAAGTAAAACTTGATACTTCTCACCATTTCCAATTCCTTTAACTAATGAATTTATTGCCTCTGGTTGATCACCACTAGGTATATATTTTGACATTAAATTAAACATAACTACCTCCTTATCATGACCAATATCAACCAACAAATTCATGTCCAATCAGCAAAAATTCATGGCCTAGAACTTAACTGATAGGTCATTTTTTTGTAGACACGCATAGGGCACACATGTCAGCCACAAATTTACTAAATAAAACTAAATGTTTTCTAATAACCTATTTTAACACTTATTTTACAATAAAACAATGAAGCCATTTCAATTATCAAGGTTCATTCTAAATATTTTCATAATTTAAATTCTTTTATCTTCTTCTAAAATATTTAAATTACATTAAAATAGATACCATTATGGTATCAATTATGCTTTATATTATTGATTATCACTTTTATACTCTTATCTATACTTTTTGTTAATGTAGAACATGACTGCTCTAACATTAATGTAACACCAAATTCTTGCTTTCCTTCAACATAATATTTAACAGGATTTGATTCATATCCAATAATATTTAATTTATTATAATAAGCAAATCCTTGTAAAATAGCAGAATCTATATCTGGTTCATTTTCATCATAACATGTTAAATAAATCTTACTATTTTTTAAATTTTTCAAATCAACATCAACTGAATATCCTGATGAATATCTATTACTAATCCAATACGTAATACTATTTTCATCTAATATTTTAGTTATTTTATCAATTATTATTTTATTCCATTCATATTTCATACCTAATAAATCTATAAAAACGTCAAATTTCTCATTGCCATCAGTATATTCATATATTTTTTCTTTTGTATTGTTTATTTTTTCATAGACAAATTTAGAAAACAAATTAATATTAAAATCCAATTCATCCTCATATTCCAATTTACTATCATTTATATATTCATATTTAAATACATTGGCAATTTTATCAATTATAGGTGATAACTTATATTCAAAGTTACTTAATAATTTATTTTTATAGAAATCAGTATTAAAAATATAAAGAGGAACACTTTTAGCTAAACAGTATCCAATTTCAAATCCAACACCTGCATCATAAGACATTCCGTCAAGTCTTGTTATAAATATATCAGTATTATTTAACGAATTTATATCTGCTTCAAATATATTTTTAGCAACATTTCCGTCTGTACTAACCTTCATATTACTATCCTTAAATGGTAAATATATCTTATCGTTTCTGAATTTTTTACTATTTAAAATGCTATTATACATAATTACAGATGTTTTTCTATCAAAAAAACTATATAATTTTGTAGCCAAATATATATTAATTTTCTTCATATTCTTTAACTCTTGTATTTACACCGTCAATTATTTTGTACTCTCTGTGTTTATTTTTATTAATTTTCCTTAAAATTTCACTTTCCAAATCAACATTTAAAATCTCAGATAATCCTAGTAGATAAATCACAACATCAGCTATTTCTTCTCCAACATCATCTTTTTTCTTACGCCACGCTTCATATGCCTCAGCTACTTCACCATATGTTAAACAAAACTCTTTATTAATATCTGTAACATTAAAACCTTTATCCAACTTATTTTGATAAACATCTTTTTGTATTTGTTTCAAATCTATCATTTTTTTCTTCCTCCAATACTTCATTTATTATTTTTCTTATTTCAAATATTCTTTTTTTCATAAATTCGGGATGCTCTTTAAACCACTTTATATTAAGTGGTGATGGATGTGGTAATACAATTGCTAATTTTTCATTAATAAAATTATTTTTGAAAATCAATTCATTAAATTTTTCATTTGGAAAAAAAACTCTTGCTGCTTTTGCACCAATTATTATATAAAGTTTATTGTTTATATATTTTAGTTCTTCTTTTATCCAAGTTTCATAACAAACCTTTGGTGGCATTCTATCGTTACCATTTTTATCTTTTCCAGGATAACAATGTGCAAGCGCTGCAATATAAAAATTATCTGGATTGTAAAATGTTTCATCATCAATCTTATACCACTCATATTTTAATTTTTTTCCACTTTGATCTGTAAATGGTTTTAATGTCTCATGGACAGTGGCAGATGGTGCCTGACTAATTTGAACTATTTTAGAATTAACATTACCTAAAAATATAGGATGAGGCTGAAATCCAAATTTTTCTTTACAAATTTCACACTTTTTTAAATTTTCTAATAGATTATTAAAATTTTCTCTCATTCTTTTTTCTAAACTCCTCTATTTTATCAATAACTTCACCAAATATATTTTCAATCGGTTGCATTCCATTAATATAAATAAGATTATTTTCATCAAGAATAGACAAATATGCACTTCTAACTTTTCCTAAATGCTCAGGTGTTGCTTTTATATTAAATTTGGCATCTGTATTTCTGTTAACAGATTCATTTGGCGTTATATCAATAAAAAATCCTATATCAGCTTTTGGAAAAACTGAATTTATATTAGTTACCCAATTTTTATCAACACCTTCCGCCATACGATAAGCAAGAGCAGACGGAACGTATCGATCAAATAACATTATTTTATTTTTTAAATCTTCTTGATCTATATTTTTCATTCTTATATATCTATCAGTTGCAAACAGATATGCTTTTAAGATAGGATCTAAAGTTCCTTCTTTTGCCATTTTCTTTAATTCCTTACCTATATTAGTTTCAAATTCTTTAGAAATTTCTGCATCTATTCCTAATTTTAAATAATAATCTTTTATCATTTGTACTAATGTAGTTTTACCGCAATTGTCTAATCCTTCAAAAATAACTAACATACCCTATCACCTCACATATACATTTATATTATAACATTAAAATATGACTTTTTATCTAAAAACATTAATTTATAAATTATATTATCTTGATATTTATTAATTTTTTAGTGGACACGAATGGATACAAATTTCAGCCACAAAATTACATTTTATTAACTAGTCTTATTTAGGCTTTTTATGATATTTTTAAGGGGTTAAATAAAACTAAAAGGTATTAAATAAAGCAGTTTTAGAGGCGTTCCTATAATAAGAAACAAAATAGCATACATGATTCTCTGGAAACAACTCTTTAAGCTCTGCATAAAGTTGCCCAGCTAAAGTTTTATTATGTGCAAGTAGCAATGTTGGTTTATTCACTTTTTCAATTACGTTTGCAATTGTAAAAGTTTTTCCAGTCCCCGTTGCTCCAAGTAAAACTTGATACTTCTCACCATTTTTAATTCCTTTAACTAATGAATTTATTGCCTCCGGTTGATCACCACTAGGCATATATTTTGAGTGAATTTTGAACATTTTTTCCTCCCTCCTTTATAACTTTTTGTTATTTTTTTAAGATTTTTAAAAATATAACTATAAATTAAAATCACTTTTTGGTATAAATCTACAATTATAATTTTCTTTTGAATTCATAAATTTACCACTAATCTATTATAAAATGATACATTGGCAATTTTTCATTTAATACTTTATACTTATATTTTCCTTTTAGAATATTTATTAAATCTAAATCACTTGTATTAATATATTTTTTTAATGTACCTTTATAATAATAATAGCGAATATTAGCATATTTGTAATTATTATTATCAATAAAATTAATTACGTCTTCTATTTCTTTATCCTTGGAAGCAATATCATTTTCATTTAGTTTTTTTATAGAATTTAATACACTATTATATATATCTTTGTTTTTATTCTTCTTAATACTAATATGATTATTAAGAAAAGAAATAACAATATCATCCTTATTAATCAAAGATAAAAACTTTATAAGTTTATCATTATTATTTCTATTTAATCCTATATATTGAGTATTGCCATTATGTCCTATACAGCATCCAATTGTTTCAAAATCATTTTTCCATAGTTCTAATAAACAATTATATAATTCAACACTTCCTTCAGAATAATTTCTTGCTAAAACTTCATTATTATTCATATATTTATCAACTCCATAAAAATATTTCTTTTTACCTTAAAATTCAGTGTTCATTACTGTATTTATAAACTTATCTCTAGCACACTTTATCTTTTGTACATCATGCACTATCAACCACTTCAAAATAAGTCGCTTTTTCATCATCTTCTATATAATCTTTTGATATTCCATCAACTTCATTTACATAAATTAGTTATAAAGATGACCTACAAAATAAATTATACCATCATTATTATACTTCTTCCACAAATTTATATCGTGCTAATTTAACTTTAACGTGTAACACTTCAGTATTGAAAAAAGCATATACCCTATAAATCTTATTATTTTTTATATTTCTTAATTCCATCAGACAATTTTTTAATTGCTCGCAGTTGATCTCCACAGGCTTATATTTTGATTATAATTTAAACATAATAACCTCAATATTATAATTTCAATCATCATAATTAAAATCTTCAAATAATATTATAACCAATTTATTACATATTAACATTAATATACAATATTAAAAATGACTATCCAATGGATAGTCATACAAACTTATTTAATTTTACTTTTTCTATATATTTCATCAAATTGAAAACAGTTTTCTACTGAAACACTATCAGGTCTTATCCACATACAAATATCCTTAGGTAATGACTCTAAAGGAATGTTCGCTTTTTTAGAACAATTAATAATACCAAAATCACCAATCAATCTTGTTCCATCATTCATTTCTCTACCGTCACCAGTCCAAATCATCATATAATCATTTTTTTTAGGAAATTTTGAAATAATATTTTTTTTCATAAAACACTTAAATTTCAAAAGAGACTTGTCAGATAAAGTAATATGTTCATTTGATAAAACATCCGCTATCTGTAAAAAATCAGAATTATTTAAATCACCAGCTTTATTAATAGCATCAACCCAATAATCAACAGCAACATCCGCAATTTTATTTTCTAAATCAAATACACCAACACCAGCTTTATTAATAAGTTTAAACATTTAATATTCCCCCTTAAAACAGTGATATATTATAAACAAATTAATATTTTTGTCAAATTATCTAATTATAATAAAATTTAAATAAATAATAAATTTAATAAGTAAAAGCAATTAGAATTAAAGTATGCTTTTGCGTAAGTATAAGGTAATATTTTAAAAAAATAATTTGAAATTAAACTAAGCTGTAAACGAAACGTAAATTAAAATCAATCAGATTTAGAATTTAAAAATTTATAAATTACATTACAAATATTTGAAACAGACATTCCACACTCTTCTAACAATTCATCAGGATCAAAGTCAGTATGAAATTTTTTAGAAATACCAAAATTTAAAACTTTCATATTATCATTACCGTAAAAAGAAGCAATATTTGTTCCATAACCGCCAAATAATTCCCCATCTTCTAAAGTAATAACTAATTTATGTTTTAACTTAAGCTCATTAAGTAAAGGTGTATCTAAATTAGACAAAACAAGTGGATTAATAACTGTAACACTAATATTATCTATTTTTAATCTAGTCGCAACGGCCATTGCCATATCAATCATTTTGCCAACCCCAAATATAGCTACACCTTCGCCTTTTAACAATACCTTATTACTAAGACTAAACTTATCATCTTTAATATCACTAAATTTAGCAGGCACTCTTATACCTACCGGATGATTTTTTTGACTTGTCGCAAACTTCAAAGCATTTATATACTCACCTCTAGTAGATGGTGACACATAAATCAAATTAGGAATATGAGCAAAAAGCTGAATATCACACAAACCCAAATGAGTATCCGAATTCATTCCATAAACTCCTCCTCTTAACAAAAGAAAAGTTACTGGTAAATTATTTAAACAAACATCATGAGAAACTTGATCATAAACTCTTTGCATAAAAGTAGTTGTCGTTCCAAAAACAGCCGTTCCTCCTTCCCTAGCAATTCCACCAGCCATAGCAACAGCATTTTCCTCAGCAATACCAACATCAACAAACTGCCCACTTTCAACATATTTTTTTCTTTTATCACAAGTAAAACCAAGTACCATTGGTGTAGCCGCATTAACTACTATAGCTCTATCATCACTATCAAGTAAATTTTTCAAGCTATCAAAAACAGTATCATCTTGCTTAGGTAAAAATTTATATTTCCCACTAACAACATCAAAAGGACCACCAGAATGATAAATTTCTTTTTTCTCCTGAGCAAATTTTAAACCCTTGCCTTTAATTGTATGAATATGCAAAACAACTGGATAATCAACATTTTTAATACTCTTAAATAACTTAACAAGTTTTAAAACATCATTTCCATCATCTAAATAATGATATTCAAACCCACAACTTTCAAAAAAATTATTATCACATTTTCCATTATTTTCTCTAAGTAATTTTAAATTTTTGTAAATACCCCCATGATTTTCTGCAATACTTTGATTATTATCATTAACAATAATAATCAAATTTCCTTTATATTCACCAGCATAATTAAGAGCCTCTAAAGCCTCACCACCAGTTAAAGACCCATCACCAATAACCGCAATAACATTTTCATTTGTCTTTTTTAAATCTCTTTCTAAAGCCAAACCTAAAGCTAAAGAAATTGAAGTAGATGTATGACCTATTTTAAATATATCATGTTTGCTTTCTTCTGGATTAGTAAAACCAGTTACATCATTAAAATGATTATCATCTAAAAAAGCTTCTTTTCTACCAGTTAAAATTTTATGAGCATAACATTGATGTGAAACGTCAAAAACAATTTTATCAAAAGGCGAATTAAATACATAATGTAATGCTACAGTTAATTCAACAACGCCTAAATTAGGACCTATATGTCCTCCAATCTTACTAACTCTATTTATAATAGCTTGCCTTACTTCATCAGATAAAATAGATAATTTATCCAAATCAATTTTTTTAACATCTTTTACGTCATTAATTTTATCTAAATACATCTTCACACCACATTTCTATAATCTTATCACAATCAAGCACCTTACTTCCAATAATAGCTAAACGTCCATTAATAATAGCTCCAGGACATAAATATTCAATATCTTCTTTCGTATTAGCAAACAAAGAGCCTTCATGCGTAACAAACGGATTCACTATTTTTCCTTTAAAATCAAGATTTTCTAAAGCCGTAAATAAACACATAGGATAATGCCCACACCAAATAGGACCACCAATGTATATAACATCATAACCATTAATATCAATTTTTTCTTTAATCAAAGGTCTTTCATTATTATTAAATTCAAGATTAGCAACTTTACAACACTCCCTATAATCAAAAGGATAATCTTTTACAGGATTAACTTTAAATAATGAAGCCCCAGTTATTTCACTAATCTTTTCAGCAACAATTTCTGTATTTCCTTTATCAATATTCTTAATCTTACCATCAACATAATTTTCACCACTTCGTGAAAAATAAATAACTAAACTTTTCAAAATAATCACCACTATTCCATACAATATTCTACTACCAAAACCATACCATAAGTCAAGAATTAAAATCTAAACTTTACATAAAAAAAGACATTATAAAGAATTAATGTCAATTTCTCCATCAAATACAATTTTAGCTGGCCCAGTTAAATAAACATGATTATCTAATCCCCATTCAATATAAAGATTACCACCAAGTAAATCAACTTGAACACATCTATTAGTATAACCATTTAAAATACTAGCAACAGCCGAAGCACAAGCACCAGTACCACAAGCTAAAGTCTCGCCAACACCTCGTTCCCAAACACGCATCTTAATTTCATTAGAATTAATAACTTCAATAAATTCAACATTTGTTCTATTAGGAAAATGATTATTATTTTCAATCAAAGTACCCAATGAAATATCTAAATTAGAAATATCTTTAATAAAACAAATCGCATGCGGATTACCCATTGAAACACAAGTAAAATCAGTTTTAACATCTAAAAAATTTAAATTTACTTTAGAATATTTAAACCCATCTTTAGACACAGCATTAAATGTATTAATTGCCGGTATCAAACCACTTTCCAATATAGGTTCACCCATATCTACTTTAACCAAACTAACTTTACCATTTTTAAGCGTTAAATTCAAAGTTTTAATTCCCGCTAAAGTCTCAACCGTAAAAACAGTTTTATCAGTCAACCCCTTATCGTAAACAAATTTACCAACACAGCGAATTCCATTACCACACATCTCAGCTTCACTGCCATCAGTATTATAAATACTCATTTTAAAATCGGCCTTATCACTTTTATCAATCAAAATAAGCCCATCCGAACCAATTCCAAAATGTCTATCACTTAACTTTTTTACAATTTCACTTGGATTATCTATCCTATTTTTTTGAACATCAACATATATATAATCATTACCAATACCTTCCATTTTAGTAAATTCAATCATTTATAATCACCTCAATAATTCACCTAATTTTACATTATATTTAGTAAAAAGTCAAAAAATAAAGAACAAAATTATTCTTTATTTATCGTAAATATTACCTTATATTTATCATTTAAATCCATTTCATCAACATTAACAAAATATCCTTCTTGTTCAATTTTGTCTGCACAATCTCTAAGCATTTTAACAATTTGAGCAAAATGGGCATGATTATTAACAGGCTTTATGCTTTGACTCATTGAAGCCGCTATTGTACTATCACCAGTAGGTGTTGGAGCAATATAATCATTAATATTATTATCTGAAATAATATCGACATCTGGTATATTATTAGTTTGAGGCATTACTGGCTTTGCTGGTACACCTTGAGGCTGCGCATTAAAATTACTTGAAACATTACTCTGAACAGATTTATCAGCTGCAGTAGAAGCTTGTCCAATACCAGATTTTCTACTATTATATCCTTTCAACGCCATAGCAACAGCATTTGATATTTTATTTTTTGTATCATCTGAAATTTCCACTGAATCTGAAACATTAGGAACACTTGGCCCTGCTTGTACAACTGAATCAGAAACTGATGAATTATTTTGCAAATTACTATTTATAAAAGTATTATGTTGAGGTTCGGCCTTTGAACTTAAATCAGAAGAAGCTGACGAATTAATAGAAGCTTGAGGCTTCACAAAAGTTTGAGAATTAACATTATTTTGCGAATCGTTTATAGGCTGAGAAACAGTTTTATTTGGAGTATCCATTAACCCCTGATTAAATACACTATCAAAAGTTACGCTGTCAGTTTGAACTGGGCTTATTGGCTTTTCCTGAACTTGTGCTTGAGGTTGAACATTAATAAACTTTCCTGGTTCAAGAGGTGCCGAAGCAGATTCCTGTCTAACAATAGGTTCACTTTGTACATCCACGCCTGATACCATAAGATTAGAAATATCTTTTGGTTCTTCTTTCGTTGGAACATTTATATCTTTTGCCTCACGCATAATCTTATCAATATCCATATGATTACCCCTTTCTAAATTTTCGCTTTCATCAAATAAACTTTCAATTGACTCTGTTTCAATCGGTTCAACTATTTTTTTAACCTCTTGATTAGAATTAATATTTTGTTTTGACATTTCAAATTTATTTTCATTTTCTTTAATTTTAGCAATTTCTTTATCTGTTTGTTTAACGGTAAGTCTTTCTTTAACAATTCGGTAAAGCAATTGAACTTGCATTTCTTTATCAGTAACTCTAAGTAAACTTCTTGCATGCCTTTCAGAAATCTTATTATTTAACAAATAACTTTGAACCTCATCACTCAAACTTAAAAGTTTTATTTTATTCACAATTGCCAATTGAGATGTTCCAATTTTTTTAGCAAGTTCTTCTTGCGTAATATATCCCATGTCTAAAATCCGTTTATATGAAACGGCTTCTTCAATTGGATTTAATTGTTGTCTTTGTACATTTTCAAGTAAAGCAATCTCTTCACTATCTTTATCAGATAAATTAATTACAATAGCAGGAATAGTAGATCTATTTGCAAGTTTACTGGCTTTAAACCTACGTTCACCAGCAATAATTTCATATTTATTACTAACTGGTCTTACAACAATTGGTTGAATAACACCATATTTACTAATAGATAAAGCAAGTTCTTCTAATTTTTCTTCATCAAATTTAAATCTTGGCTGAAATCTATTTGGCAAAATATCTTGCATGCTTAAAACAGTAAGTTTTCCATTTTCTTGCACAATCTACCCCTCCCCTCTATTCTTTTATTTTATCATACTATTTTTTTTAAAATAATTCAACTATTTTAAAAGAAATATTTATAAAGGAAAAAACAATTTACAAATAACAATATAACAATAAAAAAAGAGACATATATAATGCCACTTCTACAAATCAAAAATCAAACAATTAAAGAGGTTTCTTCTTTATTTCTATAAATCTTCTAGGATATTTAATATTCGTTTTAGATAATTTTCTAAATAAAATCAAAGTTCTATTACTTTTCTCATATGGTAATTGAAAATGTACAACCTTTTCCAAAGAAACATTAAGTTGCGAAATAGCATTTAAACTATCACTACTATCATCATTTCCTCTCATTGCACAAAGCGTACCATTAATTTTAAGTAATGAAACACCATATTCAAGTAAAACTGGTAAACTAGATAATGCCCGTGCCGTTACAACATCAAAACATTCTCTATGATCCCTACCATAATCTTCTGCTCTTGAATGAATTAAAGTAACATTACTTAAATTTAATTTTTGAACAACCTCATTTAAAAAATTAATACGTTTATTTAATGCATCAACTAAAGTAATTTTTATATTAGGAAAAAATATTTTAATTACAATACCAGGAAAACCTGCACCAGTACCTAAATCACATAATGAATCAACCTTATTTAAATCAACTATTTTAAACAAAGTTAAACTATCATAAAAATGTTTCAAATAAACCTGTTCTTTGTCTACAATCGCCGTCAAATTTATTTTATTATTCCAGTCAATTAAAAGTTCATAATATTTTTCTAACTTTAAAAGTTTATCATTATCATATTCAATACCAAGTTTACTTATTTCATTCTTAAATTCATCAATATTCATTATTTACCCCTTTTCAAATACATCGATAAAATAGAAATATCAGCAGGATTTACACCACTAATTCTAATAGCCTGCCCTAAAGTAAGAGGCTTTACCTCTTTCAACTTTTGCTTAGCTTCACTAGCTAAATTATGCATTGAATCATAATCAATATCAACAGGAATTTTTTTGCTTTCTAAATGTTTTAATTTTTCAGCCTCATGCATTGCTTTTTTAATATAACCTTCATACTTAGCTGTAATACTAACTTGTTCTAAAACCTCAAAAGAATAATCATTATTTAAAAATCTAATAAGACTTTCCACATCAATTTCCGGTCTCTTGAGCAAATCATATAAAGAAATACCAGAATTTAAACTTTTAGTTCCAATGCTATTTAATAATTCATTATCTTTAGGCGTTACTCTAACTTTTTTAAATTCCAATATAGCATTATCAATATCTTCTTTTTTCTTCAAAAATTCATCATATTTATCATCACTAACTAATCCAAATTTATGTCCATATTCACGTAATCTCAAATCAGCATTATCACTTCTCAAAAGCAACCTATACTCAGCTCTTGATGTAAGTAATCTATAAGGATCACTAATGCCTTTAGTAATCAAATCATCAATTAAAACACCAATATAAGCCTCATCTCTTCTTAAAATAAAAGGTTCTTTTCCTTCAATTTTCAAAGCCGCATTAATACCCGCCATTAAACCTTGGCAAGCAGCCTCTTCATAACCACTTGTACCATTAATTTGCCCACCTGTAAACAAATTTTCAATTAACTTAGTTTCCAAATTAAATTTTAATTGTGTAGGATAAATTGCATCATATTCAATAGCATAAGCATACCTCAATATTTTAGCATGCTCAAGACCAGATAAACTATGAACCATTTTTTCTTGAATATCATGAGGCATACTTGTCGAAAATCCTTGCAAATAAATATCATCATAATATAAACTTTCAGGCTCTAAAAATAACTGATGTCTATCTTTATCTTTAAATCTAACAACTTTATCTTCAATAGAAGGACAATACCTAGGGCCAACACCTTTAATATCAGATAAACCACCATACATACTAGACTTATTTAAATTGTCTAAAATTAATTTATGTGTATTTTCATTAGTATAAATTAAATGACATGGAACTTGACTATCAATATCATAACAAGGTTTATCATCAAAAGAAAAAGTTCTATAAACATTATCCCCATTTTCAATTTTCGTTTTACTGAAATCAATACTACTTCTTTCAATTCTAGGTGGTGTTCCTGTTTTTAATCTAATAATTTTAAAACCTTTTTTTGCCAAATTATCACTTAAATAATTAGACGGTTTTTCACCATGCGGACCTTCTCGATGACGAGTATTACCAACTAAAATATCTGCATTCATATAAGTACCTGTCGTTAAAATAACAGCCTTAGATTTAATCGTAATACCATTTTCAAGTAAAATACCAGTAGCCTTATTATTAACAGTAATAACATCCTTAACTAATGCCTCTTTAATATCTAAATCTTTAGTTTCAATAAGCGTATCAAGCATATTTTTAGGATAAGTTATTTTATCAGCCTGTGCTCTCAATGCTCTAACAGCAGGACCTTTAGCTGTATTAAGCATTTTTATTTGTAATAAGCTCCTATCAGCATTCTTTCCCATCTGTCCACCTAAAGCATCTATCTCACGAACAACAATACCTTTTGCACTTCCTCCAATTGATGGATTACAAGGCATATCAGCTACATTATTAATATTTCCCGTAACAAGTAACGTTTTATGACCCATTCTAGCACTAGCCAAAGCTGCTTCACACCCAGCATGACCACCACCAACAACAATAATTTCATATTCCATAAAATCACCAACATTTCCAGCAATTATTATAACATTTTTTTTAACAATTAAAAAGAAACCAAAAAATAAAAGTAGAAATAAATCTACTTTCCAACACAAAATCTACTAAATATCTGATTTAAAAGTTCCTCATCATAACTTTCACCAATTATTTCACCAAGCAAAGTCCAAATATTTTTTAAATCAATTTCAATCATATCAATAGGACTGTTATTTTCTATACCATCATTAACTTCATCAACCGCTAACAAAATTTTTCTTAAAATAGCTAAACTTCTTGCACTTGTCAAATAAGTTAAATCAGTCATTTCAATTTGCTCTAAATTAAATAATTCTTTAATTTTCTTGCTAATTTTATCAATATTATTGTTCTTTAAAGCACTAACATAAACAACATTTTTTAAATCACTATCATCAATTTTTTTATCTAAATCAATTTTATTAACAATAGTAATGTATTTTTTGTTCTTTAATTTTTCAATAATCTTATAATCATCCTTGTCCAACATTTCATTATAATTAACTACAAATAAAATTAAATCAGCTTCATCAATTAAGCTTAAACTTTTATCAACGCCAATACTTTCTACAACATCAGAAGTATCTCTAATGCCCGCTGTATCAATTAAATTTAAAATTATATTATCAATTCTTAAAGTTGCCTCAACACTATCTCTAGTAGTACCCTCAATATTTGTAACAATAGCCTTATCTTCACCAATCAATTTATTAAGTAAACTACTTTTGCCAACATTTGGTCTACCAACGATAGCTGTTTTAATACCACTAGTTAAAATTTTTCCATTATTACTTTCATTAAGAATTTTACATACTTTATCTTTTAAATCCCCTAAACTAACTTTTATTTTAGAAGTAGTAACTTCTTCAATATCCTCATATTCTGGATAATCAATATTGACTTCAATATTAGAAATAATTTGAATAAGCTCTTCCCTCAACTTTTTAATCATTAAATTAACCTTACCACTAACCTGATTCAACGCTATTTTTCTAGAAACATCAGTTTTACTATTAATAAGTTCCATAATTCCTTCGGCCTCAGTCAAATCAATTCTGCCATTTAAAAAAGCTCTTTTAGTAAATTCACCAGGTTCCGCAAGACGACAACCATTAACAAGTAAAAGCTCTAATATCTTATTAGTAGTCATAATACCACCATGAGCATTAATTTCGACAACATCCTCCTTAGTAAACGTTTTAGGAGCCCTCATAATACTAACTAAAACTTCATCAATCTTCTCTTCACCGTCCAAAATATAACCATAATGAATAGTATGTGAAGGAGCATTGAAAAAATCTTTATTAGAAAAAATATTACTTACAATTTTAATAGCGTCATCTCCACTAACCCTAATAATTGAAATAGCTCCAACACCTTGAGCTGTAGAAATAGCACAAATAGTATCATTCATTCAAATCACCTTCTAAAAACTTTTTTAACCTTATTAATAAATCTTGTTAACCCAAAATATTTTGGTAAAGCTTTAACATTAATAATAACATCCATACTTAAACGCTTATCAACATAACTAACAATCCAACCCTCTTTATATTTTGGAGGAATAATATTTAAAGGAAACATATGTCTTTCAATAATATTTGAAATTCTATCATTCATTAAATTAGGAAAAAATTTATATGCATTAACCATAGCCTCATGAGCATGAACAAAACCATGCTGCTTAAAAAAAGGCTTTTTTTCATTCAAATGTTCTTGCCACGGCTCAGTATAAAAATCGTGCAATAATCCACCAATCGCTGCATCCTTATAATTCAATCTCTTTTTTTTACAAATTTTATAAGACAAATAAGAAACCGCTAATAAATGCTCGTATAAAGAACAATTTTCATGATGTTTCCATTGTTTTCTTTTTTGAAACTCACAATTATCCAAAATATCACTAACAATATCTAAATATTCATCATCATTTAATATTTCCTTAGTAATATTCTTTTTCATAATATCGCCCTTTTCTACCAAAATTATAACATATTCAAAACAAAAATCATAGCATTTAAAACGAAGGAAAAAACTATTAAAAACTGAATCTTACATTTCAAATAATAATTAAATTGAAAAAAAAAGAAGAATTAATCCTCCTTAATCATAATAACCACATATCTATTAGGGGCTTCTCCCTCACTTCGAGTAAACAAGCCATCAAACTCACTTATAGCATTATGAACTATTCTTCTCTCAAAAGAATTCATAGGATCTAGCTTAACTGAAACTCCACTTGATAAAACTTCCTTAGCAAGTTTCTTTACTTCTCTTTCAATATTACGTTGTCTTTTTTCTTTATAACCCGCAATATCTAAATTAACTTTAATATCAAACCTACCATACTTACGTAATGATTGCCTTAAAACAGACTGAATAGCATTTAAACATCTACCCTCTTTACCAATTATAACATTACTATCATCACAAACAATAATACAAGTAATAACACCATCATTCTCATTAATTTCAAGGTCAAACTTAGTATTCATATTATAAGCTAAATCATTTAAAAAATCTTTAACGTAATTTTTAACATCATATTTAGTAACAACCCATGAAGTATACTTCACTTTGCCAAATAAACCAGGTTCCCCTTCTTCAATATAATAATAAACCTCTGATAAATTAACATTTAATTTTTCTAAACATTTATTAAGAGCCTCATCTTTGTTTTTTGATTCGAACTTTACTACTTCCATTTTCTTTCATCCTCCTAATGATTTCAGCTTGAATAATTGTAAATAAACTACCAGTAACCCAGTATAAAATAATACTAACAGGCATTGTAAACGAAGTAAATACAATAAAAACAAGCATAACATTCATCATTGTCTTCATCTGAGATTGTTGTTCATCAGAACCACTACTAACTCCAGAATTCAACTTAAATGACAAGAATGTCGTCAAAGCAACAACAATTGGTAAAATTAAATATATAAAATTACCATTGCTAAAACTAGAAATAAGTTTTCCAAAATCAAAATTACTACCAAACAAAGCTACAAATGGACTAGTACCTAATTTATATCCTAAAAATTTACCTTCAAATACAATTGGTAATCTATTCAAACTTTCTAAGAAAGCAAAGAAAAGTGGCATCTGAATAAAAGCAAATAAACAACCAGACATTGGATTAATATCATATTTTTTATAAATCGTCATCATTTCCTGTGCTTTCATCATCTGATCTTCTTGGCTCTCACGTCCACGATACTTTTTCTCAAGTTTTTCCAAATCTTTTTGAGCAAATTTCATATTTTCACTCATCAAAGCTGACTTTTTACTTAATGGGAAAATAATTAAACGAATAAGCAAAGTTACAGCAATAATGGCCCAACCATAATTACCAAGTATTTTCCCAATTTGAATAATAAAATAACTCAAAGGCTTAATAAAAATAGTTTCCCAAATACCACCATAACTACCAGAAGCTGGGGTAAACTTTGAACATTCAGGCAACTTATCAATTTTAACTTTATTACTCTTATAAGTTTTAATTACATCCTTATTAGTAGGCCTACATAAAATATTTGAAGTAAGTGTTTGCCCAGTAGTTGGTTCTTTAACTGGTGAACCCTTACTATCTTTAACATAACTCGTACATCCAGATAACGATAAAGTTAAAAACATCATCGCCACAATCATAAAAAACTTTTTACGCATTTTCTCGCTCCTTCATAACATCTAACTTTTTTAAAGCAAAATTTAAATTATCCTGCATTTCTAAAAAACTTCGTTTTAAAATGCCTCTGCCAACTATTATAATACAATCAAAATTATTTTTATAGTCATTTTTATCAAGAATACTACGTAATTGCCTTTTTATTTTATTACGAACAACTGCATTACCAACTTTTTTACCAACTGAAAGTCCAAACTTATAAACACTAGGTTCCCTTTTATCTATATATATAACATAGTCCTTATATCTAAAAGGTTTATTTTTTTGAATAATACGTGTAAATTCTCGATTTTCTCTAACAACATTAATCTTTTTCACCTTATCACCCCTATAAAAAAAACAAAACCACCGCTTACGCCAGCAGTGGCAATTTAATGAGATAATACCTTGCGGCCTTTGTTTCTTCTTCTGTTAACAATACCAGCTTTCATTCTTGCAAAAAATCCCATCTTTTTACTTCTTCTGCGAGTATTTGGTTGAAAAGTTCTTTTAGACATAAATCCACCTCCTAAAATAAATTCACATTGCTTAATAAATTATATAGACAAAAAACAAAAATGTCAATTTATTAATACAAATAAAAAAATCTCAACCATTATAACACAAACAAAAGCTAAATGCAACAATTGAGTTTTCCACAGTATAATTTTTTTCATTTTTCTTTTTTTGAGTTTTCCACACAAAAAAAATATTTGTAAAAATGTATTAAAATTACTTTTCAACAGTTGTGCAAAAAAAATAATTGTCCACATTTGTGCAAAAATATTTATCCACACATGATGTGGAAATAACTCTAAAGCCTTCATATTTCGACAATAATTTCTTGTTTAAAACTTTTTTGCTATTTTTCCACAGTTTTTATAGAAAAAAATGTAAAAATAATGTAAAATGTTATTGAGTGTTTATAAAAGCACAATGGGGGGAATAGTATGGATTTAGAAAGCATGTGGGCTGTTTTTTTATCAAAAATTGAACTAAAATTAAAACCAGTTTTATTTCAAACATGGTTTAAAGAAACAAAATTAATCGATTTAAACAATGAATATGCCATTATAGAAGTTCCACTTGATGTTCACAAAAAGCATCTACAAGAAAACTATGGTGAAATAATTAAAGAAACATTTATGGAAGTAACTGGCTCTATTTTTAAGTTTAAATACGTTACGCCAAATGAAGCATCAGACGAAATTAAAACAGAAACAACAGAAAATAATGAAGCTGTCTTTGAAAGTGGCCTTGATAGCAAATATACTTTTGACAATTTTATTGCCGGAGAATCAAACAAATTCGCCAAAGCCATAGGTCTTGCTGTTGCTGAAAAACCAGGTGCTATGTATAATCCATTATTCATCTATGGATCAAGCGGACTTGGAAAAACACACTTAATGCACGCTATTGGAAATTATATTGTTTCAACTTCTAACAAAAAAGTACTATATGTAACAAGTGAAAAATTTGTTGATGATTTTCTTAATATATATAGAAAAAACGAAACAAGTAATTTTAAAGCTGTCGATAACTTCAAAAGAAAATATCGCGACATTGATGTACTAATGATAGATGATATTCAATATTTAGAAATAGCTAGTAAAACACAACAGGAATTTTTCAACACATTTAATGAATTACACACAAAAAATAAACAAATAATTATATCATCCGATCGTTCACCAGATGATTTAAAAAAACTTGAAGATAGATTAAGAACCAGATTTAATTGGGGCTTAACCATTGACATTCTGCCACCAGAGTTAGATCTTAGACTAGCTATACTAGATAAAAAAATAGAAGCCCATAATATCAGTAGCTTTGTTCCTATGGAAGTAAAAGAATACATAGCCAATAATTGCACCACCGATATCAGAAAACTAGAAGGTGCTCTAACCCGCGTATTTGCTTACGCTACAATAATGAATGGCTCAGAAATTACCTTAGAATTAGCTATAGAAGCTCTAAAAGATTACATCGGTAAAAATATCATTTCAAGAAATAAAATAGACCAAGTAATCCAATTAGTAGCCAATAATTACAATATAACCGTAGAAGATATAAAATCTAAAAAAAGACTATCAAAAATAGCCGTACCAAGACAAATTGGAATGTATATATGCCGAGTACATCTAAAAGAATCATTACCTAAAATAGGTAGTGAATTTGGTGGAAAAGATCATACAACTGTTATGCATTCTGTTGCTAAAATAAAAAGTGAATTAAAAAAGGATAAAAACTTAGAAGTCGAAATTTCAAAAATAATTAACCAAATTAAATAGTGTAAAACTTTAATTTTTAAACACTTTTTCCACATAGTGTAAACAATAGAAAAATCCTTATATTATAAAGGTTTTATCCACTTTTCCACTTTTTCCACACTAATAATAAAAAATAACATTAATATATAAAAAATAAAGGAGAATTTTTATGAAATTAGAAATTAAACAAAATGTTCTTTTAGAACACCTAAATTATGTAATAAGAGGTATATCAAATAAAAACTTAAGACCTATTTTAAATTGTATAAAATTTGAATTACAAGATGAAGGCCTATATTTAATGAGTACTGATAGTGACATTTCTATAAAAACATTTATTGATAAAAAATATATAAATAATATAGATACTAAAGGAGAAATTGTAGTATCAGGAAAATATATATATGAAATAATAAAAAAACTACCTGATGAATTAATTAGTTTAGAAGAAGTAATAGATTCTAAGCTTTATATTACAACCACTAATTCATCATTTACACTAAATTGTAGTAATGTAAGTGAATTTCCTGACTTAGAATTAGAATTTAATCAAAATCCAATAATTTTAAATCAAAAACTTTTTAAAACAATTATTAACCAAACAGCATTTGCAACATCTACATCAGAAACAAGACCTGTTTTAACAGGAATTAATTTCAAAATAGATGATAATATAATAAAATGCACAGCTACAGATTCTTACCGTCTTGCTGTAAAAACAATTGTTTTAAACCAAAAAGCAGCCGAAAATTCAAATATAATTATCCCAACAAAAAATTTAAATGAATTTGTTAAATTAATGAATGATGATGAAAGTAACGTCGAAATGCATATTTTTGCAAATAAAGTTGTCTTTAAATTTGGCACAATAACAATGATGACAAGATTAATAAGTGGAACTTATCCAGATACATCAAAATTACTTCCTGAAAACTATGAATTAACAATGAAAGTAAAATATGATGATTTATATAGTGCCATTGATAGAGCATCCCTACTTACAAGTGAAAGTGATAAAAATACTATAAAATTTGAAACATCAACAAATACAGCATTAATATCATCAAATATTCCTGAAATAGGAACTGTTGAAGAAAAAATAGCTGTGGAAAAAAATAATAATAGTGAAATAAAAATAGCCTTCAATTCTAAGTTTATGATGGATGCCATTAAATCATTAGAAGCCGAAGAAATTGAATTAATGTTTAATGGCGAAATCAAACCAATAATTTTAAAAAATGTCGAAAGTGATGACTTGATTCAACTCATTTTACCAATAAGAACTTATTAAAAGTTCTTTTTTTTTAAAAAAATTACCTTTTACGACAAAATACAACGAAATTCGACATTAAACTTGAGTATAAGAGAGGTATCTTTTTCAAAGGAGGAAAATTATGCTCATAGAAGAATATGAAATTAGTAGTGAAACATATGCAATTATTCCAGAAAATAAAAAAACATCAAAAATAATATCATCAGCAGAAACAATAATAATGGATAAATCAGTTAGAGAAGTATTAAGATATAACTGCAGATATTATGGTAGTTCCTTAACTGGAAGAATTGAAGCTTCAAAATATGCCTTAGGCATGAAATATAAATTGCCTATAATAGTAGAAGAAACACGTGAATTGATTTTTTTTCCCACAAATGCAGTTGAAACAAATAGATGTTCATGGATTTCTTTAAACAACATTCTAAAATATGAAAAATGCGAAGACAAAAGTAAAATAATATTTTCAAATGGTTTAGAAATAATACTAAATATATCGTTTTCATCCCTTGAAAATCAAATATTTAGAGCAATGCAACTACTACTAATTTTAAAAAAACGAAAAAGTTAAATAAATAAGCTCAAAAAAAGCTTATTTTTGCTTATTTTAGCCCATTTTGTGATATAATGTTTATGAGGTATAGGAGTATGCAAAATACTATAAATCAAAAAAAAAGAGGTTAAAAACCGAAATGAGGTAAAATATGATCATAAACAAGTTAACAGTCAACAACTTTCGCAACTATGACAATTTAAAAATAGACTTCGCTGACAAGTTAAACATAATTTATGGTCAAAACGGTCAAGGGAAGACAAATTTGTTGGAAAGTATATATGTACTTGCCCTCACCTCTTCCCACCGCTCATTCACTTCAGATAATTTGATAAAGCAAGGTGAAACGAAAGCCAATATTAAAGGTAAAATAAAAAAAGAAATGTCATATAACCTGGAAATAGAATTATCAAAAAAAAGCAAAACAGTTAAAATAGATAATAAAGTTATAACAAAATTATCAGATTATATTGAAAAAATGAATATTATTATCTTTTCATCTGAAGATTTAGATTTAATAAAAGGCTTTCCGGGAGTTAGAAGAAAATATTTCAACCTTGAACTATCACAAATCTCAAAAAATTATTATCAGACTTTAATTGATTTTAACAAACTATTAAAAATCAGAAATGAATTTTTAAAAGATTTAAATGCAAGTATAAAAATTGATTTAAATTACTTTGATATTCTAACTGATTATTTAATAAATAAAAGTGTTTTTATCTATCAAATGCGGAAAAAATATGTGGATAAGTTAAATGATATCTGTCCGAGAATATTTGAAGAAATAGCAACCCTAAAAGGTTTCAATATCAAATACAAGCCATCCATTGAGATAACCTCATTTGACAAAAATACAATAAAAACAAAATTAGAAGAAGTCTTTAAACTTAATCGTGAAAAAGAAATTAAGCACAAAACAACTTTATACGGCCCTCATAGAGACGATTTTACCTTCAACATAGAAGATAATAACCTTTGTAGTTTTGGCTCTCAGGGCCAGCAAAAAATGGCTGTGATAGCTTTAAAATTATCTGAAATAGAAATATTTAAAGATTATAAAAAAACAAGCCCTATAATATTACTTGATGATGTGTTCAGTGATTTAGATAATGCTAAAAAAAATAATTTATTAAATCATATAGACAAAGATATGCAAGTAATAATAACAACCACAAATTTAGATAGTATAGATAAAAAACTCCTATCCAAAGCAAAATTAATCCATATTAAAAATGGAAAAATATTAAAAGAGGTGTAAAAATGAACGAAAACAAACAACACTATAATGAATCAGACATTCAAGTCTTAGAAGGATTAGAAGCCGTTCGAAAAAGACCAGGAATGTATATTGGAACAACAGACGTTAAAGGTCTTCACCATTTAGTTTGGGAAATCGTTGATAATAGTATAGATGAAGCATTAGCTGGCTATTGTAATCACATAGAAATAACCATAAATAAAGGTAATTCTGTAACAGTAAGTGACAACGGACGTGGTATACCAACTGGTATTCATCCAAAAACAGGTCTTTCCACAGTAGAAACAGTTTATACAGTTTTACATGCTGGTGGAAAATTTGGAGGCGGCGGCTATAAAGTATCAGGTGGTCTTCATGGAGTTGGAGCATCTGTTGTTAATGCTTTATCATCTTGGGTTAATGTAACTGTTTATAAAAATGGTAAAATTAACGAAGCCAAATTTGAAAATGGTGGAAAAACAAAACAACATCTAACGGTTATTGGAACATGTGATGAAAATAAAACTGGAACAACAGTAACTTTTAAACCTGATGCCGATATATTTGATTCCGACATATTTGATTATGATATTTTAAAAACAAGAACAAGAGAATTAGCCTTTTTAAATAGAGGTTTAAAACTAACTTTAAGAGATAATAGAGATGATTCAAACAAAATAGAAGATGTTTTCCATTATGAAGGTGGAATTAGTGAATATGTAAAATATTTAAATAAAAATAAGACACCAATTCAAAGTGACATAATTCACCTAGAAGGCGAAGATGAAGGCGTTTTTTTCGAAGTAGCTATGCAGTACAATACTGGTTATACTGAAAGCGTCTATTCATTCGTTAATAATATTAATACACACGATGGTGGAACTCACGAAGAAGGTGTTAGAAGAGCTTTAACAAGAGTATTAAATAACTATGCTAGAAAAAACAATTTTTTGAAAGATAAAGATGCCTCACTAAGTGGTGATGATGTTAAAGAAGGACTAACTATGATTATTTCTTGTAAACACCCTAACCCACAATTTGAAGGTCAAACAAAAGGACGCTTAGGAAATTCAGAAGTAAGAAAGTTAGCTGATAAAGTATTTTCCGATGGATTTGAAAGATATTTACTTGAACACCCAGACGAAGCTAAAATAATTATAGAAAAAAATATGACAGCTGCCAGAGCAAGAGTTGCTGCCAAAAAAGCAAGAGAATTAACAAGAAGAAAAAGTGATTTAGATGTTATAAATTTTGGTGGTAAATTAGCAGATTGTAAAGATAAAGATCCTGCAAAATGTGAAATATTTTTAGTCGAGGGAGATAGTGCCGGTGGTTCCGCTAAAAAAGGCCGTGATTCTATGACACAAGCCATTTTGCCACTAAGAGGTAAAATATTAAACGTCGAAAAAGCTAGATTAGACAGAGCTTTAGCAAATGAAGAAATAAGAACAATAATAACTGCTTTTGGTACTGGAATTGGTCAAGAATTTGATTTAAAAAAATTAAGATATCATAAAATTATTATTATGACCGATGCCGACGTAGATGGTTCACATATTAGAGTTTTATTGTTAACACTATTCTACCGTTTCTTTAAACCAATAGTAGAAGCTGGGCACGTTTATGCAGCCACTCCCCCACTATTTTGTATAAAGCATGGAAAAACAGTTAAATATGTTTTAAATGAAGAAGAAAAAGACAAATATATAGCTTCTTTAAAAGAAAATACCAAATATGAAGTAGCCCGAATGAAAGGTTTAGGTGAAATGGATCCACCTGAATTAAACGAAACAACAATGGATATTAACCACCGAGTTTTAAGAAAAATAACAGTTGATGATGCCATGAAAGCTGATGAAGCATTTTCTAAATTAATGGGCGAAGAAGTAGAACCAAGAAGAAAATTTATAGAAGAAAATGCCCAATTCGCAGAAAATTTAGATATATAGGAGGTAACGTATGGATCAAGAAAGAGATAGATTATTAGAAAACAACATTGTAAATGAAATCGAAAGCTCATTTATAGAATATTCCATGAGTGTTATCAAAGCAAGGGCTTTACCTGACTTAAGAGATGGTTTAAAACCAGTCCACAGACGTATATTATATTCTATGTATGAATCAGGATACACCCCAGATAAGCCACACAAAAAAAGTGCAAAAACAGTTGGTGAAGTTATGGGTAATTATCACCCACATGGCGATTCAAGTATATATGAAGCTATGGTTCGTATGGCTCAAGATTTTAGTTATCGCTATATGTTAATAGATGGTCATGGAAATTTTGGTAATATTGAAGGTGATGGCGCAGCCGCTATGCGTTATACCGAATCTAGGCTTTCTAAAATAGCCTTAGAATTATTAAGAGATATTAATAAAAATACTGTAGATTTTGGAGTAAACTACGATGAAACAAGAAAAGAACCACTAGTATTACCATCTCGTTTTCCAAATATTTTAGTAAATGGAACAATGGGAATAGCCGTTGGTATGGCCACAAACATTCCCCCACATAACTTAGGAGAAGTAATAGATGGATGCATTGCGTATATTGATAATCCAGATATAGATACCCTAGGATTAATGCAATATATCAAAGGACCAGACTTTCCTACTGGCGGAACAATATTAGGAAATAGTGGAATAAAAAAGGCTTATGAAACAGGAAGAGGAACAATAACAATAAGAAGTAAAGCAACCATTGAAGAAAAAAATGGAAGACATTACATAATAGTTGATGAAGTTCCATATGGAGTAAACACCGCCGAATTAAAAAATAAAGTAGCCGAATTAGTTCATTCTAAAGTAATAGACGGAATTTCAGATTATCACACTGATTTAAAAGATGGCATTAAAATAACCATAACATTAAAAAAAGACGCCAATCCACAAGTAGTATTAAATAATTTATATAAACATACACAATTTCAAACAACTTATGGAATAATATTATTAATGATTGATAATAAAACCCCAAGAACATTAGGTCTAAAAGACATAATATCAAAATATATAGATTATCAAAAAGAAGTAATTTATAGAAGAACTAAATTTGATTTAGATAAAGCTGAAAAAAGGGTTCATATATTAGAAGGTTATAAAATAGCACTTGATAATATAGATGACTTTATAAAAATAATCAAAGAAGCTGAAACGGATACTGAAGCCAAAGAAAAATTAATAAATAAATACAGTATTAGTCAGACTCAAGCCGAAGCTATTTTAGAATTAAAACTAAGACGACTAACAGGATTAGAAAGAGACAAAATTGAATCAGAACTAAACGAATTGTTAGAAAAAATAAAAATGTATAAAGAAATTTTAGAATCAGAAGCTAAAATATTAGAAATAATAAAAACAGAAATGTTAGAAATAAAAGATAAATATGCTGATGAAAGACGTACAAATATAGATATGACAGCCATTGATTACATAGAGGACGAATCATTGATACCTGTGGAAAATATTGTTATAACACTAACAAATAAAGGATATATTAAGCGTATGACATCAGATACATATAAAACACAAAACCGTGGTGGTGTTGGAATAAAAGGAATGACCACAAATGAAGACGATTATGTGGAAAAATTATTATCAATGTCAACACATGATTATTTAATGTTCTTCACAAACAGAGGAAAAGTATATCGTGTTAAAGGTTACGAAATACCGCAATACAGTAGACAATCAAAAGGTTTACCTATAGTTAATCTATTACCATTAGAAAAAGGCGAAACAGTAAAAACAATGCTTAAAGTAAGCAATAATGACGAATGTAAGAATATTGTATTTTGTACACAAAATGGTTTGATAAAAAGAACAAATTTAAGTGAATTTGAAAACATAAGATCAAATGGAAAAATAGCCATTAGTCTAAAAGATGATGATGAATTAATTTCTGCTAAAAAAACAACGGGCGAAAATGAAATAATAATAGCCTCATCAAACGGTAGAATGATAAGATTCAATGAAAATGAAATTAGGATAATGGGAAGAACTGCCGCTGGAGTAAAAGGAATAGATTTAGGCGATGGCAAATGCGTAGGTTGCGAAATAGCTATGCCAAATCAACAAATTCTAGTTGTAACAGAAAAAGGATATGGAAAGCGAACTGAAACAGAAGAATATCGAATGACCCATAGAGGAAGCAAGGGTGTTAAAGCACTTAATATTACTGATAAAAATGGCAATATAGTATCATTTAAGTTAGTTAATGGAAATGAAGATTTAATGATAATCACAGATAGTGGAATAATAATTAGATTGCCAATCGAACAAATTTCAACAACAGGAAGAGTAGCTCAAGGAGTAAGATTAATAAACTTAAAAGAAAATCAAAAAGTAAGTAGTATAGCCCTACTTGACAAAGATACTGAAGAAGAAAATGAAAAAAATGAATAATGTTTCACGTGAAACATAAACAAGAGAACGTTGAAAAACGTTCTTTTTTTTCCACAGTACTAATGTTTCACGTGAAACATTGAAAAACCATATTTAATTTTTAAACAAAAAAACATAAAAATTAATTAAATTGATTAAAAAATGTTAACAAAAAACTAAATAAAACTAGTATTTATTGAAAGTATATTCACTACTCCATGTTTGTTAAATATAAATAAAGAAAATCAAAACCAATATAACTAGTTAAAAAATAATAAATTAACGAAAATTATATATACAAAGTACATTTTGTTAAAAAAATTAGAAAATTTTATGCTTTATATATATTAAGTTTACTAATTATAAAAAAAGTATTTTTCCACAGCACTAATGTTTCACGTGAAACATTGAAGAACCATATTCAATTCTTAAATAAAAAAGATATGAAATTTAATTAAATTAATTAATAAAAATATTAATAAAAGCAAAATATATAGTTATAAATAGGTATATTTGTTCCCTACTATATTTTGGTGAATAAGAATAAAAAAACAAAGATGATATAAAAAATTAAAAAACAAATTAATTAAATTATACATATTAAAAGTTCATTTTATAAAAGAATATATGTATTTTTATATATTAAGTTTATTAATTATAAAAAAATGTTTTTCCACAATATTAATGTTTCACGTGAAACATTGAAGAACCATATTCAATGTTTAAATATAAAAATATGAAACTTATTAAGCTATAATTAAAAAAAGCATTAACAAAAAACTAAACAAAAGCAAAATTATATAGTTATAAATAAATACTTGTGTTCACCCACTATATATTTCAATGAATAAGAATAAAAAAGAAAAAATGATATAAAAAGTTAAAAAACAAATCAATTAAATTATACATATTAAAAGTTTA
>CAKPSB010000006.1 GCA_934183155.1 uncultured Bacilli bacterium | reverse complement strand
TAAAAGTTTATTTTATAAAAGAATATATGTACTTTTATATGTTAAGTTTATTAATTATAGAAAAATGTTTTTCCACAGTACTAATGTTTCACGTGAAACATCGAAGAACCATATTCAATTTTTAAATAAAAAAGATATGAAATTTAATTAAATTAATTAATAAAAATATTAATAAAAGCAAAATATATAGTTATAAATAGGTATTTGTTCCCTACTATATCTTAGTGAATAAGAATAAAAAAGAAAAAATGATATAAAAAGTTAAAAAACAAATCAATTAAATTATACATATTAAAAGTTTATTTTATAAAAGAATATATGTACTTTTATATGTTAAGTTTATTAATTATAGAAAAATGTTTTTCCACAATATTAATGTTTCACGTGAAACATTGAAGAACCATATTCAATTTTTAAATAAAAAAAATATGAAATTTAATTAAATTAATTAATAAAAATATTAATAAAAGCAAAATATATAATTATAAATAGGTATATTTGTTCCCTACTATATTTTAGTGAATAAGAATAAAAAAGCAAAAATGATAAATTAATAAAAAAATATATAAAACGTTTTTATTAAAAAAACAGCACTCTTTATATATTAAACTTATAAATTATGAAAAATGTTTTTTCCACAGTACTAATGTTTCACGTGAAACATTGAAAAACCATATTTATTCTTTTCAAAAAAAACATAAAAATTAATTAAATTGATTAATGAAAAAATAGAAAAATGAAATTACTTTGTATTAGAAATATATCCTCTACTATATTTGAACATAAATAAAAAAACAAGACCAATATAACTAGTTAAAAAATAATAAATTAACAAAAATTATATATAAAAAAACGTTCCGTTAAAAGAAATAGAAAATTTTATATTTTATATATATTAATGTTGTTAATTACAAAAACATTTTCCACAGTACTAATGTTTCACGTGAAACATTGAAAAAACATATTTAATTTTTAAACAAAAAAATTAAATAATTAAATTGATTAAAAAAACTATAATAATAAAAAACTAAATAAAACTAGTATATTTATTGAAAGCATATTAACTACTCCATGTTTGTTAAAATAAATAAAAAAAATACAATTTTATGTCTTAATGTTTCACGTGAAACATTAAAGAAAAAAGTTTTACTGTGGAAAACACACTTTTTCACATGCTTATCAAATTTTACTTGAAAATAAGTCAAAAATAGTATATGATTAAACAGGTACAACAATTATGGTTGAATCAGGTCAGAATCGGAAGATAGCAGCCTTAAAACCCTCTAATCGTGTGTACCTTTTTTATATATAAAGGAGAAAAAATGGACGAATACATAAATCAAGCGTTAAAAGAAGCACAAAAAAGTCTAAAAAGCGATGACGTTCCAGCAGGAGCAGTAATAGTCGAAAATAACAAAATAATATCAAAAGCACATAACACCAGAGAAAAAACAAAAAAAATAACAGCTCACGCCGAAATAAATGCTATCGAAAAAGCATGTAAGAAAAAGCAAACATGGCACCTAAACGATTGCGTAATATATGTAACATTAGAGCCATGTCCAATGTGCCTAGAAGCCATAAAACAAGCCAGAATTAAACAAATATACTATTTATCGCCACAACAAAAACACAACACGTTAAAAACACCAAAGCAAACCCAAATATCCAATATAGACAAAGCAAATCAACTTCTAAAAACCTTTTTTAAAAACAAACGAAACAACAAAAACCTCAACAAAACAAATAATAAACACCAAATATACAACAAAAATATGATATAATAAAGAAACTAGAGGTGATAAAATTGTATCAAGCATTATATAGAAAATATAGGCCAAAAACACTAGACGACGTATGCGGTCAAGACATAATAGTAAAAATAATAAAAAATTCAATACAAAATAATCAAATAAATCATGCCTACCTGTTCGCTGGTCCTAGGGGTACAGGAAAAACCAGCGTTGCCAAAATATTTGCCAAAATAATAAACTGCGAAAATCCCAAAAACTGTATTCCCTGTGGTAAATGCACCAGTTGCACACAAGCAAATAACAGCGACATAATTGAAATAGATGCAGCCAGTAACAATGGAGTCGACGAAATAAGAGAATTAAGAAATAAAGTAAACCTATTACCGGCTTACGGGAAATACAAAGTATATATCATAGACGAAGTACACATGTTAACCCAAGGAGCATTCAATGCCCTATTAAAAACCCTAGAAGAACCACCCGCACACGTAATATTTATATTAGCGACCACAGATCCACATAAAATAATAGAAACAATACTATCAAGATGTCAAAGATTAGACTTCAAAAAAATAAGTGAAGACGCAATAATAAAAAACTTAGAAAAAATAGCCCAAGAAGAAAAAATAGACATAGATAAAGACGCCCTAAAAGAAATAGCTCACCTCGCCGACGGCGGAATGCGTGATTCAGTAGGAATGCTAGACCAAGCAAGAGCATATACAGAAGGTAAAATAACCTTAGAAGATATCCATGACATAAATGGAACACTAACAGAAAACGATTTAATAGAACTAATTCAAGACATAAAAGAAGAAAAAATAGATAAATTATTAGAAAAAATAGATAATTACAACGATAAAGGAAAAAATTTTGTAAAATTAACTGAAGAACTAATAGATTTTATCAAAAACATATTACTTTATAAAGAAGCAAAAACATATTTTGAAACAAAAGTTCAAAATGCCGAAAACTATGAGAAAATAAGCAAAGAAATAACAATAAACCAATTATTTTCATACATCGAAACATTAAATAAATATTCATTTGAAATGAAAAACAACAATAATACAAAACTTCTATTTGAATTAGCTTTAATAAAAATAATAAATGAAAGTCAAAAAAAAGAAGTGGAAAAAGAGCAAAATAATCTTCAAAATACCAAAAAAATAGAAAAAAACACCCAAAACGAGCAAAATAATGTGGAAAAACAAATAAAAACTGTGGAAAACCCAGAAAAATACAGAACAAAAAACGAACAAACGAAACAAAATACAACCCCAGCAGAATTTTCCAAACAAACATCAACAAAAAAAACAAGGCAACTAGAAAGTACAACCATAGAAGAAAATAAAAAAATACATGAAAAATTAGAAAAATTAAAACATATAAGAATAGATAATACACTTTCCTACTTTAACAAAAGCGAATTAAAACAATTAATCCCCAAATTAGAAAAATTAAATGACATGCTTATAAATCCAGATTATAGCCACTCAGCATCCATAATATTAGACGGAACGCTAAAAGCCGCCAGTAATACAAACCTAATATTTGTATATAAAACAAACAGATTAGCCAACTTATTTAATGAAAATTTACCAATTATAGAACAAACCATTGAAAAAATTTTAAATAAAAAATATAATTTAATTGCAACTGATATAGACGACTGGGAAATAATAAAAAAAGAATTCAATCAAAAGTTACGTCAGTTCACCTATCAAGAAGAAAAAGAACCACTTGATAGTATCTTCAAAGATTCAAAAGAAAATGAAAACATAAATAACCTCTTTGAAGAAATCATAGAATATAATTAAAAGAAAGAAGGAATAAAATGAATATACAAGCAATGATGAAACAAGCACAAAAATTACAAAAAGATATGCTAAAAGCAAAGAATGAAATAGATGAAAAAAACTTTATTGGAAAAGCATCAATAGTAACCGTAACAGTAAAAGGAACAAAAGAAATAACCGACGTTAAAATAGAAGCAGACACCTTAGAAAAAGAAGATATTGAAATGTTACAAGATATGATTCAAGTAGCCGTAAATGATGCAAACAAACAAATAGATAAAGAAACAGAACAAAAAATGGGCAAATATACCCAAGGAATGCCAGGCCTTTTCTAATGAATTACCCTAAAACAATATTAAATTTAATAGAATGTTTTAAAAAATATCCAGGAATAGGTGAAAAAACTGCTGAACGCTTAGCCCTCGCATCAATAAACATGGATGAAGATGTAGTTGAACTTTTTTCAACATCACTTAAAGATGGCAAAGCAAAAATAAAACACTGCACACGTTGTGGTAGTTTAACAGAAGATGAATTATGTCAAATCTGCCAAGATTCATCAAGAGATAAACAAACCCTATGCGTAGTAGAAGAATGTAAAAACGTCGTTTTATTTGAAAAAATAGGGTCATACAAAGGACTATATCATGTGCTTGGTGGATTAATTTCTCCATTAGAAGGAATAAATCCTGAAGACATCCATATAAATAAGCTAATAGATAGAATAAAAAAAGAAAATATAAAAGAAGTAATTCTAGCATTTAAACCAAGTGTTGAAGGCGAAACAACAGCACTTTATATAAGAAAAATGCTAGAAGGAACAACCACGAAAATATCAAAAATAGCCCATGGGATTCCAATGGGAGCTGATATAGATTATATAGATCCATTAACACTCGAAATGGCCATTGAAGATAGAACAACCATTTCATAAAAAAATATAAAATCTATATAATTTATTGAGGTGTTACATGTTAAAAATTCTGAATAAATTATTCAAAATACTAAAAAGAATAGTAGCAAGTTTTTTTATGTTATACGGCTACAATGTTATAGCCCCAGCAACAGCCATCATTCCAATAAACGTAATAACTGTCATTCTTATAACCTTTTTCAGCATTCCCGCACTAATATTTTTAATAATAATAAGACTAGTAGTCTACTAGGAGGACGAAGTATGCTAAATGATTACAAAACCACACAACAAGTAACATATAAAATACTAAAAAATGCCATATTAAATGATAAATGTTCTCACGCCTATTTAATAGAAACAGGCGGTTTTTATGATTATCTAAATTTTACCATGGCATTTGTAAAATCATTAATGTGTCCTAAAAAAAATTTAGAAAAAATAAACTGTGGTGAATGTCATCAATGCGAAGTAATCGAATCCGGCAATTTTCCTGAAATAGAAATAATCAAGCCAGACGGTCAGTGGATAAAAAAAGAACAACTTCAAAACTTACAAAAAGAATTTGAAACTAAGCCACTTATAGGCAACAAAAGAATATATATAATTCAAAATGCTGAACGATTAAATAAATCTGCCGCCAATTCAATTCTTAAGTTTCTAGAAGAACCAGAAGGAAGCATAATTGCCATACTATTAACAGATAACATTTATAGTATTTTAACCACAATTAGATCAAGGTGCCAAATACTAAGATTAAAACAAACCATAAACAAACAAGAAAGTGAACTTGATAAAATAAAACAAATAATAAATAATGAAACAATGGATGAAGAAAAAATAAATAAAGTTGTTGAATTAATAAATTATTATGAAAAAAATCACTTAAATACCCTACTTTATTTTGGAAAACTATGGAACGATTATATAAAAACAAAGGATGAAATGTATTCATCATTCGAAATAATGACACTATACTATAAAGATATATTAAATAGCAAATTAAACAAACAACTAGAAATATTTGAGCAAAGCGAAAGTATAAACCAAATAGCCGAAAAAAACACTATAAACCAAATATGCACAAAAATAAATATTATAACCAATTTAAAAGAAAAAATAAAATATAATGCCAATACAGGTTTATTAATGGACAAATTAATAATAAGTTTAGAAGGAGGAATATAATGGAAACCTTCGCTGGAGTACAATTCAAAAAAAACGGGCCAATTCATTACTGTACAAAAGGTAAGTTAAATTTAAAACAAAATTTAACTGTAATAGTCAAAACAAAACAAGGAATAGAATTTGGAACAGTAATAAATCCCCATATTACTTCTGAAAAAGTATTAAAAGAAGAAAATAACATAATAAGAATTTCTACAAAAAAAGATTATTTAAAACATAAAAAAAATCAGAAAGATTCTCTAATAGCTTTAAAAAAATGTCGTGAATTAGTAAATAAAAACAAACTAAATATGAATGTTATAGAAGCAAATTATACTTTTGATCGTGATAAAATAATATTTAAATTCGTAGCTGATAGCCGTATTGACTTTAGAGAACTAGCCAAAAGTCTTGCATCTATATATAAAGTAAGAATAGAATTAAGACAAATAGGAATTAGAGATAAAGCCAAAGAAATCGGTGGATATGGTCCTTGTGGTCAAAAACTATGCTGCGCAAGGTTTTTAAAAGATTTAAATGCCGTCTCAATAAATCAAGCAAAAAATCAAAATATAGCTTTAAATCCGTCAAAAATAAATGGAGTATGTGGCAGATTAATGTGTTGTCTAAAGTATGAAGATGAATGTTACCAAACATGCCGTAAAGGAATGAAAAAAATTGGTGATACAATCAAAACCGAACAAGGAGAAGGTACTATAATAGGATTAGACATATTAAGACAAAAATACAAAGTAAACGTAAAAGACTATGGAATTGTTGAGATAGATAAAAAATGAAAGTAACAAATTATTTATTAGGATATGAAAATTTAAAAATAATTCAAGACAATGAAATGTTTAATTTTTCATTAGATAGTGTTTTACTCGCTAACTTTGTAACCATAAATAAAAAAGCAAAGAAAATTTTAGATATAGGTTGTGGAAACGCCCCTATTCCTCTAATATTATCACAAAAAACAAATGCCCAAATAACAGGAATAGAAATTCAAAAAGAAGTAAGTCAAATGGCCGAAGAAAGTGTTAAGCTAAATAACAAAGAAAAACAAATAAACATTATAAACGATGATATAAAAGAATATAAAAAAAAGACACAAAATGAATCATACGACACTATAACATGTAATCCACCATATTTTGAAATTAAAGAAAAATCGAAATTAAACAAAAATGATTATAAAACAACAGCAAGACATGAAATTAATTTAACACTAGAAGATTTATTAAAATGTGCCAGAAAATTACTAAAAAATGGTGGCAATTTAGCCATAGTTCATAGACCAGAGAGATTAATAGATATTCTTTTAGCCATGCGAAAATATAATATAGAGCCAAAAAAAATAAGACTAATTTATCCAAAAAAAGACAAAGAAGCTAATATATTATTAATAGAAGGTAAGAAAAATGGAAATAAAGGAATAAAAATTTTACCTCCACTATATACCCACAACAATGATGGCTCATATACAAACGAAATAAAAAAATATTTTAAGTGAGATGATATAATGAAACAAAAAAGTTATGATGGAACCCCTATTTTATATATAGTTCCAACCCCTATTGGTAACATGGAAGATATAACCATAAGAGCATTAAATATACTAAAAACAGTAGATGTTATTTTCGCCGAAGATACCAGAACAACCAATCAATTATTAAAACACTTCGATATAAAACAAAAACTAATATCAAGTCATCTATATAATGAAGACAAAAATGAAGACAAAGAATTAGAATATTTAAAACAAGGAAAAAACATTGCCATTGTCAGTGATCGAGGAACCCCTGTAATTAGTGACCCAGGTTTTATATTAGTTAATAATGCCATCAAAAATGGATATAATGTTGTTTGCCTACCAGGAGCAACCGCCCTAATACCAGCTTTAGTAATGTCAGGTCTATCAGGTGGACCATTCACATTCTATGGCTTTCTAAATAGCAAAGAAACTAAAAGAAAAAAAGAATTAGAAGCCTTAAAAAATATTACTCATCCAATAGCATTTTATGAAGCGCCTCATCGACTTTTAAAAACATTAAAAAACATAAAAGAAATATTTGGAAATCGTCAAGTAGCCATCGTTCGTGAAATATCAAAAAAATACGAAGAAGTAATTAGGGACAATATAGAAAATATTCTCCAAGAGATAGAAAATATAAAAGGTGAAATAGTTATTATTGTTGAAGGAAACAAACAGCAAAAAAACTTTGACAACCTATCAGTAAAAGAACACGTTGATTTGTACATAGAAGATGGTCTAAATTCCAAAGAAGCCATAAAAAAAGTAGCCAAAGAAAGAGGCATACCTAAAAGTGAAATATACGCAATATATCATAAAATATAAGGCAAGTCCTTATTTTTTTAATTATCAGCTAAATTGTTAGAAATATCAACAAAAACTTCAATAGGTAAAGCCTCTGCCCTAACACTTAAAGAAAAACCGTATTTATTTAAAACCTCATCGACTTTTTTCAAATTATAATTACTTAAATTATTTTTTAGGGTTTTCCTTTTTTGCCTAAAAGCATCTCTAATTAATTTAAAAAATATATTTTCATCCTTTAAAAAAGGCTTCTTTTCCCGTTTTGTAAAAGCTACTACAATACTATCTACATTTGGTTTAGGCATAAAAACATTTTTACTAACATTTAAAAGTTTTTCCACAG
Source organism: uncultured Bacilli bacterium (assembly GCA_934183155.1). Taxonomy (GTDB): domain Bacteria; phylum Bacillota_I; class Bacilli_A; order RF39; family UBA660; genus Coprosoma. Next base: position 83,050 of record CAKPSB010000006.1, on the reverse strand, counting down.
TAAAATAGTAATTTAAAAACACAGATAAAGAATTATAATCCTTACTATTTGGAACAGCTTTAAATCTATCTCCAACTTCTTTTTGAACCATAACCACAATTTTATCAATATTAAGTTTATCTTCAATTAATTTAATTATTATTGGTGTAGTAATATAATAAGGTAAATTAGCAACAACATAAATTTTTTTAAAATCATAATTAACTAAATCACCAGCCACATTCCTTTTTAAAAAATCATCATATATAACAGTAGTATTATCTTCAATATTTTTATTTAAAATATTTTTTAAACTTGTATCTATTTCATAAGCTAAAACACTACCTGCAACCTTCCCAAGTTCACTTGTTAAAGCCCCTGCACCTGGGCCAATTTCAATTACTAAAGTATCCTTATCAATATTAGCTTTATTTACAATACTGTGAATAATATTTTTATCCACAATAAAATTTTGACCAAACTTTTTCTTAAACTTAAAATTTTCGCCATCAAGATCATTCTTGATTTTTTTAGGTGAATATTCCATTTTAAAACCTCCAAAACAATTATACTAAAAAGATGAGATTTTACCAACCCCATCTTTTAACGCTATACTTAACATTTGAACTAGTAGTAATATTAACCTCAGGATCTTTTTCAGAACCATAAGCTAAGTCCATATGAACTACACCTCTTGACCAAGCATTTTTCATTGCACTACCAGTATCTAAAACAATAGCATTGAAAGTCCCTAAATTAGGATTATTAACTTCAATAATTGTACCACAAGGAAATTTATCTAAAGCCGCCGCCATAATACGAACGTTTCCATATTCATCATCCATATACGTATTGCCATCATTAGTTAAACTATAATAATTTCCACTTTTTGTTTTACAATATAAAGTTCCTGATTTAGAGCAACCTTCGCAGTCAGCCCCATAACCTGTCATTTTTCCCACATAATCAGCCTTATCACCAGTTCCAATTTCGATTTCTGCATTTATAGGACTTTCAATAATTTGAGAATTATTCTCATTATCAACATAAGCAAGTCCATTTTGCCCCTCAGTTTTCGTGATAGTTGTCCCCGTAGGAAGAGACTTGTTATAAGACTTAACCGTATCATACTCAATGACTTTAGTTAAAGCCACTGAATTTTTTGTCTGGTTTAAGTTTTTTACTTCAACTTTCTTTTCTGAAATTAGGTTACCAGAACTCAATAATCCTGTTAAAATCAATAATGACAAAAAGCCATTTAAACTTAATTTCAACAGGTGATCTTTATTCATATTTCACCTCATATTTCAAAATTGAAACCGAGAAGTATAATAACACCATTAAATATTTATGTCAAATTGGCTCAACGCATTAGCTGTTGTTTTAAGGGCAACCTCGTCGTAACTTTTACCCTTAATTTCCGCAATTTTTTTAGCTACAAACCTAACATTAATAGGCTCATTTTTATAACCCCTAAAGGGTTCTGGCGTAAGATAAGGACTATCCGTTTCTAAAAGAAACCATTTTAAATCAAGTTCTTTTACAACTTCTTTTAACTTCTTTTCATTTTTAAAAGTTAAAACCCCACCAATACCTAAAGTAACATTAAGTTTAATAAATCTTTTTGCCATTTCTAAACTTCCACTATAACAGTGCATATGACATTTTGTATTTTTATATTTACTTACTATATTATATGTATCCTCAATAGCATCTCTACTATGAATAACAATTGTTTTCTTATATTTATTTGCAAGCTTAATTTGTTCAATAAATAATTTTTTTTGTTTTTCCATATTGTTTTTTGTATAGTGATAATCCAAACCAATCTCTCCAACACCAACAATCTTAGAGTGGGTTAAGCTTTTTTCAACTTTTTTTAAATCATTCTCCGTATAAGTGTCAGCAAATTCTGGATGAATACCTACTGTTCCATAAATATTAGGATAATTTTCACATAACTTTATGACTTCATCAATATCAGAAGGATTCGCAGTCGATACTATCATTATATTATCCCCCATATTCTTAATAACTTCTTCTATATTATCATACTCATTTTTACTAATATGACAGTGTGTATCTATCAACATAAAAATCACATCCCCAATAAAATTATAACATTATCTGATTAATATTGCGAATATAAAGATAATCATCAAATTAAAAAAAATTATAATAAATAAGTAATTTAATATAATAAAATAAAATATACTTATAAAAAGGAGACTTAGTTTGTTTTCAAAATTTCCTCCAAAAATGTCTACGTTAAGTGCTGTTGCCATAGGGTATCTCCTTTTAGATGACACAACCGCAAATGAACAAAATGCCCTTGGTAACTGGCTTATGTTAATAGCCCAGATGCTTTGTACAAATGCTTATTTTGTTCAACTAAAAGAAGAAAAAGGAAGTAAAAGCGATAAAGAAAATACAATATATTTATTAGAAAAAATACTTAAAGCCATAGAAAAAGAGATTAATAATTTAAAAAATTAATCTCTTTAATTTTGCTCTTTTCTAATAAAAATAAGTTTGACATAACAGCCAACTATAAATAAAAGGTAACAAAAATCTAAAAAATTAAATTTTTCTATAACATTCATAGTTAAGTAAAAAATTATTAAAACAAACATCACACCAATTCCACTAATGCTTTTATGGTTCATGATTTTTTCCTCTCTTGTTTTATTAATTCGTCCACTATAAGAATAACACGATTAATATAATAAAAGCAATCAAAAATCATCGACAATTTACAACAAATTGACAAAAAAAGAAAGCTAATCATTAGCTTTCATCTTTGAAGAAAACTCGGCTTTATCTATTCTAGTAAATAAAATTTCCGGTTTGTTTAATATAATACCATCATCCATACCATTAAAATCTTTAGTACTTTCGGGTTTCCTATTTTGAGTATTTAACTGTTCAAATATTTTATCAGCTGTCTGAGGTAAAAAAGCTTGTAAATAAACAGCAGCAATTCTAATACACTCTAATAAATTATATAAAACAGTTTGTAATCTTTTTTCTTGACTTTTATCTTTTGCTAAAATCCAAGGAGTAGTTTCATCAATATACTTATTACATTGCCTAAACAAATCAATTATTTCTTCTAAAGCATCCGCAATTTTTAATTCTTTCATTTTGCTTTCAATTCTATCACCTAGGCTAGTTGCCATTTCAATTAAACCTTTGTCAATATCATTTATTTCACTAGGTTTAAAAACAACGCCATTAAAATATTTATGACTCATACTTATTGTTCTATTAACAAGATTTCCTAAAGTATTAGCTAAATCAGAATTTACTCTATCAATAATTAATTCATAACCAATATTTCCATCATGTCCATAAGGAATTTCATGTAAAACATAATAACGAATTGCATCACAGCCAAATAAATGAACTAAATCATCTGCATATAAAACATTTCCCTTAGATTTACTCATTTTATCACTATCAGAAGAAAGAACCCAAGGATGACCAAAAACACATTTAGGCATAGGTAAATCCAACGCTTTCAATATCACAGGCCAGTAAATCGTGTGAAATCTAAGAATATCTTTTCCTATTATGTGTACATCCGCAGGCCAGTAATGATTAAACTCTTCACTTTCATTATCAGGATCATATCCAACAAAAGTTATATAGTTAACCAATGCATCAAGCCATACATAAACAACGTGTTTCTCATCAAACGGAACTTTAATTCCCCAGTCAAAAGATGTCCTTGAAACACATAAATCTTGTACACCAGGTTTAATAAAATTATTAACAATTTCGTTTTTTCTGCTTTCTGGTTTAATAAAATCAGGATGATTTTCTATATATTCTTCAAGCCATTTATTATATTTACTCAATTTTAAGAAGTAAGCTTCTTCTTCAGTTTTATGAACTTCCCTTCCACAATCAGGACATTTACCACCAACTAAATCTTTTTCCGTAAAAAATGACTCACAAGGTGTACAATAAAGGCCTTCATATTTTCCTTTATAAATATCTCCCTTATCATAAAGTTTTTTAAATATTTTAGCCACCACTTCTTTATGATTTAAATCAGTAGTTCGAACAAACTTGTCATAACTTATATTAAGCAAATCATCAATTCTTTTAACCTCAAGCGATATTTCGTCAACATACTCTTGTGGACTTTTATTAGCCGCTAAAGCTTTTGATTCTACTTTTTCCCCATGTTCATCACATCCAGTGTGAAATCTAACATCAAATCCCATCAATCTTTTATATCTTGCGATAGCATCTGTTAAAACACCTTCATAAGTATTTCCTATATGTGGTTTCGCAGATGCATAAAAAATAGATGTAGTTATATAAAATTTTGGTTTCATACCTATCCCTCCTAACAAAAAACATCCTTAATATATAAGGACGTTTAAAACGTGGTACCACCTTAATTTGTAAGACAACTTACCTTAAACACATAACGTGTGTATACGTTCTAGCTTATTCAGCTAAACAGCTCCAGAGCCATTTAAAGTAGTTCACTTGCCCATTTTCACCAGCCATAGACTCTCTAAAAAGATTCCTACTATTCTTTCCTTCATCGCTTTTCCAAGCAATTATAACATTTTAAATGTTAGTTTTCAACATATTTACCCAAAATTTGTGTGAATAGTTTTATCATGTTTTCACTATAAGTAAAAAAAGCCTCTTCCCTATATGCAACTAAAAAGCCAATAACATCACCCTCAGATATAATCGGACTAACAATAAAATTACCAATAACTTTATAATCTTCGAAAGTTACTTCGTTAGAAAACAAAAGCTCTCTTTTATTAAAAAATTCGCTATTTATTCTCTTTCCAATACAGTTTTTCATTCCACCATAGGTTGCTAAAACACCATCAGTATCACAAATTAAGACAACACATTTTAAGCTATTACTCAAAATAGGAGCATATTTATTGCAAAACTTCATAAAATTTTTAATTTCAGAATACTTTTCTAAAACAATCTTATCATCATTAACCCCAATTTCTAAATTATCACCACTTTTAATTCTTAAATTTTTTCTAATTTCTTTTGGAATAACAATTCTACCAAGTTCATCTATTCGTCTGATAAAACCAATATGTCTCATAATAACCTCCATCTAACATATATTGTGTTTGAAAAACATATAATTATACTTTAAAACAAAAGAAAATCGTGTTATAATTAATAGCGTTTAATTGAGGAGGAATCAAATTGGAAAAAATTTTAGTTTTTGGACATCAAAAACCTGATACTGATACAGTAACATCAGCAATCGTACTTTCATATTTAAAAAACAAATTAGGCATGAACAGTGAGCCAAGGATTCTTGGAAACATTAACAATGAAACAAAATTTGTATTAGATTATTTTAAAGTAGAGACACCAAAATTTTTAAATGACGTTAGACTTCAAATAAAAGACGTTGACTATACGAAAAATTGTTTCTTAAAGGAAAATAATTCAATATTTGATGGCTACAAATATATGAATGAAACAAAAATAAGTACCATACCTGTTATTAATTCGAAAGGAAAATATTTGGGAACAATTTCAATGAAAACAGCCTTAAGCAACCTAATCGAAGGAAATTTAAACAAACTAGATACTTCATATGATAACTTACTTGAAGCCTTAAACGGAAAAGAGATTTTAAGATTCGACAAAGAAATCAAAGGAAATATAATAACAGCTGGATATAGATCAACAACCTTCAAAGAAAAAGTAGAAATAAACAAAGAAAGCGTTTTGATTGTTGGTGATAGGCACAGCATAATCGAATATGCCGTTGAAAATAGTGCATCTATTATAATATTAACAAATGGTGTAAAAATGAAAGAAGAACACTTAAAAATAGCCAAAAAAAATCATGTTGATGTTATAAGCACAGATTACAATACCTTAATAGCTTCTAATTTAGTTGTCTTAAGTAACTTTGTTAAAACCAAACTAGAAACAAAAAGCATCATAACTATAAATGAAAATGATCCATTATCAGAAGTATTAGAACTAGCAAACAAGAAAAAATACAGCAACTACCCAGTTTTAGATAATGAGAATAATTGCCTAGGAGTATTTAGAGTAAGTACAGCTTACTCTAGACACCCAAAACAAGTAATGCTTGTTGATCATAATGAAAAAGAACAAAGCGTTATAGGTCTAGACGAGGCCGATATTATTGAAATAGTTGACCATCACAAAATTGGTAACATTGGCACAACTATGCCAATAAACTTTAGAAATATGCCATTAGGATGTACTGAAACAATACTTTACCTAATGTATAAAGAAAACAACATTGAAATTCCAAGAAAAATAGCAGGATTAATGATGTCAGGAATCATTTCTGATACCCTATTACTTTCTTCTCCAACAACTACCGATATAGACAAAAAAGCTCTAAAAGAGCTTAGCAAAATCGCCAAAGTAGACTATAAAGAATATGGAATGGAAATGTTTAAAGCAGGTTCATCAATAAAAGGAAAAAGTATTTCAGAAATTATTCGTGGTGACTTTAAAAACTTTATGGTTGATAATCAAAAAGTTGGTATTGGCCAAGTTTCAACCATGTCAACAGACGAAATACTAAGTAAGCAAAAAGAGTTTATTAACCAATTAAATGAGGATGCTTCTGAAGAAGATTACACAGCCATTGCCCTATTTGTAACTGATATATTAAAAAATGGCTCATATATCTTCTTTAACGAAAATAGTAAAGAAATATTTGCTAAATCATTTGGCATCGAAAATTTAGAAGAAGGTTATTTCTTCGAAGGCCTTGTTTCTCGCAAAAAACAAATTGTTCCAAAAATAATGAATTATATGGACAATTAAAAAATTGATAAAAAAATCAATTTTTTTTGATATTAATATATTCTTGCTGTATACTATTATATAGTGTTAAATTTTTAAGGTGGAGTTGGTTGGTATGAAAAAAAGCAAATACATTATTATACTATTATTATGTTCTATTATTAATTTAAATATTGTTAAAGCAGACGAGGGACCGCTTTATTCAAATAGTATTAAATCATGTGATGGAAATATCTATGGGTATCATAATAATCACTATCATAAAGCCATTCAAAATGGCGAAGAATATATTGCCACAGGAGACCCTATCTACACTGATCCATGTGCCGAATACAATAACACCACACTAAAAAGTGTCACAGTAAATACCAGCAGTGTTCAACTTAAAGACAAAATGGTTTTTCAAACTTACGACACAACCGCTACAATAGCTGTAATACCAACATATAATTATTCAAAAGTCGAATATGAAAAAGTAAAAAATTTAACTATAGGTCATAATAAAATAAACATCAAACTAACAACCCCAGGTGGTATGAAAAAAACTTATGAACTAGATATCATAAGAAAAAAAATATTATCATCAAACAATAACATAAGAAAAATAATGATAGATGGCAAACAATATGTATTTCAAAACAATGAAATAAGTGGCATTTTTATCACTTCAAATAGAAAAAATTTAAATATAAATGTTTCACCTGAAGATAAAAAAGCAAAAGTAACAATTGAAAATAACAATAATTTAAAAAGTGGTACTGGTAAAATAACAATAATAATGACCGCTGAAAATGGAAATACACAAAATTACTATATAAATTATTCAAAAAGCGGCATTTTAACCGATATTGTTGGCGCAACTATCGGAATATTAATACTTGCCTCACCTATTATTATACTAATTATAATATTAATGATAAAAAACAAAAAAAGAAAAAAATACATAAATAAAACACACTACTATAGACATTAAAATTATGAATATGTAGTTGCGAATAAACTTTGCACTGTGATATAATGATTAAAGAAAAAGGGTGATAAAATGTTTTCAAAAGATATAGGAATAGACTTAGGAACAGCTAACGTTCTTATTTATATTAAAGGTCAAGGAATTGTTCTAAATGAACCTAGCGTAGTAGCCATAGATGAAGAGACAAAAAGACCAGTAGCTGTTGGTGCAACCGCTAAAGAAATGTTAGGACGTACGCCAGGACAAGTAAAAGCCATAAGACCAATGAAAGATGGTGTAATCGCAGACTTTGAAATAACCGAAATAATGCTTAATAACTTTATAAGAAAAGTAAATGGTAAGAGTTTTTTTGGTAGACCAAGAATATTAATTTGCTGTCCATCAAATATTACACAAGTTGAAAAAAATGCCATAAGAGAAGCTGCTGAAAAAACTGGAGCAAGAAAAGTTTATCTAGAAGAAGAACCAAAAGTAGCTGCTGTTGGTGCTGGAATGGATATATCTAAACCAAGTGGAAATATGGTAATTGATATTGGTGGTGGAACAACGGATGTAGCGGTGTTGTCATTAGGTGGAATAGTAACCTCTTCATCAATAAAAATAGCTGGTAATGTTTTTGATAATGATATAATAAAATATATTAGAGAAAAATATAAATTATTAGTTGGTGATAGAACAGCCGAAGAAATTAAATTTCAAATTGGAACAGTTTTTCCAGGTTCAAAAGAAGAGAAAATGGAAGTTAGAGGAAGAGATTTAGTAACAGGACTTCCCCACACCATAACTTTAACCTCAGAAGAAGTAGAAGAAGCTTTAAGAGAAAGTGCCTACGTTATTGTTAATACAGCAAAATCAGTTTTAGAACAAACACCTCCAGAGTTATCTGCCGATATTATTGACAAAGGCATAGTAATAACTGGTGGAGGAGCACTTTTGGACGGAATTGATAAATTATTATCACATGAATTAAAAGTTCCTGTATTTGTAGCGGAAAGTCCACTTACCTGTGTGGTTGAAGGAACAGGAATATTGTTAGAAAATATTCCACTACTAGAAAGTGGTTTAAATAAAAATTATTAGTCCATAATATAATTAGAAAAGAGGCTAAATATGGAAAAACCACAAACAAAAGATTTAAAAGAAAAATTATTTAAAAAATCCAAAAATGGTTGGGAAGATTTAAACAAAGAAGAAAAAGATAAAATTTTTGCATTTTGTGATAAATATATTAAGTTTATAAATGAAGCCAAAACTGAAAGGGAATGTGTTCTAAAAATAGTTGAACAGTTAAAAGAAAAAGGCTTCAAAAACATTGAAGAAACAGAAAACTTAAAAGCAGGAGACAAAATATATTATATTAATAGAAATAAAAATATATATGCCGCCGTTATAGGAAAAGAAGATTTAGAAAAAGGTTTTAATATAATTGGAGCTCATATTGATAGTCCAAGACTAGACTTAAAACCAAATCCATTATATGAATCAAGCGAATTAGCCATGTTAAAAACTCACTATTATGGTGGAATAAAAAAATATCAATGGGTAAATATTCCCCTAAGCATGCACGGCGTTATAATAAAAGAAAATAATGAAAAAATAAATATTAACATTGGTGAAAATGATGATGATCCAATATTTACAATAGCTGATCTATTACCCCACCTTTCTTCAAACCAAAACAAAAAGAAATTAGAAGAAGCAATTGATGGAGAAGATTTAAATATTTTATTTGGAAGTATTCCCTATGAAACAGATGAAGAAATAAGTGAAAAAATAAAACTAAACATTTTAGATTTATTAAATAAAAAATATGGAATAGTTGAAAGAGATTTTGTCAGTAGTGAATTAGAGTTTGTACCTGCCATAAAAGCAAAAAGTCTTGGACTAGATAAAAGCTTAATCGCCGGATATGGTCAAGATGATAGATCTTGTTCCTATACTTCTTTAACCGCATTATTAAATATTAATAATCCAAAAAGGACATGTATATGCCTACTTGCTGATAAAGAAGAAATTGGTAGCGTGGGAAATACCGGAATGTGTTCAAGAACATTTGAATACTTTTTATATCAACTATTAAACAAAACAATAGGAAATACCATAGGAAAATTAGAAGAAATATTTAATAATACAAGAGTTTTATCAGCAGATGTAACAGGAGCGTATAATCCAAATTTTCCAAATATTTATGAAAAAAATAACGAATCATATATTGGTCATGGAATTTCAATAATAAAATATACTGGTTCAGCAAGTAAAGGTGGTGCATCAGACGCTAATGCTGAATACACCGGATATATTAGAAATCTATTCGAAAAAAATAACATAGCTTATCAAAACAGTGAAATGGGAAAAATAGGAATCGGTGGCGGTGGAACTATTGCCTACATTCTAGCCAATAAAGGCTTAGACGTTATAGACTGTGGAATTCCCGTTATGTCTATGCACTCACCATATGAAATTACAAGTAAATTTGATATATATAATGCATATAAAGCTTATAAAACATTTTATGAAGATGAGTAATTCATCTTTTTTCGTGCTATAATGATAAAAAGGAGGCAAAAAATGACAAAAATTATTGACATGGTATTAGGCTTTATTAGTTGCTTTTTTGGATACCGTTTTTCAAAAGCAATTTTATCAATATTTGGATTTATAATTGGGTATAAATTTGGTATGCAATTTTTACCATCATATATACTACAACCATGGATGAATATAACTATATCTATAATAATTGGTCTAATAGCCGGTTTTATATCTTACAAATTATATTTAATTGGTATATTTGCTTTATGTGCCACAGTTGTATATAGTTTATGTCAAACTATAGGTATTGATGAATCATTAAGAGTAATAATCGGCTTAACTGCTGGCTTAATAGCTGGCATAATAGGAGTTAATTTTACAAAACCATTAATAATAGTAACAACATCATTATCTGGAACAACTTTATTAGTAAAAACTATATCTTCCGTAGTTTCCTTTAAAAATCCTATCCTATATATGATTTTATATATTATTATAGCAATATATAGTATAAATTACCAATTGAAACAAGAAGATGGTAATATTGACTAAAATGTGATAAAATTAATGCAAGAGGTGAGTTTTATGGGACAAAATGAAATAATGAAAATCTTTCTTATGATTATGACAACATTTGTATTTGTTGTATGCCTAGTTCCATTTATAAAAAAAATAGCTATTCATGTAGGAGCATTAGATATTCCAAATGCTAGAAAAGTACACAATAAACCAATGCCAAGATTAGGTGGCCTTGCCATATTCTTAGGATTTCTATTTGGCTATATGCTATTTGGAGAACCAAGTAGTACTATGAATTCCATTTTAATAGGAAGTTTCATAATCGTTTTAACAGGAGCTATTGACGATATAAAGCCATTAAAAGCGTCTGTTAAATTTGCTGCTCAATTAATGGCGGCAATTGTAGTTAGTTGTTACGGAAAGCTATTAATTCAAGATATAACCGCCTTTGGTTTATATATTGACTTAGGAATATTTGCCTATCCAATAACCATATTTTTCATCCTAGGATGTCTAAACTGCATAAATCTAATTGATGGATTAGATGGACTAGCAGCCGGAATAAGTGCTATTTATTTTGCAACCATTGGAATAATATCAATTATCATGGGTAAAATGGGTTTAGATTTTGTCCTAACATTCATAATGCTTGGTTCAGTTTTAGGCTTTTTAGTTCATAATTTCCATCCAGCCTCTATCTTTGCTGGAGACTCAGGATCACTTTTCATGGGATTTATGATAGCCGTAATAGCTTTGTTAGGATTTAAAAGTGTTACTCTAACATCATTAATAATTCCCCTACTTATACTAGCAATTCCAATATTAGACACAGTATTTGCTATAATAAGAAGATTATTAAAAGGAGAAAAAATTTCCCACCCAGACAAATCACATCTTCATCATCAATTACTTAATAAAAACTTTTCTCACAAGACAACAGTCCTTATTATTTATGCTATTGATATACTGTTCGCAGCCGCATCAATTATATATGTTCTACACGATCAAAAAGTTGGTTATGTCATATATGCGGTATTAACCATAATTGTTGTAACCTTTGTATTAAAAACAGATATAGTTGTTGACAAAGCTCATATGCACCGAAAACATAAAGAAAAATAATTATTATACATAATTATTTTTTTTAATATCATAATAAAAATGGTGATATTATGGAAAAAGAAATAATTGAAATTTTAGACGTTATTCTAAGATGTTTATTGTCATTAATAACATTATTTTTTACTACAAAAATGATTGGTAAAAAACAAGTATCACAGTTTAGTTTATTTGATTATGTAATAGGAATATCAATTGGCAATTTTGCCGCCGAAATGTCTATAAACCTAAAATCAGAATATCTTCATGGAATAATAGCTGTAATAGTATTTGGTTTAGTAGCCTACCTAGTTTCCATACTAACATTAAAAAGCTTAAAAGCAAGGAAATTTTTTATAGGGGACCCAACAATACTAATAGAAGATGGCAAAGTTTTATATAAAAATTTAAAAAAAACAAAATTTGATATAAATGACCTTTTAGAAGAATGCCGAATTAATGGTTATTTTGATTTATCAGAAATAGACTACGCTTTAATGGAAGCAAACGGAAAAATAAGCTTTCTACTAAAACCTGATTATCAAACACCAAATAATAAAGATTTAAAAATTCAAAAAACAAAATCAGGATTATGTGCAAATATAATAGTTGACGGTAAAATAATAGTAGAATCTTTAAAAGTTATGCATAAAGACGAGCAATGGTTAAAGCATGAATTAAAAATAAAAGGTAAAAAAATAGAAAACATAATTTTAGCAACCATAGATTTGAAAGAAAACCTAGAAATTTACGAAAAAAATGTCAACAAGAAAAGTTATGACGTTTTAAACTAGTATTATAATATTTATTTTGCTATACTAACAATTGGTGATAATATGAAAAGACACTTTTGTGCCTCTGCATTTGTAATTAATCCAGATAACAAAAAAGTTTTATTAGTTAAACATGCAATTTTTAATAAATGGATCCAACCTGGTGGGCACATAGAAGAAAATGAAATCCCTGAAGAAACAGCTATTAGAGAAGTTTATGAGGAAACAGGCTTAAAAATAACTTTATTAGGGGAGCATTTTCCAAGAGAAGATGACTTGATAAGACCATTAGGTATTCAGTGTAATCGGAAAGAAAATGGTGATAGACATATTGATATAATATATGTTGGTGTGCCAAATAATCCTAATGCTGAACTAAAAATGAGTACTGAAAGTACCGCAATAGGATGGTTTTCCAGAGCTGAATTAGAAGAAATGTCTGTGTTTCCTGATGTCAAAATCACAATTGATTATATATTAAAAAACTATTTTAATATTAAAGGTAACTAAAACAATTTTTGTAAATAATTGCATTGTGACTTAATAATGAACACCGTAAGATAATAAATTATCTTACTTTTTTCTTACCTAAAAAAGGTTTACAACCAAAACTATAAGTGCTATAATTAAGCCTAGTGCGAAAAGAGGTAGTAATTATGAAAGAAAGAAATATTGCAATAATCGCCCATGTTGACCACGGCAAAACAACATTGGTAGATCAATTATTAAAACAATCCGGAACATTTAGAGAAAACGAAGAAGTACAAGTAAGAGCAATGGATTCAAATGATATAGAAAGAGAAAGAGGAATCACAATTTTAGCTAAAACAACCGCCATCAAATATAAAGGCTATAGAATAAACATATTAGATACACCAGGCCACGCCGATTTTGGTGGAGAAGTAGAAAGAATCATGAACATGGTTGACGGAGTTTTATTAGTAGTAGATGCTTATGAAGGAACAATGCCTCAAACAAGATTTGTTTTAAAAAAAGCTCTAGCCGCTGGTGTAACTCCTATAGTTGTTGTTAATAAAATTGATAAACCAGCAGCAAGACCACAAGCAGTAGTTGATGAAGTAATGGATTTATTTATTGAATTAGGCGCATCAATAGAACAGTTAGATTTCCCTGTTTTATATGCTTCAGCTATAAATGGAACTTCAAGTACAAGTCCAGATATTCAAACGCAAGAAAAAACAATGGATCCAATTTTAGATGCGGTTATAGAAAACATTCCAGAACCAAACGTTGACGAAAATGGGCCATTTCAATTCCAACCAGCCCTTTTAGATTATAATGATTTTGTTGGCCGTATTGGAATAGGCGTAGTTAAGAGAGGTCATATAAAAGTAAATTCCAACGTTTCATGCATGAGATTAGATGGCAGCATTAAGCAATTTAGAATACAAAAAATATTTGGATATTTAGGATTAAACAAAATAGAAGTTAATGAAGCTCACGCTGGAGATATAGTTGCTATAGCTGGTTTGCCAGACATTTCAGTAGGAGAAACTGTTTGTGAAGTAGGTCACGAAGAAGCCTTGCCAAAATTACGTATAGATGAACCAACATTACAAATGGCCTTTGGAGTCAATACAAGTCCATTCAATGGTAGAGAAGGAAAATTTTTAACAGCAAGACAAATAGAAGAAAGATTAATGAAAGAAACCGATAAAGATGTTTCTTTAAAAGTAAAACAAATAGATTCAGAATCATGGATGGTTTCTGGTCGTGGTGAATTGCATTTATCAATATTAATTGAAACAATGCGCCGTGAAGGTTATGAATTGCAAGTATCAAAGCCTCAAATTATAATTAAAGAAATTGATGGCGTAAAATGTGAACCATATGAAGATGTTGAAATAGAAGTTCCAGAAGAATATGTAGGATCTGTAATTGAAGCTTTAGGAAACCGTGGTGGTAATATGGAAAATATGCAACCATTTGATAATCAAACAAAACTATTATATACAATACCATCAAGAGGATTAATTGGTTTTACAACAGAATTTATGACATTAACTAAGGGATATGGAATTTTATCACATGCCTTTAAATCATATGAAAAAATGTCAAATAGTAATATAGGTGAAAGAAAAGCCGGCGTTTTAGTATCAATTGATAACGGAAAAGCAACAGCCTATGCCCTAGGATCATTAGAGGATAGAGGTGTTATGTTTGTAGCCCCAGGAACGGATGTTTATGAAGGAATGATTGTTGGTGAAAACAACCATGAAAATGACTTAGCCGTTAATGTTACTAAAGGTAAACAGCTAACAAACACAAGAAGTGCCAATAAAGATCACACAGTAGTTCTAAAAAGACCTAGAGAAATGAGCCTAGAAGTATGCTTAGATTATATTAATGAAGATGAATTAGTTGAAGTAACCCCAGCATCTTATCGCTTGAGAAAAAAAATATTAAACACAAATGAAAGAAAAAAACATGAATACAAAAAAACCGCTTAAGAAGCGATTTTTTTATATACTTTTGTATCAAATTCTATATTTTCTCTATAACAAGGAATAATAGAAAAAGTATAACCATATTTATTTTTAAAAGAAATTCTAATATCTGGAATATTATAGTTAACAGTTTTTCTAATTATTACTCTATTACTACTTTTATCATCATAAATTAAATTTACATCGCTAAAATTATCACCATTTTTTTCAATTTCATAAATTTTAAAATCATAAATATCATCATTAAAATCAAAAATAATATAATTGGAATTTTTATCAATTGATATAAATTTATCCTGTTTACTTGTCTCATATTTTTTAACATATTGAACAGTATAAAAATCATTACTAATATATTTGAAAGAAAGATCCTTTAAAAAACTATTCAATCTATTATTTTCTGCAATTTTTCCATTATATTCAATAAAATTATCATCTAAAGAAAAATAATATATATTCTTATTAGTCTTAATAGTTAATTTATCACTCAACTTTCTTTTACTGTTTTTTTTAAATTTTTTATTAATCATTTTTTTAACCTTATAAAAATCATACTTAGAAATATAGTAATTATTATATTTAATTTCTGTAATATTATCATCAATTTCTAATTTATTCGTACAGCCAACTATCAAAATAAGTAACAAAAAAACCAATTTCTTCATTATATCACCTATAATTATTATTAGAAAAAATAAAAAAACAATACAAAAAAATGACCATTAAGTCATTTTAATAAAATTTATTTTCTAAAACTCAAATAATAATCTCTAAGCTCTTTAAATCTTTGATAATGAACTATTTCGCGTTGTCTTAAAAATGAAAGTGGTCCAAGCACGTCAGCGTCATCTGTCAGGTCCATTAAATGTTCATACGTTGCTCTAGCTCGTTGCTCTGCCCCCATATTACTTTCTAAATCAGCAATATAATCGCCAGATACCTTAATATAACTCATGTTAAAAGGATTGCCAAAGGCATCAGCAGGAAATAAATCATTTCCAAACTGAGCATACATACCATCTAATCCAGCTTTTTTAATTTCTTCCTTACTAGCCCCTTTCATAAGTTGATATATCATAGCACATATAATCTCTACGTGAGCAAGTTCTTCAGTTCCAATATCTGTAAGTAAAGCCTTTCCTCTGTCATCAGGCATATTATAACGTTGATCAAGATATTGCCAAGCAGCAGCTAATTCCCCAGCTGGTCCTCCATACTGAACAAGTATACATTTAGCCAGATTTAAATCTCTTTTTTTAATATTTACCGGATATTGCAATTTTTTTTCATATTTCCACATAAAAACCTCCTAATTTTCCCATGGCCAAGGTCTATTGTTCCAAGCCCAAGGAAACCCCTCTTTAGAATTTACCAAAAGAGGACCAAATTTATTTTCAAATTCATCTCTAGCAGTTTTTGCATCCCCACTATATTGATTAAAAAGTTCAATCATCTCTTTGTCATCAGGATGTGTATCCAAATATAAATTAACATCATGAGCTGCAAACGTATAAGCATCAACCTTAGTTAAAAGTTCTGCTTGTTCATTTAAAGGTCTAATATCAAAAGGCCTAGAAATTTTATATTGATTAAATAAATTTGGAAACATATTACCTCTTATAAAGCCATTATAAACATCGTATAGTTGAGCCGGTTTAGTACTACTATTAAAATTACATTTATTAAAATTCATATTGTCACCAGCTTGTTTATTAAGTTTTTCTTTCAAAATATTATGTTCATTAAGTGTATTTTGATAATTTGAATCATTTAAATCACTTGGATATTTCATCATAAAAGCATTTGAAAATCCTTGAAAATAGTCGTTCATCTATTATCCCCCCCGCAATATACTATGACAAAGCTTCTACAAAGTATAGGCATAATAATTACCCTTGTTATTTAAATGAAAAAATAGTAATATATATGCTTGAGGTGGTAGCGTGAAGTTATATGATAAAATAATTAAAATATGTGGAACAACAAATTTCATGCGAGGATTAAATTATCAAGCAAACAAAATAAAAATAATTGAAACCGAGGATATAGAAAAATATAGAGACGCTAAATTTCAAATACAATCAGAAAAAATTGATAGAAATTACACTGTAAAAATAACAGTCGACAAAGAAAATAAAAATTTAGAAAAATATACATGTACTTGTCCAGAATATCAAAAAATGGATACATGCAAACACATCGCCGCATGTATATTAAAATACGAAGATGCTCTTTTTAATGGTGAAACAATAAATCCAATAACTTACCAACTTGCTTTAGGCAAAAAGATTTTAGACAGTTTTTATGATTCAAAAACAAACATAATTAAAAAGCAAGTATTTTTAGACGTTGATCTTGAAAAAAAAGAAAGCTATTACCAAGGAAATTATATAAAAGTAAATTATAAAATAGGAATAGATAAAATGTATACGCTAAATAATAAATACCGCAACTTTATGAGAGCTTATAGTAAAAGCGAACCATACAAAATATCCACAAAATTCACCTATGATCCACAGCAAAATTATTTTGATAAAATTGACAAACAAATTTTAGACTATAACATTAATCTCTACCAAATTGGAAATTATGAATGTATAATAACAGAAAAATACCTAAACACCTTTATGGAAACATTAAAGAATAAACAATTTACAATGGATGGAAATCAATATAATGGCTATAAAGAAGAAAATCCCTTTGACATAGAACTTACTAAAGAAAATGAAAATTATCTTTTATCAATAAAAAATATCTCTTTATTTAAACAATTAACCGAAACCGCATCATTTATATATGACAAAAAAACACTATATAAATTAGATAAAAATTTATTTAAACTTTATACCATTTTTAAAGAAAATAAAATAGATAAATTTATGTTTTCACAAAAAGAATTAGGAAAATTTACCGGTGGATTACTCTCAAAATTAAAAGAAAAAATCAAGTTAGATGAAAGCATAACCGAAATAACTATACCTACCAAACCATGTGCAAAATTATATTTTGATTTTTATTATAATTCAATCAAATGTGAAGTAAAATTAAATTATGGAAAAGAAGTAAATTACTTTGACAAAACACCTTCTATTGTTCGGGACAGCGAATATGAAAATATTTTAATAGCAAAATTAGCAAAATATAAGTTTAAAGTAAATGCCAATTCATTTATTCTAGATAAAACAGATGAAATAGGAAAATTTTTAGAAATGGGAATTTATGAAATAAGTAAAGATTATGAAGTATTTACATCACAAAAGATAAAAGAAACAAAAATTATTAAAAAAACAGCCACCAACGTTACATTTAAAATAGGACAAAATGGAATACTTTCATATAACTTTAATTTAGATAATATTGAACAATCTGAAATACCCAGCGTTTTATCTTCTCTAAGAGAAAAAAAACATTATTATAAATTAAAAAATGGAAACATAATTGATTTAAACACCGATGAAAATATCAAAAAGTTAGAATCATTAACGCAAATCATAAATATAGAAAATAAACAACTTCAAAAAGGCGAAGGACAAATACCAAGATACCGTGCTATATATCTTGATAGCCTAAAAGAAAACTATCAAGACATTCTTAAAACAAACGATGCTTTTAATGAACTAATAAGAAATTTCAAAGCATATAAGGATAAAGAAATTCCCCTTCCAAAGGAAGAATTAAAAATATTAAGAGATTACCAACTAATTGGTGTAAAATGGCTTTATAATATATACAAAACAGGTTTTGGCTGTATTTTGGCA
Organism: uncultured Bacilli bacterium; assembly: GCA_934183155.1. Classification (GTDB taxonomy): domain Bacteria; phylum Bacillota_I; class Bacilli_A; order RF39; family UBA660; genus Coprosoma. Next base: position 64,149 of record CAKPSB010000006.1, on the reverse strand, counting down.
GATGAAATGGGCCTTGGAAAATCAATTCAATTAATATACTTGATAAAATTGATAATTAAAGAAAACAAAAATGCTAAAATTCTCATAGTAGCGCCAACTTCTTTAATATATAACTGGAAAAAAGAATTTGATAAATTTGGATCAGAACTAAATTATAAAGTTATCGCCGAAAATAAAATAATAAGACAAAATGAATTAAATAATTTAAATAATACAAATATTTTAATAACATCCTATGGATTAATTAGAAATGATTTAGAAAAATATCAAAAAATAAGTTTTGATTTAATAGCCATAGATGAAGCACAAAACATCAAAAATCCCAACACTGGAATTTCAAAAGCAATCAAAAAATTAAAAAGTAATGTAAAGATTTCTTTAACAGGAACACCAATAGAAAATAGTTTAATGGAACTTTGGAGTATATTTGACTTCATAATGCCAGGATATCTCGCAGGAAAAGAAAAATTTCAAAATAAATATAGTATTAAAAATATTGAAAATAAAGAAGTTATGGATAGATTAAATAAACAAATACAGTATTTTATATTAAGGAGAAAGAAAAAAGATGTTGTTAAAGATCTACCTGCTAAAATAGAAAACAATATATATGTTGACTTAGAAAGTAAACAAAAGAAAATATATGCCGCCGAAGTCGAAAAAACAAAAGAAACACTTGATGAAATGATAGCACAAGAAGGATTTACTAAATCAAAACTAAAAATATTGCAATTACTAACAAAATTAAGACAAATATGTATATCTCCAGCCTTAGAATTTGAAAATTATAAAGGTGAAAGTTCGAAAATAAATGAACTATTAAAAATAGCCTCTGAAGCAAAACAAAATGGACATAAAATGTTAATATTTACAACATATCGAAAAGCTTTAGAGTTAATAATTCCCAAATTAAATAAAAAAGGAATAACCACATATTATATAGATGGAACTATATCATCAAAAAAACGCATGGAATTAGTTGAAAAATTTAACAAAGATACTACCGATGCATTTATCATAACCCTAAAAGCTGGAGGAACTGGTTTAAATCTAACCTCAGCCACAGTTGTTATTCATTTAGATTTATGGTGGAATCCCCAAGTAGAAAATCAGGCAACAGATAGAGCGCATCGCATAGGTCAAAAAAATACCGTTGAAGTAATTAGATTAATTACCAAAGGAACCATTGAAGAAAAAATTCTAGAATTACAAAACAAAAAAAGAAAATTAGCTGAAATGCTTATTGATAATGAAAAACATACCGAAAATCAATTTTCAAAGCTTACCGAGGAAGATATCAAGATGCTTCTTGCAATCGACAATGAATAATTAAGTATAAAGAAAAAACTTTATACTTTTTCTCTATTCTAATGTTATAATTAAATAGAAAGTGGTGATAAAATGAAACAACAATTATTAATAGCGCCTAATTATTTAAAAAAAGAAATATTAAAAAAATATTCCACAGAAAAAAAATTATGTAACCTAAAAATAATAAACAAAGAAGAATTTATAGATAACTATTATGGTAAAATAAATCCAAAAAGTTTATATTTATTAATGAAAAAATTTAATTTAAACTATGGAACAGCCAAAAAATATCTTCAAAATATACATTTAAAATCAGAAATTATAACTCCATACTATGCTTATTTAAAAGAAAACGCCATGATTGAAGAAAACCCACTTTTTAAAGAAAAATACCACGATATAACCGTGGCTTACACAGACATTGAACCATATATCTTAAAAGAAATAAAAAATGTAAAATTCTTAGAAAATAGTTGCGGTAGCTATACTCCAAAAGTTTATGAATTTCAAACTCAAACGGATGAATTAACATTTATCGCTGAGGATATAATAGAAAAATTAAAAAAAGTAAATATAAATAATATTTTTATAGCAGGAATTACTGATGACTATAAAAGCGAGTTTATAAGAATATTCAATTTATTTAAAATTCCATTTAATTTAGAAAAGGCAAATAATTGTTATAGCACGCAAGAAGTTCAACACTTCTTAAACAGTTTAAAAAAAGATCTCTCAATTCAAGAAACTTTAGAAAATATAGAAAATGGTGATATAAAAAACAAAATAATTGATAAATTAAATAAGTTAAACCTACCAGATCCTCTTGATGAAGTTTCAATTGAAATTATCAAAAACGAATTAAAAACAATATCATTAGACAAAGAAACTGTTTCAAACGCTGTTCAAATAATAAGCATAAATGAGATAAATAATCCGAATAATTACTATTATATAGCAGGCCTAAATGAAGGGGTTATTCCACACATATATAAAGATGATGATATAATAAGTGATAAAGAAAAAATAAAAATAGATGCATTAACATCCACGGATAAAAACAAAATAGAAAAAGATAAAATAAAATTTTTAATTAAATCAATCCCCAATTTAACCATATCATATAAGCTAAAAGATTTATTTAAAACCTATTATCCCTCTTCTATTATAAGTGAACTTAATTTAAGCACAATTAAAGACTATCAAAAAAAATATAACTGTTCTAATAATTACAACAAATTTTCCTTAGTTCAAAAATTAGATGATTACTTTAATTATAACGAAAAAGATTCTGCCTTAGATATATTGTATAGTAATTATCAAAACACAGATTTTTTAAATTATAGTAACAATTATACTCAAATAAACACCGAAAGCTTAAAAAAATATTTAAAAAATCATTTAACACTATCATATACATCATTAAATAATTATGCCCTATGCCCATTTAAATTTTATGCTAAAAACATATTAAAATTAGAGCCATATGAAGAAACATTTCCTATATTAATTGGAAACTTATTTCACTTTTGTTTATCCAAAATGTATGAAAAAGAATTTGACTTAGAAAAAGAATATTATTCATATTTAAAAAATAAAAACTTAAATGCAAAAGAAAAATTTTATATAAATAAACTATTTTCCATTTTAAAAAATGACATCGATGTTATAAAATGGCAAGAAACGCACACCACCTACAGCAGTCATTTAACAGAAAAGAAAATAGAAATTAATAAATCAAAAGAAATAAAAATTACATTTACAGGAATAATAGATAAGTTAAACTATATTCAAAAAGATAATATAAACTGTATAATAATTGATTATAAAACTGGTGATATCAAAACAAACTTAGACAATATTAATTATGGATTAAATATGCAATTACCAACATATATATATTTAATTCAAAAAGGTCTAGGTCCTAAATATTCTGTTGATGGTTTCTATCTTCAAAAAATATTAACTAAACCATCTTTAGATGAAACTGATTATGAAAAACAAAATAAAAACAATTTAAAATTAAATGGATATACTATCGGTGATGAAAACATAATTAGTCAAATAGATGAAACATATCAAAATAGTGAAATAATAAGTTCAATGAAACAAACAAAAAATGGATTTTCATCATATACCAAAATAATTAGCAAAAATGAAATAAACTATATCAAAGAATTGGTTGAAAAAAACTTGGATAATACAATTGATAAAATTTTAAAAGCTGATTTTAAAATCGAACCAAAAAGAATTGAAAAAGACATTAGCTGCAAAAATTGTCCATTTAAAGATCTTTGCTTTGTCAAAGAAGAAAATGTCAAAGACTTAAAAAACACCAAATTTGAAGATATTTTAGGAGGTGAAGAAAATGCCAAATTGGACTAAAGAACAAACAGAAGCTATCAATAAGACAGGTCAAAATATCATCGTTTCAGCAGGAGCTGGGTCAGGAAAAACAGCTGTTTTATCAGAGCGTGTAATAACTAAATTAAAACAAGGAATATCATTAGATACCCTACTCATCTTAACCTTTACAAATGCCGCCGCTGCTGAAATGAAACAACGTATAAAAAATAAAATAATAAAAGAAAATTTACAAAGTGAATTGCCTAAAGTTGATATAGCAGATATAACAACATTTGACGCTTACGCCCTTTCATTAGTAAAAAAATATAGTCATTTGCTGAACATATCACCTGATATTTCCATCGTCAGCGAAAGCATTATAAAATTACAAAAAAAACATATTTTAGATAAAATATTTGATAAATATTATCAAGAAGAAAACAAAGATTTTTTAAATCTTATTGAAAAATTCACCTTAAAAGATGATCAAACAATTAAGAATAATATAATGCATCTAAACAGTTCATTAGATAATTTATATAATAAAAAAGAGTTTTTAGAAAACTACCTTAATCAGTATTATAGTGTTGAAAAAATAAATTATTATTTAGAAGAATATTACAAACTTATAAACGAAAAAAAACATGAAATTAAAGAACTAATACACTCACTAAGTTTTTATACTGAAGAAAACTATATAAATAAATTAACCACCTCGCTAAATATGATACTAACATCTGAAAAATATGATGATATAAAAATCAATTTTCCCGATCGTCTTCCAAGTTTACCAAAAAATAGTGAGGAAGAAGCCAAACAAATAAAAAAACAATTAACTTCTACCATCAAAGAACTTCAAAAACTTTTTTGCTATCAAGATGAAGAAAGCATAAAAAAAAGCTTATACCAAACAAAAGATTATGTTGATATAATAGTTAAAATAATTTTAAAATTAGATGAAGAAGTATTAAAATTCAAAAATGAAAAAAATACTTTTGAATTTACTGATATATCACGAATGGCCATAAATTTATTAAAAGAAAACAAATCAATAGCAAATAGTTTAAAGGAAAAATATTCTGAAATTCTTATTGATGAATATCAAGATACAAATGATATTCAAGAAAAATTTATATCATATATTGAAAAAAACAACATATATATGGTCGGCGATATAAAGCAATCAATATATCGTTTTAGACACACAAATCCCCTACTTTTTAAAAATAAATACGAAAATTACTCAAAAAATATAGGCGGTATAAAAATAGATTTAAATAAAAATTTCCGTTCAAGAAATGAAGTCTTAGATAATATAAATAAAATGTTTAATCAAATAATGGACTTTGATATAGGTGGTGCTGATTATCAGACATCTCATCAAATGATATTTGGTAATACTTCATATAATAAAATAAACAAAGAAAATTATAACATGGAAATATTAAATTATGAAGTGGCTAAAGGAAGCCAATTTTCAAAAGAGGAAATAGAAATATTTACTATCGCTAGTGACATAAAAAAGAAAATAAATAATTATGAAATAATGGATAAAGAAACAGGAAATAAAAATAAACTTAATTATAAAGATATAGCTATACTAATAGACCGTTCTACATCTTTTGAACTATATAAAAAAATATTTGAATACTTAAACATCCCTATAACCATATATCGAGATAAAGCCATTAACAATTCAGATGAAATCATTTTATTTAAACATATATATAACTTAATTTTATCTAACAAAAAAGACGAAAAATTCAAATATTCATTTGTATCCTTAGCAAGAAGTTATTTGTTTGAAATAAAGGATAATGAAATATTTGAAATAATAAATGGTAATTTTGAAGATAATATTATCTGTCAAAAATGCAACAAATTAAAAGAAAATATAAAAACAAAAACCAATGAGATGTTATTATACGAAATAATTGATACATTTGATATATATATGAAAATGCTTAAAGTAGGAAATATTAATCAACGAACAACCGTTATAGATTCACTATTAAAAATAGCTAAAGACTGTGATAAATTAGCCTATCAACCAATTGATTTTTATAACTATCTATCAGAAGTATTAGAAACAGGTCTTGATATAAAATTATCCTTAAATAAAGAAGAATCTAATTCAGTTAAAATAATGACAATTCATGCTTCAAAAGGGCTAGAATTTCCAATATGCTATTTTAGTGGTCTATCTAAAAATTTTAATGATGCAGATTTAAAAAGCCTATTTTATTTTTCAGAAAAGTATGGAATAATTTCACCATATTTTGAGGAAACACCAAAAACAACAATTTTAAAAACCTTATTAAAAAATAATTATATGCAAGAAGAAATATCTGAAAGAATAAGACTTTTTTATGTTGCTTTAACAAGAGCCAGAGAAAAAATGATTTTAATAACAAACATGCAAGAGGAATTAACAGAAAAACAGGAAGGTATAGTATTAAACTATACTAGATTGAAATACAAATCATTTCAAGATATTTTAAATTCAATTTATAAATCACTTGAAAAATATATAGTAAAAATAGATTTAACTAAAATAGATTTAACAAAAAATTACAATTTATCAAAAACAAGCAACTATATTTCTAAAACAAATAAAAAATTAGATGTTAAGGAAATCAATATTGAAAAACAGATAATAAATAAATCACATTTCTCTAAAGTAACTCATAAGCTATATACCAAAGAAGAAAAAGCAAATATTGAATTGGGTCTTAGAATGCACAGTATATTTGAAAACATAGATTTTTCTAATCCAAACGTATCCTCATTAAACAACTTTGAAAAAGAAAAAGTAATGGCATTTATAAATAGCGGCATTTTAAAAAACGCCCTTGAAATATATAAAGAATATGAGTTTATTTATACTGACGAAAAAGAATATCACGGAATAATAGATTTGCTTTTAATAAAAGAAAAAGAAAATATAATAGTTGATTATAAACTTAAACATACCGAAGACAAAGAATATTTAAAACAACTACAAGGCTATAAAAAGTATATAGAAAATATAACAAATAAAGAAACAAAAATATATTTATATTCAATATTAGATGAAAAATTTACCAAAATATAAAAGGAACTGCCAAAAAACAGTTCCTTTATCTATTTTCAAATATATTTATTAATCCTCATTTAATAGTGAATTTTTTTTTATTTATTTTTTTAATCTTATTGTTGTTTGCCTTATGTGAATAAAGATTGGCAAAAGAATAAATAAGAAGACTGCCAGCAATTACATAATAAGTAGTAGCAAATTCAGGTTGAACTTGAGAAAGTAATAAAAATGAAGAAGAAGAAATTAAAGCCAATTTAATATCATTCGTAAATAATTTCATTTTTTTATAAGGCTGACAGTTTTTATATTTAACTTTTATAACCTTATTTAAATCGATTTCATTTTCTTTACTATATTTAGGAAAAGTCACTTTATCTCCTTCTTTCTACATTTATCAATAATCTTAAGTAAATCAAGCAAATAATAAATAAAATGTTTATCTAGCTTAACAGTATCTAAAGTAATTGTCAAATTGCCAGAATTCATACTAAATCTAAACATTCGTGATAACATAGAAACTTCATAAAATAATTTTTCTCCATCTAAACTATTAGTTAATGATTTATCAAGCATAATTTCAACTGAATTTTTAGTTTGTTTAATTTTTCTAATATTAATCTTATCAGCCATTCTTTCAAATAATTCTTCATGCATATAAATAATTAAATCATCAGATAACTTTCCAAACCTATCTTCAAGTTCATTTTTAACGTTTTTCAAAGATTCATAGGAAGAAATAGAAGCAATTTTCTTGTGTATTTCAATTTTTAACTCTTCATCACTAACATAATTGTCATCAATAGAAGTTTCAACATCGATAAGAGGTAATTTATTATTAGTATCTTCCGGTATAATTTCTTTACCTTGTAGCTTGTTAATTTCTTCATTAACCATCTGCATAAACAATTCAACACCAATACTATCAATAAATCCAGCTTGTTCACTACCAAGTAAATCTCCAGCTCCTCTTATTGATAAATCACGCATTGCAATTGCAAATCCACTACCAAGTTCTGTAAAATCTTTAATAACTTTTAACCTCTTAGTAGCTATTTCCGATAATATTTTCTTATTATCATACATCAAAAAGCAATATGCAATTTTATTACTTCTACCAATACGTCCCCTAATTTGATAAAGTTGTGACAATCCAAAATGATCTGCATCAATAATAATTAAAGTATTAGCCGATTCAATATCTATACCAGTCTCTATAATAGTAGTGCATAAAAGCACATCATATTTTTTATCTATAAAATCAAGCATGACCATTTCAAGTTTATCCTTAGTCATTTGACCATGAGCCACCCCAATTTTAGCCGTAGGAATTAATCTTTCAAGTTCAACTTTTTTACTTTCAATATTTTGTACATTATTATATAAAATAAAAGTTTGTCCGCCTCTAGCTAATTCTTTTAAAACAGCATCTTTAATTATTTGAGCATTTTCTGGAAGAACATATGTCTGAATTGGATATCGATCCTTAGGAGGCGTTTCAATCAAAGATAAACTCCTAATACCAGCCATTGACATTTGTAATGTTCTTGGAATAGGGGTTGCCGATAAAGTTAAAACATCAATATTATTTTTATATTTTTTAATTTTTTCTTTATGTTTTACCCCAAATCTTTGTTCCTCATCAATAACAAGCAAACCCAAATTTTTAAACTCCACATCATCGCTTAATATTCTGTGAGTTCCAATCAATAAATCAATTTGCCCTTTTTTAAGCTTATCTAAAGTTTCACCAATATCTTTTTTAGAAACAAATCGGTTTAAAAGAGCAATATCCACAGGAAAATTTTTAAAACGTTCTAAAGCATTTTTATAATGTTGATTAGAAAGAATTGTTGTAGGACATAAAATAGCGGCTTGTTTGCCAGAAATAATTGCCTTAAATATCGCCCTAAAAGCAACTTCTGTTTTACCATAGCCAACATCGCCACAAAGCAATCTGTCCATCGGCTTATCAGATTCCATCTCTTTTTTTATCTCTTCTGTTACCCTAAGCTGGTCAGCTGTCTCTGTATACTTAAATTCTTTCTCAAATTCTATTTGTTCTTTCCCATCCTTATCAAAAGCAAATCCTTTCTTTGATTCTCTAATTGCATAAACTTTAAGTAAATCTTCAGCAATATCTTCCGCATGTTTTCTAGCTCTAGCTTTTGTTTTCTGCCAATCAGAACTTCCAAGTTTACTTAATTTTGGCTGCATTCCATCACCAGATGAATATTTAGTAATTAAATCTATCTTCTCAACAGGAATATATAATTTATCTTCATCACGATAAACAATCGTTAAATAATCTTTTTTTAGTCCATTTTTAACAATAGTTTTAAGCCCAACATATCTACCAATACCATAAGAACCATGAACAACAAAATCACCAATGTTTAATTTAGTTATATCTTTTATTCTAGTACCATATTTAAATTTAGTTTTATAATTGCTTTCACTTTTTTTACCATAAAGTTCAGACTCAGTAATTACAACATATTCTTCTGTTTGAAAACCATCATTTAAGTTTTTAACAATAACATTTATTCTATCAGAAAAAATGTTATCTTCATTCGTATAAGTTACCTTATCATTACCTAAAAATTCTATTAAATGATTAACTTGGTACCTAGTAGATAAACAAATAATAACTGTTTTTCTAAGTTTTAAATATTCATTTAATCGTTTATTTATATCTTTTGAGTCCTTTGGAAAAAACTCAACATTCACCTTTTTATATATTAACCTATCTTTAATATTCAAAGATAGTTCATCCAACTCTTCAAAAACTATTAAATCACTTGGTAATAGTTCATCAAGATTAAACATATATTTTATGTTTTTCTCTATTCCCTTATTATAATTAGTAATCTCATCAACAAGTAAAGCATAATTTGCATATAAAGCTTGATAATTATTAAAAATTATCTGAGGATTATTCAAATAACCAGCAATATTAACAGTTCCATCTTCGTTTTTTAACTCATCGTGAGCTGCGCCAAATTTATGATTTTTAAATAAAGTTTCCGTATTAGGATTAATTGTTATTTGTTCCAATTTATCAGTAGTCATTTGGGTATCAACATTGAAGGACTTAATACTATCAATCTCATCTCCCCAAAATTCAATACGGACAGGATTATCACAATTAATTGGAAATATATCTAAAACAAATCCTCTAGTCGCAATTTCTCCAGTCATATTAACTGTAACTTCTCTTTTGTAACCCAAAGAAAATAACTTTTCCACAATATTGTCAATATTGTATACCTCTTTCTTTTTTAAAGTAATATGACTTTCTTTAAATAAATCCTTACTAGGTAAATATCTTAAATATCCCATAAGATTAGTAATAACAATTACTTTATCTTCATTAATAATATTATTTAAAGTTTCTAATCTAGTAACTTTTAATTCTGGAGAAGTCGCAACCGCTACTGAAGTAATAAAATCATCCATCGGAAAAAGCCATACTTTATCAGTATGGTGAGTAAGGCTACTATATAGTTGTTCAGCCTCATGTAAATTAGAAGTAACTAAAAGTATTGATTTATTTTTAGTTTTAAACTTATTATAAATATATATGCTTTTTAATTCATTATTCAAGCCAACTATCTCATGAGCATCTTTTTTAAATATATTATCCAAAAAACTCAAAGTAACTACCCCCTTTGATTATATTTATTCATTAAATTATCAAATGACATATTCAAATAATCATCAAGTATCTCTGGTGATCTATCAGTAACCTTTTCTAAAACATTAAGTTCCTCTTTAGGCATTTTGCCAATAACGTAATCTATTCTATCATCTCCAGAAACCTCTGAAATTCCTATTTTAATTCTCTTATATTCATTTGTTTTAAGATGATTTTCAATATTTTTAAGGCCATTATGACCAGCTGGAGAACCTTTGTATTTTAATTTTAATTTTCCAAGAGGTGTATCTAAATCATCACATATAATCAATATATCATTAACATTGATTTTATAAAATTTATAAAATTCAAAAACAACCTCACCTGATAAATTCATAAATTTTTGCGGTTTTAACAAGATAATTTTTTCACCATTATTCATAAACTCTGTATATAGGCCACCAAATTTTTCTTTATTAAAAGTTAAATTTTTATATTTAGCGTATTTATCAATAAACTTAAAACCTGCATTATGTCTTGTGTTTTCATACTCTTTGCCAGGATTACCCAAGCCAACAATTAACTTCATAAAATCACCCGTTTTTCCATAGGTATTATACTATATTTTCAGTTAAAAAGAAACTAATTTAAAAATTGTTAACTTAAATTGAAAATCAGCCCATCAATATTGAAAAATTCATATGAGTAGCAAGTTAAAAAAAGTATAAGGAAAAACAATTAAAATATTTAAAAACAAAAAAAGCATAAGCCAAAGCCTATACTTATAACCATCTGTGATGTTTTTTTATGTAATAATGTTTCACAAATTCTGTTAATATAGCATACAAAATCATTAAAATAATTACATACATATAAAACGCAAAAGGTAAAGCTGTAAAATGAAAATCTTTAACACCCTTTAGTAGCAAAGGTAAAATCATTGAAGCAATAATACAAAGTGATGTTGAAAGAAGTAACCATTTATTTGCAATTGATTCAACAAAAGGAATTTTCTCTGTTCTAATAAAATGAACAATCATTGTTTGAGAAATAACACCTTCAATAAACCAAGCTGTTTGGAAGGCAACTGTTTTTTCCACCGTATTATATCCAAGCAAGAACCAGAATACTGCAAAAGCAATCAAATCAATAACTGAAGCAGTAATTCCCATAACATTCATAAAATCTTTTAAATCACTTGTATCCCATTTGTGAGGTTTAATTAAAAAATCTTCATCAACATTATCAAAAGGAATAGCTATTTGAGAAGTGTCATAAAGTAAATCCTGAAGCAAAAATTGAATCGGAATCATTGGTAAAAATGGCAAACAAATACTAGCCAAAAAGACACTAAACACATCGCCAAATGAAGCTGATAAAGCCATTTTCATATACTTCATGATATTACCATATACTCTTCTACCTTCTAAAACACCATCATAGACAACTTTTAAACTTTTTTCAAGTAAAATAATATCACTAGATTCTTTAGCAATATCAGTAGCCGAATCAACACTAATTCCAACATCCGCTTGTATTAGTGAAGGGGCATCATTAACCCCATCTCCCATATATCCGACAACGTGGCCATTTCTTTTTAAAGTATCTACGATTCTTTGTTTTTGTAAAGGTGTAAGTCTAGCAAATATATCTGAAATTTCAACCTTTTTAGCAAGCTCTTTATCAGTTAATTTATCAACATCTTCACCAATCAAAACCTCATTAATATTTAATCCAGCCTCTTTACATATTACTTTAGTAGCTTCGGGATTATCCCCAGTTAAAATTTTAGTATGAACACCAACTGAAAGTAATTTTTTTAAAACAGTTTTAACTTCTTTTTTAGGAGGGTCTAAAAAAGCAACATAGCCAATAAATATTAAATCACATTCATCTTTAACACTAAAATTATTAACACCACTATAATCCTCTTTTTCAGCAAGGGCAATTACTTGCATACCATCAGATATTAACTTTTGAACATCCGCTTTAATTTTATAAATTAAGTCACTATTAATATCCATAACTTTATTTTGATATTTAACTTTAGTACATTTTTTTAAAACTTCAGTTAAAGCTCCTTTAGTAAGTATTCTTACCTTTTCCCCATTTTTAACAACAACACTAGCCAAACGTCTATTATAATCAAATGGAATCTCGTCAATTTTCTTATAGTGTGATACCTTGTTTTTAACATCATGACTAGTCGCATAACTCATAATAGCTCTATCAATAATATTTTTAATACCAGTAGAATATAAACTGTTAAGATAAGCATATTTTAAAATTGTCTCATCCTCCTTACCATTTACATTTCTATAATATTGTAAGGTAATTTGATTTTGAGTAAGAGTTCCTGTTTTATCAGTACAAAGAATATCAATAGCACCTAAATTTTCAATAGCTTCAATCCGCTTTACTAAAGTTCTTTTTTTAGCAAGCGTCTTAGTACCCTTCGAAAGATTAACATTAACAATCATAGGAAGCATACCCGGAGTTATACCAACTGCTACTGATATAGAAAAAAGCAACGCTTGAAGTAAATCACGATGTAATAAAGAATTTAAAATAAATACCGCAATAGTAATTACCACCATATAAGTAATTAAAGTTTTGCTTACTGCCTGCATACCAACTTGAAAATTAGTAAGTGGAGCTTTTTCCCCCATTTCCTTTGAAATTCGTCCAATATAAGTGTTCTTTCCTGTTTCAATTACTAAACCAGTCGCACTACCACTAACAACGCAGCAGTTCATTAAGCAAATATTATCCGCCGTTAGTAAAGACTTAATATCACATTCACCTGATTTTTTCTCAGTAGGTACACTCTCACCAGTAAAAACAGATTGATTAATAAATAAATCATTTGAAGATAGTAAAACTATATCAGCGGGAATAATTGCTCCAGCATTTAATTGCACAATATCCCCAACAACCAAGTTAGAAGTTTTAATTTCCACATTTTTATTATCTCTTAATACATTAGCTTTAGTAAAAAGTCTATTTCTTAATTTTCTATCAAATTTATAAGCTGAATAATCTTGAACAAGCCTAATAATAATACTAATTGAAGCTAAAACAAATATAATTAAGGCACCAAGTACATCACCTAAAATCAAGTCAATAATAGCTAAAACAGTTAAAATATAAATAAAGGGATCCTTACAAGAATCAAATAAAAAATCATACCATTTTTTAATTTTTTCATCTTTTATAACGTTTTTTCCATAAACTTTTAAGCGATAATTAGCCTCATTATTAGAAAGACCATCTTCCTTACTTTTAAAATTATTAAAAAGTTTATCATTAGTCAAAGAACTAATTTTTCTATATTCACTTAAAATTTCATCATCAATATGTTTATTTTCCATATCATCAGCTCCCTATAATAAATTATAGCACTTATACTTAATATGCAATATTTAAATTTATAAATAATTTATATTAAAAGTAAACTATACAAAAAAACAGAAATTATCTGTTTTATCAAATTAATCAAAAATTATAATATTTCTGTATCATTAGGAAGTTTTGCATCTTTAAGTTCATGGAATCCTTTTACCATCTTTTTAATAGTTTCATCAAATTTTTTACTTTCTTCATTTTCAAGTCCAACAAAGTTAATTTTTTCAATTTGATTATGATTAAAAGCTAATGTTTTATCTGAAGACAAAACTCCTTCTGGAAAAGTACAAGCACTATAATCATAAACTTCCTTTTTGTCACCAACCATTGGTAAGTAACCTATAACCATAATTTTTTTTGTCGCTCCTTTTAAAGTAACAACTGTTCCTATTGGTAAATATTTTTCTCTCATTTTATTTTCTCCTTTTCTTCAATATCATTATTGTTTTTTGTAAAAAAGACTTCATTTATTAATTTGCCATTTTTATCATATTCACGGCCATATGCTTTTACAGCCTTTTTAACATCATCAGTTTCTTTATCATGCTCATCATAATAATATACCTCAGCATACGTTCCACCATTTGGTGTAGGTCCATCAATTCTTTTCAAAAACATCGTCCTTTCTAAAATAATAATTCCAACAATTTAGCCCTGTTAGGATATTTTTGGCGAAACCTTTCAAAGCCTAAAGAATAAAGATTTCTAATTGAATCTGCAAAATCCTCAATATACAAATTTTTCTCTCCATTTTCTGCTGCCCCATTTCTGTATGAACGAGCATATTCACTCGCAAAATTTCCATCTAACTCAGCAGCTTTAGCCCATAAATCTGAACCAGATAAAATATTATTTTTATCTATACCATGACCTGCTTCATGAGCAATTGTTTGATCTATAGTTGGAGATAATTTGTATATAGTTACATAACCATTATTGAAAGTTGCTGCAGAAGTAAATGTTCCATCACCATGAAATTGTGCCCAAAACTCATCATCTGGATTTTTTACAGAAACAACATCGATTTGTTTAACGTTTTTCATTAAATCCCCAGATTCACTAAAGTCTTTTACTTTTGAAACAGAATCATATATTTCATTTAAACGGAAGTGATTATTGACATCACTATTTTGAATGCGATAACGTATTCCATCAGAATCTTGTAAAACATTAAATGTTAATTCGGTATTTCCAATTTTGCCTTTTTCGGTTCCAACGTAAGTTAAGTCGGTTCCAATGTCATGTATAACACTTTTTTGCTCAGCTTTTACACTGCAATTAAGAAAATTAAAAGTATCAAATCCCTCTTTGGAATATTTATTTAAAAAATTATTAATTTCATCAACAGAGTATGCACCGGGCGCTTTACCATGTACTTTATAAAAATTAACAATATCATTAAAGCTTGAAAAAGTATCTGAATCTATATTTCTTTCAATATTTATTTCTGATATTTTATTGTTAAAAATATCAAGATCTATTTTTTTAGTATTGATCTCTTCTAATCTTTGTGTGTTTATTTTTGTATTATAACTATGCTCACCCCATCCAGCGATAATTCCAGATAAAAATGCACTTTGAAGTGAGGTCATTAATCCACCACTATCATTATAAACTTTCAATATATCATCACCAGTAGCAAAGCCAAATAAGGAGCTTTGGAATAAAGGCTCAATAAAACCACCAACGGTATAAAATAATATAGATTTCGCCCCTGTCCCATCTAATTTTCCACCTATAGCCCATTGAAAGGCGTTATATAAACCATCTAAAAATCCAGCTGCCATTCCCTCCACAGTTCCAGTGCCATTCTGCCAAAAATTTTCTGTTGTATTTCCAAATGAGGAAATACCTGCTAATAGAGGCAAAGATATAGATGGATCAACGCCAAAATATGCTAAAACTGCTGACAAAAGAATTGGAGTGACTAATGTGCCGGCCTGATTTGTCAAGTTGTATATGGCTCCATCTCTTTTAAATGAAGGAAATGAGCAATCATTAATAGTTTTACCAAAATCTGTGTTGTATAACCAGTCACACCAAGACTGAACCGCGTTATACTGTACCACACCTCGCGTACTTTCTAACATCGTATCAGTTAAACCCAAATTTTCCCCAGTTAAACAATTCCAAGACATATCTATAAGTCCTGTAATAGGTACAGCCAAAGTAGCTAAAGAAAGAAAAGCCCCATCAAATAGTCCTTCAACAAATTTTGCTGCTCCGCTTAAAAAAGATATTCCAGTATTTATAAGAGAAGCCCCAGTTGACGCAGCCGCTCTATAAACTATATTTGTTTCATAAAGATTAGTAAACCAACTCTTGACATCGCCTACAAATTTAGCTCCAGTATCGCTAGCAACATCATAAAGAACATCACAGCTATTTTGAAGCATTTTTACCATTGAACCAGAGCTATGTTCTAAAAATGAGAAAAGCTCTTCTGGCATTTGTAAAATACTATTTAAATCAATACTATTTTCGGTAGTTAGCCTCATCGTTTTATTATAATCATCGATAACATCAATAATTTTATTCTGCATCTCTTTACTAGTCCTAAGATTTTTAGAAACTTTATCAGCAATATTTGAAATACTATAGTTCAAATTTTCTTTAATTAAATAATTTAAACAGTTATTACAACTATTTATTTTTTCATATGCATCTTCTATTTGGCTATAAACAATATCCAAGCCAAGAACACCATTACTAATTTTATTCGGTTTAAAATAACTCATAATACCATATCCTATCACTCAAAATAATTAAAAAATAGTTACATTAAATCAGTAAAAATAAAATAAATATTACTTAATCTGAACGTGCTTTATTTTCATTTTCAATTGAATTTGCCACGCTAACAATATCGTTAGCAGTATTTCGCAACAAAAGTATCTCTTCGTTTATTTCATCTCGTAAAGTACTCAAAATAGTTACTGTAAATTTAATTCTATTTGCTGTAGCTCCATTATTTAAATCATTTATAACCTCGTTTAAATGGTTGCTTGCATTATATAAATTCTGAGTAGCGCTATATAATTTATTTGCATTCTCGTTTGCATTTGATAAAACTGCTTTGCTCATTAAACTACTCCTTTCCATTGTAAACTACGTTAAATAATCTCTTAAATTATATCATTTTTAAGGCTAAATAAAACAATAATAAAAAAAGTTATCAAAAAAAAGACAAAAAATTGTAAAAGCCTGTAAAATTTATCGATAAACGAATTAATAAAACAACAAAAAAACCATATAAAGCTTCTTTATATGATTTCTATAATTCCTTGCGAATTTTAGTAAGTGGTTTACCCATAAATTCTGGGTCACTTGTAATAACAGGAACTACATTAACATATTCGCCATAAACTGTCTGTGAGCTTTTGTTATTGCTTTTTAAACCCAAATCACAAATCTTTTTAACAAATTTATAGCCATCATGAGGTGCTACTTTAGCAACAAACACCTCTCCGTTCTCTACAGTGTTAGCCATTACAAGACCTATTACCTTGTGTTCACCAGGCTTATATACTAATTTTTTCATACATTTCCCCCTTTGCGAGAACATATTATAGCACTATTTTATTAAAAGTCAAATTTACACAAAATATTTTATTAAAACACATTTCAAAATATTAATATATCTTTATATATAATAAAAAAAATGCTACAATATATTCCAAAAGGAGGTAAAACATGATTAACAAAAAATGGGATATAATTCTAAAAGAAGAAATGGAAAAACCATATTTTCAAAAATTAGGCATCTTTATTAAAAATGAATATAATAAAAAAATCATATATCCAGAATATAAGAATATATTTAACGCTCTAAGGTATACTGATTATGATGAGGTAAAAGTTGTAATATTGGGACAAGATCCATATCATGGCCCCCATGAAGCCCATGGACTTTCATTTTCCGTTGAAGCAAACGTCAAAAGACCACCATCATTAAACAATATATTTAAAGAATTAAAAGATGATCTAGGTATAACCAGAACAAATAATAATCTAACAGACTGGGCTAAACAAGGAGTGTTTCTACTAAATTCAATCATGACGGTTGTCAAGGATACTCCATTATCACATAAAGACAAAGGATGGGAAATTTTCACCGATGATTTAATAAAAATATTAAATGAAAGAGAAAAACCTATAGTGTTCATATTATGGGGAGGCTACGCTCAAAGCAAAAAGAAATTAATAACAAATAAAAATCACTACATAATACAAGCACCACACCCTTCACCATTATCAGCTTATCGAGGATTCTTTGGTAGTAAGCCCTTTTCCAAAACCAATAATTTTCTTGTGAGCCACGGTATAACGCCAATAAAATGGAGTGATGAAGATGAATGATATCATTAGAGAAATAGAAAACAAAATAGAACCAAATCAAACAGTTATAATGGCTACATCGGGTGGCCCAGATTCTATGGCTCTATTATCGCTTCTTTTAAAAACAAAAAATAATTTAAAAATAGTGTGTGCTCATGTAAATCATAAATTAAGAAAAGAAAGTGAAGCCGAAGCAAAAATGGTACAAGCGTATTGCCAAAAAAACAATATTATCTTTGAATATATGGAAATAACAAACTATAAAGGAAATACAGAAAATTATGCCAGAAAAAAAAGATATCAATTTTTTCAAAGCCTAATAAAAAAATATAACTCCAAATATCTTTTAACCGCACATCATGGCGATGATTTAACCGAAACCATATTAATGAGAATAATAAGAGGGTCGTCCCTAAAAGGGTATGGAGCCTTTCCACAAATAACAAATCAAGAAGGGTATAAAATATACCGCCCATTGATTACTAAAACAAAAGAAGAAATATTAAAGTATGTCCAAAAAAATAATATTCCATACGCTGTCGATAAAACAAACGAAAGCGAAAAGTTTACAAGAAATAGAATAAGAATGCATATTTTACCTTATTTAAAAAAAGAAAATAAAAATATCCATCTAAAATTTTTAAATTTTAGTAAAACCATCAATGAAACTGAAAATTATTTTGAAAATATAATAAAAGAAAAATTACCACAAATATATGAAGATGAAGCAATAAATATATCTAAATTAAGGAGGGAAAAAAAGTTAATTCAAAAGAAGACAATTTCTAAAATTTTAATAGAAGAATATGGTGAAAATATTACAAAAATAAATGAAAACCACCTAAATCAAATCATAAATATTATAAATTCAAACAAGCCCAATCAATCGTTATCCCTCCCCTTAAAAAGAAGTTTTGTCAAAGAATATAATAAAGCATACATAAAAAAAATTAATCAAACAAAAGAATATAATTATATATTAAATAAGGAAATAATTCTGGCAAATGGTCATATGATAAAAATTCAAGGCGAAACAACTGATAATTCAAATTACACAATAAAAATCAATTCAAAAGAAATCAAAATGCCAATTCATATAAGAAATAAACAACCAGGTGATAAAATCATCTTAAAAGGATTAAACAAATCAAAAAAAATAAAAGAAATTTTTATAAACGAGAAAATACCAAAAGAAAAAAGAAACACATGGCCAGTCGTAACCGATGATAACGGTCAAATAATTTGGCTTCCAGGCCTAAAAAAAAGCAAATTTGATAAGTCAAATAACGAAAACTATGATATAATAATGAGGTACTTTTAGAAAGGAAGTTTTTAATGAATAAAAAAAATATAAAAAAAGGATTAGTTCCTTATGTATTTCTAGCAGTTTTCTTATTTTGTATGTATGCCCTAGTAGGCACAATGAATACAAAAGTAAATGAAATAACTTACGGGGATTTCATGAAAGCTGCCACAAAAAAAGAAGTACAATCTATAAATGTTATTCCAAATAGCCAATCAAGTGTTTATTTAATTAAAGGTAAACTAAAAGGCTACCAAGTAAATGAAACTTTTGCTTTCAATATGCCGCTTACCGATGAAACAATGGTAAAATTATTAAAAGCAGAAGAAACCGCAGGCTTTAAATTAACAACCCAAGCTGACCCAAGCTCAAGCCCATTTTTACTATTTGTAATAAATGTTTTACCAATGGTAATTATTGTAGGAGCCGCTTTTTACTTCATCACAAAACAAATGGGAGCAGGTAATAAATCAATGGACTTTGGTCGTTCAAAAGCTCGCCTAAGTGGTGGCGATACTAAAGTAACATTCAAAGATGTTGCCGGTTTAGACGAAGAAAAAGAAGAAATGTCAGAATTAATTGATTTCTTAAAAGCACCTAAAAAGTTCCAAAAAATGGGAGCTAGAATTCCAAAAGGTGTTCTATTAGTAGGCCCTCCAGGAACAGGTAAAACATTATTAGCTAAAGCTGTAGCTGGAGAAGCAAACGTTCCATTTTATTTTATAAGTGGTTCAGAATTTGTTGAACTATTTGTTGGTGTTGGAGCATCTCGTGTAAGAGACATGTTCAAACAAGCTAAACAAAGCGCACCTTGTTTAGTATTTATTGATGAAATAGACGCTGTTGGTCGCCAAAGAGGAGCAGGCCTAGGTGGTGGACATGATGAAAGAGAGCAAACATTAAACCAATTACTAACTGAAATGGATGGCTTTGGTGCTAATGAAGGAATTATTATAATTGCCGCAACAAATAGACCAGACGTTTTAGACCCAGCCCTACTAAGACCAGGGCGTTTTGATAGACAAGTAACAGTTAACTATCCAGATGCAAAAGGACGAGAAGAAATTTTATCAGTTCATGCAAAAGGCAAAACTTTTGCTCCAAACATAACTTTAACAAATATAGCAAAAAGAACTGTTGGTTTCTCAGGTGCAGATCTTGAAAATCTACTTAATGAAGCTGCTCTTCTAGCAGTTAGAAGAAATAAAAAAGCCATTACCATGGCCGAAATAGACGAAGCACATGATAGAGTTTTAATGGGACCAGCCAAAAAGAGCCATAAATATACCGATAAAGAAAAACGCACCGTTGCTTATCACGAAGCAGGGCATGCCGTAGTAGGTATAAAGTTAGATGGAGCTAATGATGTTCAAAAAATAACCATTATTCCAAGAGGACAAGCAGGTGGTTATAACTTAATGCTTCCAAAAGAAGAAACCTACTTAAGAACAAAAAATGATTTATTAGATTCAATTAGTGGATTCTTAGGTGGCCGTGTAGCTGAAGAACTAATGTTTAAAGAAGTAACAACAGGTGCTCAAAATGACTTTGAAAAAGCCACAAAAATAGCTAGAGCAATGGTTACTGAATATGGAATGAGTGACTTAGGTCCAATTCAATTTGAAGAACAACAGTCAAGCGTATTTCTAGGAAGAGACTATAATAAAGCCCAAAACTTTTCACATGAAGTTGCTAAACAAATTGACGAAGAAGTTCATAAAATTATTATGAATCAGTATAAAGTAACTAAAAAAATCATTAGTGAAAATATGGATTTATTAAAATTAATAGCCGAAACATTATTAAAATATGAAACAATCACTAAAGAACAAATCGAATATTTAGTAAAAAATGGTAAAATGCCTGAAGAAGCCGAAAAAGAAATCACCAAAGATGAACAGACAAAAGAGCAAACAAAAAAAGAAATAAAAGTAGCTAAATTAGAAGATTTAACTTTAGATGATTTAAAAAGCATTGCCCACGAAGAAAAAATAAAAGACTATGATAAACTAACAAAAAAAGAATTAATTGATAAATTAAATGAAAAGCAAGATAAATAATTGAAAAAATCTTGCTTTTTTTGATATACTTAAACTGGTGATAATATGTATGACGTAATAATAGTGGGAGCGGGACCAGCAGGCTTATTTTCCGCCTATGAATTAATTGAAAGTAAAAAAAATTTAAAAATATTACTATTAGATGAAGGAAAATTTGCCAATCATAGAAAATGTCCAATGTCCAAAACAGGCATATGTGCAAATTGTAACCCATGCAATATCTTATCAGGATATGGAGGAGCAGGAACATTTTCCGATGGAAAGTTAAACTTCATTCCCAAATTAGGTAAAAGTGATTTATTTAAATATATGAATGAGCAAGAAGCAAATCAATTAATAGAAGATTGCGAAAAAATATTTAATAAATTTAATATGAACAGCAAAGTATATCCTTCAAACTTCGATGAAGCGTTAAAAATAAAAAGTCAAGTAGCACTAACTGGAGCGAGAATGCTTTTAATTAAGCAAAAACACTTAGGTAGTGATAAATTACCAAAATATATAGAAGATTTTACAAAATATTTAAAAGACAATGGTGTTGAAATAAAAGATAAAACAAAAGTAATAGATATCCACAGCATAAGTAAAACAAAACATGAAATTATTTGTAAAAACGAAACATATATATCCAAAAAAGTAATAGTCGCCCCAGGAAGAACAGGCGCCAAATGGGTTCAAACATTAGCTGACAAATATAAAATATCATACCTATCACAAAGCATTGAAATAGGTGTTAGAGTAGAGGTAAGAAAAGAAATAATGGAAAAGCTATGCAGCATTATCTACGACCCAACAATATTTATAAAAACAAACACTTATGGTGATGAAATAAGAACCTTCTGCACTAATCCAGGCGGTTTTGTTGCCAAAGAAAATTATTATGGATATATTTGTGTAAATGGGCATGCTCTAAAAGAAGTAAAATCAAATAACAGCAATTTTGCTTTCATTTCAAAAATAACCTTAACTGAGCCAGCAACTAACACAAGAGAATATGGAGAAAGTATTGCCCATATTGCAAATGTTTTGGGTGATGGAAAACCAATAATCCAAACATTGAAAGATTTAAAACAAGGCAGGCGCAGTCAGTGGCACAAAATAAACAAAGGATTTATAACTCCAACCTTAAAAGATTGTGTAGCTGGTGATTTAGCATTAATATTACCATATAGAATAATCACAAATATAATTGAAGGATTAGATAAATTAAATGAAATTATTCCAGGTGTAAATAATGGAGAAACATTATTATATGGCCCAGAAATAAAATTCTTTAGTAATGAAATTGAAACAAATAATAAATTTAAATTAAAAGATTATGATGTGTACTTTATCGGTGACGGTGCGGGTAAAGCCGGAAACATTGTCACTGCTGCTGCCACTGGATTAGTAGCCGCTAGAGATATATTAAATAGCTAAACATAAATTTTTAATTTGACAAGGTATATAAAGTTAAGTATAATAAGCACAAGAAAAGAGGAAGCAAAATGTTTAAAAAAGAAGAGATTAATCAAAAAACAACCAGTTCAAACATTCATCAAAAAAACCACTTAAAATATATATATAATCCATTTGATCCACAAAACACAAGCAAACAACTAATTATAATTGATTCAGACGCCAAACAGAAATTTATAAAAAAACAGCACCCAAATAAGAATCAAAAATGTAAATAAAAAAACTGATATTAGAAAAAATCTAATATCGTTTTTGTTTTATAAAAAATCAAGATTTAAAGAATATTAAATATAATTAACGTCTATTTTGTGTGTTTTAATAAGCTCTTCTTTGAAATGTCCAATGCCAACTCCAACCACAGGAGTAAAGCCTTCAGGTAAATTTAATTTATTTAATATATCTTCATTATTCTTAATAAATCCAATAACCAAATTTAAATAAATAGAACCTAACCCCAAAGCACTCGCCGCTAAAAGCATATTCTCAGCTACACAACCACAGTTTTGATCACCCAAACCAAAGCCATCATCATGAGAAGAAATAATAATTAAAATATCAGCATTATAAAATAAGCTTTTATCAGACAATTTAGAAATTTCATCAAGTAGACTCTTATTGCGAATCACTGTAATATGAACATCTTCATATTTTCCTCTACCAACAGGAGCCATCATTCCTGCATCTAAAATACGCGATAAATCATTATCAGTAACCTTTTCATCTGAAAAATTACGACAAGAAAATCTTTTGCCAACAACATCAAAAAAATTCATATTAATTCCACCTTTCTACCAACATTATAACTTTTTAACTCAAAATATTCAAACTGTGCTAAAATATAATAAAGGAGCTTAATTATGCGAGAATATTTACAAAATTATATAAATGAAATAGATAAAAAAATAAAGATGAAGCAAATAGAAAAACAAGATCTAGAAAATCATCAAATAAAAATAAAATTTTTTCAACATGAAAGATTAATACATTTGTTGGTAACTCTTTTTTATGGTCTTTTTCTATTAATTTCAACTATAATCTCCATAAAAACGCCATTATTCTTAATAATCTTATACATAATTTTAGTAATTTTAATATTTTATGTGAGACATTATTTCTTCTTAGAAAACAAAGTACAATATCTATATAAACAATATGATGAAATGCTAAAATTAACAAAACAAGAAAATAAATAATTCTTCTCTTTATTTTCTAATTAAAATTAATAGATTTATTTCATCTAATGTGTTAAAATGAATATAGCTTAAAAATGGAAACTGGTGATATAATGGGAAAAATAATTGCCCTTGTTAACCAAAAAGGCGGCGTTGGAAAAACAACTTCCAGCATAAATTTGGCCGCTTCATTAGGTTATCTAGGAAAAAGAACTTTGTTAATAGATTTAGATCCTCAAGGAAATAGTACAACAGGATTAGGCATTGACAAAGGTGGTATAAAACAAAGTATATATGATTTACTAACAGGAAAAGCCGAAGCAAAAAAAGTTATCAAAAAAACAAAATTTAAAAATTTATATATTATTCCAGCTACGATAAGTCTAGCCGGTGTTGATATTGAACTCGTTGAACAAAGTCGTTTAGACCCTGAATTTTCAAAAAGTAGACAATTAAAAAACAAATTAGAATATGTAAAAGACTTATTTGATTATATTATAATAGATTGTCCACCATCATTAGGAATTTTAACAACAAATGCTTTAACAGCCGCAGATTCAGTAATAATCCCTGTTCAATGTGAATTCTTCGCACTAGAAGGAATAATGCAGTTATTAAATTCAATCATGCTTGCCCAAAAAACATTAAACCCAACATTAGACATAGAAGGGGTATTGTTAACCATGCTTGATAATAGAACAAATTTAGGATTAGAGGTAGTTCAAGATATAAAAAGTTATTTTAAAGAAAGAGTGTATGATACTATAATACCAAGACTAGTAAGGTTATCTGAAGCTCCATCACATGGCAAACCAATAATTAGCTATGATCCAAAAAGCAGAGGAGCAGAAGCTTATATAAATTTAGCAAAAGAGGTGATTTCAAGAAATGGAAAGTAGAAGAGCCCTAGGCAAAGGCCTAGAACAATTATTTGATTTAGATAATTTAAATGTAGATAACGTTAGTGATTTTGAAAAAAACATGTACAAAGAAGCTAGTGGTGAAGAAGTTGTTGAATTAAACATTAATGAAATAAGACCAAATCCATATCAACCAAGAACAATATTTGATGAAGAAGCATTAAATGAACTTGCTGAATCAATCAAAGAAAATGGTGTATTTCAACCAATAATAGTTAAAAAAAGTATAAAAGGATACGATGTAATTGCTGGTGAAAGAAGACTAAGAGCCAGTAAAATAGCAGGAAAACAAACAATACCGGCAATCATAAGACAACTAAGCGACGAAAAAATGGCCGAAATAGCCTTACTTGAAAACTTACAAAGAGAAAACTTAAATGCCCTAGAAGAAGCTAAAGCCTATAAAAGTTTACTAGAAAAATTAAACTTAACGCAAGAAGAATTAGCAAAAAAAGTAAGCAAATCAAGAAGTCATATCACTAATATGATTGGCCTCCTTAGACTTCCGGGCGAAGTGCAAGATATGATAATTGAAGGTAAAATAACAATGGGTCATGCCAGAGCATTAAGCAAACTAGATGATGATGAAGAAATAATAAAAATGGCAAACGAAATAGCTGAAAAAGGTTTAACTGTAAGAGACATTGAAGAAAAAAGTGAAAATGCCACAAAGAAACATCAAACAATCAGAAAAATAAAAAATAATGAATATATTTATGTTCAAGATATGCTTAGAGAAAGACTAGATACCAAAGTAAAAGTAAAAGAGAAAAAAATAGAAATAAGTTTCACAAATGATGCTGATTTAAACCGTATATTGGAAATTTTAAACATAAAGGAGTAAATTTATGGAAAGAATATTTACCAAAGAAGTTGTAAGCACAATTTTTGTAATTTTTATAACCGTTTTAATATATCTAATATTTAAACAATTGTTTAGCAAAATAGGCTTAAAAAAAGCTAAAGCCAGAGGCAATAGAAAAGCAATGACTATGCTTAGCCTAACATTAAATGTTTTAAAGTACATATTAATAATTGTTGCCATATTAACAATTTTAGACATATGGGGAGTAAATACCAAAGCGTTAGTAGCGTCTCTTGGAGTTGTCGGCGTCGTTGCCGGACTTGCTATGCAAGATTTACTAAAAGACTTTATTAGCGGAACCGCTATTATAACCGAAAATCAATTCAAAGTAGGCGATAATATAAAAATAGGAGACTTTAGAGGAACAGTTATTTCACTAGGAATGAAATCAACAAAAATAAGAGCCTATACAGGAGAAGTTAAAACCATTTCAAATAGAAATATTACCGAAGTAATAAACTACAGTATGATGCCATCAGTATGTGTTTTAGACTTGGGTCTTTCTTACGAAGATGATATAAACAAAATAGAAACAGCTTTAAAAAATGTTTGTGAAAGCGTAAGCAAACAAATTACATATTTAAAAAAACCTATTAAAATATTAGGAATTGAAGAACTTCAGCCAAGCTATGTTGTATACCGAATAGAAGCAACAGTAAATGCAACTAAAGACTTTGAATTTAAAAGAGTTTTTCAAAGAGAAATTAAAAAGGAAGCTGAAAAAGGAAACCTAACATTATCTTATGAGAAATTGGATGTTCACAATGTCTGATTATAAATTAGGTAGTATTGTTGTTATGAAAAAAGCCCATCCTTGTGGACACAATGAATGGGAAATAACAAGGTTAGGTGCTGATATTAAAATAAAATGTCTAGGCTGTTCCCACAGTATCATGCTTCCAAGGGTTGAGTTCAACAAAAAAATAAAAAAAATAATAAAATAAGGAGGCCATTATGAAAAAAAAGAAAAAGATTTTACTAGGACCCGTAATTACCATAATAATATTAACAATTTTAGTAATCCTAGTAAGTGCAATATTTTCTGTTTTAGGTGTTCAAGGTGAAATAACAAAAATAAACAATGCTTCCTTAGAAACATCAGTTGTTACTGTAAAAAGCATTTTTTCAGAAGAAGGAATAAAATATATTCTTTCCTCTCCCGTATCAACATTTAAAACATTTGAACCATTAGTGTTATTAATTGTTTCATTAATGGCCATTTCAATCGGTAAAGCAAGTGGTTTATTCAAAGCAATGTTTACTCCATTAAGAAGACTAAAACCATCTGTAGTAACATTTTTAACCTTATTTTTAGGCATAATATCATCTTTCTTTGGTGAGTATGGCTTTGTCTTACTAATTCCCCTTACAGCCGTTGTTTATCAGTATTTAGGAAGAAACTCAATGCTAGGCATATTAACAGCTTTCGTTGGGGTTAGTATGGGCTATGGAGCCGGATTGGTATTTAATTATGATGATTATCAATTGGGAATATTAACCAAAGCTGCCGCTACCGTTGACGTTGATAAAAATTACATTTTTAATGCTTGGTCAAATTCTTATGCTATGATATCTGCAACATTTATTTTATCGGTAGCAGGCACTTTAATCATTGAAAATGTTTTAAAGCCAAAAGTAAAAGAATCAATTCAAGAAGAAGATGAACTAACAATTTCAAAAAAAGGGTTAATCTATAGTTCTATAGCGTTTGTTTTATTAATATTAATATTCATATATACCATAATACCAAGCCTACCAGGCTCAGGTATACTTCTAGATAAAACAAAAACAGATTATGTAGCCCAACTTTTAGGAGGTACATCTCCCTTTAAAGATGCCTTTGCCTTTGTATTTTTAATTATCATGATGGTTTGTTCTGGAATATATGGATATATTTCAAAAAACATAAAAAACACAAATGACTTCAGTGTAGGCTTGTCGAAAGAATTTGATAACCTAGGATATATGTTTATATTAATGTTTTTCTCATCATTAATGGTAAGCATATTAAACTTTACAGGTTTAGGAACAGTCATAGGAACTTGGTTAATATCATTTATGAGTAATTTAGAATTTACTGGATTACCTCTCATTATAACGATGTTCCTTGTTATAATCTTAATGTCATTTTTCATACCAGAATCAATTGCAAAATGGAAACTAGCATCACCAATCTTAGTGCCATTATTTATGAAAGCAAATATCACCCCAGATTTCACCCAATTTATTTTTAAAGCTGCCGATAGTGTTGGTAAAAGTATAACTCCATTTTTTGTTTATTTCATAGTAATGCTAGCATTCTTGGAAAAGTATAATAATAAAGAAAGTAATAAAATAACGGTATTTGGAACGCTAAAACTGTTAAGACCAACTGCCTTAATGATTATGGTCATCTGGCTGTTAATTGTTATCGGTTGGTTCGTAATTGGACTTCCACTTGGACCAACTGCCGCAGCTCCAACTTTATAGTTGGAGTTTTTATTATCTAAAATTACTCAAGAATTATTATGCAAAACTTTAAAAACAATTAAATTTATAGTATAATAACACTTGGTGATGAAAATGAGTTTAACAGCAGGAATAGTGGGTCTGCCAAATGTAGGAAAATCAACCCTATTTAACGCAATAACAAAACAAAATATACTAGCGGCAAACTATCCATTTGCCACAATAGAACCAAATGTTGGTATGGTTGTTGTTCCAGACGAAAGAGTAGAATTTTTAGAAAAAATGTATAAACCAAAAAAAACTTTACCAGCAACCTTTGAGTTTACAGACATTGCTGGTTTAGTAGCTGGTGCTTCTAAAGGAGAAGGATTAGGTAACAAATTTCTTTCGCATATTAGAGAAGTAGATGCTATCTGTGAGGTAGTAAGATGCTTTGAAGATAGCAATATAACACATGTGTCTGGCAAAGTTGATCCAATTAAAGATGTGGAAATAATTAATGTCGAATTAGAACTTGCTGACCTAGAAGTAATAGAAAATAGATTAGGAAAAATGGGAAAAAAAGCAAAACTTGCAAATGACAAAGAAGCTTTAAAAGAAGCTAACTTGTTAGAAAAGTTAAAAGAAAATTTAGAAAAAAATATCAATCCCCGTAATTTGAATTTAACCGAGGAAGAAATGAAAATTTTAAAACCATTTAATCTATTAACATTAAAGCCAATAATTTATGTTGCCAATGTTTCTGATGATGAAATAAATAGTGAAAATGAATATGTTAAAGGGTTAAGAGAATATGCTAATAAAGAAAATGCTGAAGTAGTTGTAATATGTGCTAAAATAGAAGCCGAATTAAGTGAATTAGAAGAAAATGACAAAAAAGAATTTCTAAAAGATTTAGGCATTAAAGAAAGCGGCCTAGATAAATTAATTAAAAGCTCATATAAACTACTAGGACTATCAACTTACTTAACTGCAGGATCAGATGAAGTAAGAGCATGGACATTTAAACAAGGAATGAAAGCACCTCAATGTGCTGGAATAATCCACACAGATTTTGAAAAAGGATTTATCAAAGCCGAAGTAATGAGCTTTACCGATTTAAAACAACTTGGTAGTGAGACAAAAGTAAAAGAAGCTGGGAAATTAAGATTAGAAGGAAAAGACTACATCATGCAAGATGGTGATATATGTCACTTCCGATTTAATGTATAAAATGCCATAAGGGCATTTTTTATATATAAAAATATCACTTTCTATTTACTTTTTTGATGTGTTTTGTTATAATTTAAACCGAGTATTAATTTACTCCTTGCTTTTGAAAAAAAGCCAAAAGACCATAAGGAGGTGGAAAAATGAAAAACTATGAAATCATGTTTATCGTTAGACCAACATTAAGTGAAGAAGAAGTAAAAAAAGTTGTTAAAGATTTTTCAAGCATTATCACTGAAAATGGTGCTAAAGTAACAAAAGAAGAAAACATGGGACAAAGAGAATTAGCTTATGAAATCAAAGATTTCAAAAGTGGTTACTACTTCGTTTTTGAAGTTGAAGCTAAAGATGACAAAGCTATTAAAGAATTCAACCGTTTAGCTCTTATCAACAACGATATTGTTCGTCATTTAATTACAAAAGTAGAAGATTAAGAAAAGAGGAAGTTGAATGAATAGAGTATGCTTAGTAGGTAGAATCACTTCTAAACCAGAACTTAGATATACCAGTAGTAATATTCCATATACAAGATTCAGTTTAGCAGTAAATAGAACATTTAATAATGCCCAAGGTGAAAGAGAAGCCGATTTTATAAATATCCTTGTTTGGAGACGTACAGCTGAAAACATTGTTAATTACCTAGATAAAGGCAGTCAGGTTTCAATTGACGGAAGAATTCAAACAGGAAGTTTCACAGATAAAGATGGAAATAGACGTTATACAACAGATGTTGTTGCTGATAACGTTCAATTCTTGGACTCACGTCGTTCAAATAGTGCACCAGCTGCAACACCATATGATTATCAAGATGAACCAGCTCAAAGCACACCACAAAACAACGTAAATGTCGCAGGAGATCCTTTCGCCGATTTTGGGGATAACGTTTCAATTGATGATAATTTCTTAGAATAGGAGGATAGATATGGCAGAATTTCGTAGAAGAAAAAGAAAAATATGTCAAATGTGTGCCGGAAAACATGTAAGTTATAAAGATGACACCGTAAAAAAGTATGTTAGTTTAGATAAAGGCAAAATTTTACCAAGAAGAATGACTGGTGCCTGCGCTAAACACCAAAGATATATAGCTGGCGAAGTTAAAAAAGCTAGATTTATGGCTTTATTACCATTCGTTAAATAAAAATTAAGCAAAAGCTTAATTTTTTTTGTTCAATAAAGCAGGATTTTAATAAAACATAAACTATGTTAATAAATGAAGGGGCAAAAGAAAGGAGAAAATATGAAAAAAATATTTTCATTACTATTATTTTTTATCTTACTGTTTGGAGTCTATTTTAATTCTGCTAAAGCCGAAGAAGCAAAAATAAGTTACATTCATTTAAATGAAATATACTATAATTTAAACATAAATGGAAAGATAGAATCAAATGGTGTTACTATGTTTAAACTAAAAGAAAGAATAGCATATTGTATAGAACCTGGTGTAGAAATAAATCAAAGATATTATGAAATATTTACCAGTTGGGACAACATCAATTTATCAAACGAAGTTAAAGAATATATTGAACTTATTGGTTATTATGGATATGAATACCCAGGACATAATACAGAATATTATTATATAGCTACTCAAGAATTAATATGGAAAGCCATCAAAAGTGATATTGATGTATCATGGTCAACTGCCAAAAATAATAGTGGTAATATCATAGATGTAACCAAAGAAAAAGATGAAATAAAAAATCTTATAGCTAAGCATAAATTAATGCCTAGTTTCGCTAATAAACTGATAAAAGGCCAAGTGGGAACGACAGTAACATTAACAGATGAAAATAACGTGTTAGAAGACTATGATATAGCGCAAAGTAAATATCATAAAATAATTAAAGAAAACAATCAACTAATAATCACTTTAAATGAGTCCCCATATAATGAAGAGATAGAATTAACAAGAAAATATTATGATAGCGCACCATTATTAATCTATAGTAAGGGAACATCTCAAAAATTAGCCGCTTTAAGAGCAACTTCTGACAAAAAGGCAACATTAGAAATAAAAAGCGAACAAGTCCCTGAAGAAATAGAAGTTCCAAACACGGGACTTTATGATATTACTC
Source organism: uncultured Bacilli bacterium (assembly GCA_934183155.1). Classification (GTDB taxonomy): domain Bacteria; phylum Bacillota_I; class Bacilli_A; order RF39; family UBA660; genus Coprosoma. The sequence continues at coordinate 32,532 of CAKPSB010000006.1, read as the reverse complement.
CACTTATTGGGACTTTTATGTTAGTACATGGCCTTGCTTTATATAAAAAAAATTAGAAAAGTAGCTTTAGCCTTAATAATAATTGGTTGCTTTTTCATTTGTATATCCATATTGAAAGAAACAAAACGAACTATAAAAAAAGAAACATATACAATAAATAAAGATCAAGAAAAAAATAATCCAAACAAAATAAAAGAAGATATAAAAATAAAAACAGAAAAAACAAATCAAAACAATTACATAGGAGTCATAAATATTCCTAAAATAAAATTAAAAAAATACTTGTATGATATAGACTCGCCATTAAATGATGTTAATAAGAACATAGAAATATTAAAAACATCATCCTTGCCAAACATCGAAGGAGGTAATTTTATATTAGCGGCCCATAGCGGCAATACGGCCGTTGGATATTTCAAACATTTAGATGAACTTAATTTAAAAGATAAGATAGAAATAAATTACAAAGGTCAAAACTATATTTATGAAATATCAAAAAAATATGAAGTATTAAAGACGGGAAAGGTATCAATTTTCCGAGATAAAAGCAAAAAAACGATAACGCTAATTACCTGTAAATCATTTGACAAACAAATAGTTATCATCGGATATTTAAAAAACACCTAAAGGTGTTTCAAATAAAAGAATAAAAACAATCATTTTAAAAATACATTAAATATATTATAAAAAATAATTAAACAATAAATAAACTCATATAATTTATGGGGGATATTTATGAAAAATAGATCACTATTATTATTTACTTTGTTAATGTCGTTATGCTTATTTAATATAACTTTTGCTGAAAACAAATTACCATTACTATCTAAAGTAATATATTTAGATAGTGGTCATGGAGGAGTCGATAGTGGCGCCTTTTATAAAAACATAAAAGAATCAGATATAAACTTAGAAATAACAAAAAAAATAGAAAAAGCTCTAAAAAAAGCTGGTGCAACAGTCTACCTAACCAGATATGGTGATTATGATTTAGCCGTTGGTAATGCTTGGAATAGAAAACGTAGTGATTTATCAAGACGAGCAAACATAATTAATAAATCAAACTGCGATTTATATCTTTCTATACATTTAAATGCAGATGATACAGGTTTGCTTCACGGAGCAGAGGCTCATTATGATACAATTAATCCCGAAAATAAAAAACTAGCAATTATTTTTCAAGACTATTTTAAAAAATATTTAAATACCAAAAGAAATTATAAAGAAAACAGTACTAGATATCTTCAAAGAAGAGTAAACAGACCTGGGCTATTATTAGAAATAGGATTTCTTTCAAATTCGGGGGAAAGAGCTTTATTAACAAACGAAACTTATCAAAATAAATTAGCAGACGTCATTACAAAAGCGTCAATAAAATATTTAACGAATTAAAATTTCACCATTTTATCATATTTGACAAGTGTTTTTATGCTATAATTATCATAGGTGAGAAGAAAGTGACAGGAAAAATATTCAAAACACTAGATGAACAAGTAGAAATATTAGAAAATAAAGGCCTGATAATAAGAGATAAAGGAAAGGCTAGAGAAATACTTTTTAGAGAAAACTATTTTTTTATAAGTGGTTATAGACATTTGTTTATGGCCAAATTTGGTGATAAAAAATTTTTGCCAGGAACAACATTTGAAGAACTATATGCCACATTTGTCTTTGATAGAGCCTTGCGCAATACATTCTTTAAAAACATATTAATAGTTGAAAACAATATAAAATCAATTATGAGTTACCAGCTGAGTAAAAAATACGGGTTTAAAGAAAAAGAATATCTAGATCCCAAAAATTTTGCCCAAGATTGCCTAGAATCAAGACGAGTTTATGATGTTTTAGATAAAGTAAAAAGACAAATTAGAATAAACGGACGTAAGCATACGGCAACCATGCATTACATAAGTAATTATGGATACATTCCATTATGGATTTCTGTTAAAATACTTTCGTTTGGTATAATGGCTGAATTTTATGGAATATTAAAAAACGAAGATCAAAATGAAATAGCCAAAGTTTATAATATATCAGCAAGCAAACTGTCAGACTATTTAGTATTATTATCAAACTTTAGAAATGTGTGTGCGCACGAAGATATGTTATATGACCATCGCACCCAAAGGGTTGTTCCTGACAGTAAATATCATGAAATTTTAAATATTCCAAAATCAGAAGATGGTTATATTTATGGTAAAAACGATCTATTTAGTCTAGTTATAATAATGAAGGAAATGCTTAGAAATGAAGAATTTGAAAGATTAATAAATGAAATAAAAAGAGAAGTTGATTGGCTAGATGAAAAAATAGACACAGTTCCTCTAGAAACCATATTAAACAAAATAGGCTTTCCAGAAAATTGGTATGAAATAAAAAAATTAGATTAGGAGGATATTATGCGAGAAAAAATAATAAATATAGTAATGATTATAATAGCCTTATCAATAGGCGTTTGTGGAACATTGTATTTTAATGAAAAAAGTACAAATAATAATCAAACATCAGTCAAAAAAAATGTAACTATAACCTCAAAAGATTCAATAAATGAATCAGTTGAAAAAGTATACGACTCAGTCGTCGTCGTTAACAACTACCAAAATGGTAGATTATCTGGCTATGGTTCTGGCTTTGTTTATAAAAAAGATAATAAATACGGTTATATTATGACAAATAATCACGTTGTAGACGGCGCAAGTGAAATAAAAGTAACCTTAAGTTCAGGCGAAGATGTAGACGCCAAAGTATTAGGAACCGATTCATACATGGACATAGCTGTTGTTAGAATAAACGCTGATAAAGTATTAGGCGTGGCTGAAATAGGAGATAGCTCAAAATCAAAAGTGGGTGACACAGTATTTACCGTTGGAACTCCAGTAAGCACAGACTACGCCGGTACAGTTACCAAAGGAATAATATCAGGTGAAAATAGAGAAATAACAATAACTAATTCTGGAACACAATACATGATGGAGGCAATTCAAATAGACGCATCTATTAATCCAGGAAATAGTGGTGGCCCATTAGTAAACATAAATGGACAAGTTATAGGCGTAAATTCTGTAAAATTAGTTGAAAGCTCAGTTGAGGGAATGGGATTTGCCATTCCAATTGAAGTAGCCATGAGTGGCACAGAAAAACTAGAAAATTCTAAGACAATAGAAAGACCACTTATAGGTGTTTCACTTTATGACTTAGATAAAGTACAATATTATAATTCTACCATTAAGATAAACGGCGTAAAATCAGGCGTAATCGTAAATGAAGTTCAAAAAGATAGTGACGCTGAAAAAGCTGGATTAGAGAAAAACGATATTATTACTAAAATAGATGGAACAACAGTTAAAAGTTCAGCTCATTTAAAATATCTACTTTATAAACACAATATAGGCGATTCCGTTAAAGTAACAGTCAACAGAGATGGTAAAGAAAAAGAGCTAACTTTAAAATTAACTCATAAAATAGGAGACTAGTTTATAATAGTCTCTTTTATCTTATTTCATTACATATTCCAGTCTCAGGAACATAAAAACAATGATTCTTGTACCTTCCACTATTATATTGCCCCCACCAACTTGCTTTACATGCCTCACCAGATTTAGGAGCATAAAACCATAAAGCATGTGTTGCCGGATAATAATATTCGCCCTTAATAACCCTGTCAGCTAAATTTTTCTCTAAAGTAGTAGGATTACTAAAAAACAAAGGAGAATCAATTCCTGAAAATCCCCCAGGACTTTGATATAAAACCTTTGAAATAGTATTAGTATTTTTAAAAGTTAAGCAATTAGCTAAAACTCTGTTAACAACCACATTGCCAACCATCAACATCCCTAACTCACCTTCGCCAATAGCCTCAGCACGCATAAGTCTTGCCAAAAGGTCCCGCTCTTTTTCAACATATTTTATAACTGCCATATTCTCACCAATATATTATATGAAAAAACATTGAATAAGTTTAAATAATGTGATATAATCAACTTGTCAAAAAAAATAGGGGAATAGTTCAGTTGGTAGAACGTCGGTCTCCAAAACCGAATGTCGTGAGTTCAAGTCTTGCTTCCCCTGCCATTATTAAAACTAAGGTCATAGCTCTGTTTATGACCTTTTATTTAAAAATTCTAAAAAATTTCACAAAAGAAAGTTATAATATAAAAAGGAGGCATAAAATGGAAAAAGAAACATCATTAAAAGAAATAGTAAAAAACAATTATCAAGAAAAAACAATGCTTGATATAAATATTCCGACAAAAAAAATAGGTCTTGCTAGTGATCACCGAGGCTATAAATTAAAACAAAAACTTACAAAATATTTAAACAAGAAAGGTTATACTGTTATTGACTACGGATGCGATGATGAAAATAGTCATGATTATCCTGAATATGGATTTAAATTGGGAAAAGCAGTTAGAGATGGAAATGTCGAAAAAGCCATAGCAATTTGTGGAAGTGGCATTGGCATAAGCATCGCTTGCAACAAAATTGATAAAGTAAGATGTGCCAAAGTTGATAATATTAAAGAAACAAAATATACAAGAAAAGACAATGATGCTAATATAATTGCTATAAGCGGCAGCATGCCATTATATAGAGCAAAAGACATTACCGATGTATTTTTAAACACCCCCTTCAGCAATCTAGAACGTCACAAAAAGCGCATTGAAATGCTAGATAGTTATAAAAATTAATGGCATTAAAAGGATTTATATACATCGTAGTGATAATAATAACAATTTGGTCATTAGAAAGTCTAAACATATCAGGAATATTTAAAAAAAATAGATACTATTCGTCAAGAGTATTATATTTACTTATCAGCATGGCTTTAGCGTATTTAGTAGTAAATTTTTTATATGATTTTTTTATCAATACAAAATTCATTTAGAAAGGAACTAAATTATGAAAAAGCTTATTGTAGTAGCGCTGTTAGTTATTATAATACCTTTTTTATGCACAAAAATATTTATAAAAACCGATAATATAAAATTTAAATATATATCAAATAACTTTGTAAGAGTAAAAGACGAAAAAACAGGAAATATAAACACAATTCCATTTGAAGATTACATAAAAGGAGTGGTTGCCAGTGAAATGCCATCGTCATTTGAAATTGAAGCCTTAAAAGCACAAGCTGTTGCCTCAAGAAGCTATGCCATGTATCAAATAAATGGTAGTAAAAATAGAGAATATGATCTAACAAATACAACAACAAATCAAGTTTACAAAACCGATAATGAATTAAAACAAATATGGAAAGAAGAATACCCCAAAAAAATAAATAAAATAAAAAAAGCCATAGAACAAACATCAGGAGAATATTTGACATATAATTCATCTGTTATAAATGCTATGTTCTTCTCCACCAGTACAGGTGTCACCGAAAATAGTGAAGAAATATTTTCATCAGCACTACCTTATTTAAGAAGTACTAGCAGCAAATGGGATGAATCCTCACCATCATACATAGATACATATAAATTTAGCATAAACGATTTTTATAACAAATTATCACTCCCCATAAACAATAAATTAGAAATAACCGAAGTCGAAAAAACAACAACTGGACGAACAAAAAAATTAAAAATAAACGGTCAAGAAATAAATGGCCGCCAATTTGCTAAAAAATTAAATTTAAGGTCTAACTATTTTGATATAATTCAAAACGGTGATAGTATAACGATAACTACCAAAGGATTTGGCCATGGCGTTGGAATGAGTCAGTATGGAGCTAATGGAATGGCTAAAGAAGGATATAAATATGATGAAATTTTAAAATATTACTATAAAAACACCGAATTAAAAAAAATATAGTATAAATTACCAAAAACTATCCAAAATGATAGTAGAGGTGAATAAAATGACGAAAGGAATATCTAAAAAAACAATATATGGAATAGCAATTGGAACACTTACACTATTAATGGGAGGAATTTGGTACGCAAATACAGCTAATAATACATTAAAACAAAGTAAAAATGAAGATCATATATATGTATCAAAACTATTCTCTTCCCCAGTACAATCAGTAGTAAACACCGAAGCTATCATGATTAAGCCATATAATGATAATAATGTAAAAGAAATAAAATCATTTTACGATTATAAAGGAAAAGAAACAGAACAAGAAAAGTCATTGTTAAATTATGACACAACATATATTCAAAATAATGGCATAGCCTACGGTGGCATAAATAACACATTTGATGTTGTAAGCACATTAGACGGGAAAATAACTAGCATAAAAGATGATAAACTATTAGGAAAAATAATAACCATAGAGCATAGTCAAAACATTATAACAACTTATCAGAGCTTAAGTGAAGTAACCGTTAAAGAAGGCGACGAGATAAGTCAAGGAACAGTAATAGGTAAAGCCGGTAATTCTAATTTAGATAAAAACTTAGGTAAGCACATATTATTTAAAATATCTATAAATAATAGTTATGTTAACCCAAATAGTTGTTATAACAAGCCATTGAGTCAATTAAAAAGTAATTGACTCTTTTTTAAAACAAAAAATTAATAAAACACTTGAAAAAATAATAAAATACTGATAAAATATATTTGTCTTCAAATGGCGGAATTGGTGAAGTGGTTAACACGGCGGATTGTGGTTCCGTTATGCATCGGTTCGATTCCGATATTCCGCCCCATTTATGAAAACAGCGAGCTTAATCTCTTCTTATAAGAGTCTGCTCGTTTTTTGTTTGTTTCTGAAATAAAGAAATATAAGTAATTTAATTAAATTTATTGTTTAACCAACCTTCTAATTTTTTTCTTTCTTCATAAGAAAAATATACAAATTTGTCATATCCAATATCCTCCTTATATGACAAACAAATTTCCTATAAGGTATTACAAATAACCCAAAATTAACTACACATTAATCGAACAATCCTTTTTTTAAATACATAAAATAATTTATTTTAGTATATGTAATATTTTTCTTGATAAAATAATATATAGATGTTAAACTTTACATGTTAGGAGTGAGATAATATGTCAAAAAAAGACAAAAGAGAAATAGTACAAATGATTTTGCACCAAAAATTAGATAAACAGGATAAAAATGATATTATAGATATGCTTGCTGATAGTTCAATAGCCATCGACGTTGATAAAGAAGAAAAAAACCAACTAACATTTGGCGAAAAAATGGCCGATAAATTGTCAGAAATAGCAGGTAGTTGGACTTTCATAATAATATTTTCTATTTTCTTAATAACTTGGGTTATTATAAACACCGTTATTTTAAAAGATAAACAAATAGACCCATATCCATTTATTCTTTTAAATTTAGTGCTATCATGTTTGTCAGCAATTCAAGCACCAATAATAATGATGAGTCAAAATAGAGCTTCAAAAAAAGACAGTATGCGTAATCAAAATGACTATAAAATAGACTTAAAAAGCGAACTAATATTAGAAGATCTTCACAACAAAGTTGAAAAATTAATAATTAATCAAAATCGTTTGTTAAATATACTTGACAAAGTCATTACAGACGAGCAAGATATAGATGAAGATAATATTCAAACAAAATAATCTTTGAAAAAAATTACCAAATCATCCGCAAAAAAAGACAAAACTGCATAATAAAAAAATATGCAGTTTTAATGTATAAAAAGATTGTTATAAATATTAAAATATTATATAATTAAACTAAGGAAGGTGAAAATATGGGTTTATTAAAAGCCACAACCAGTTCAATATCAAGTGGACTAGGTGATCAATTTAAAGAGTATATTGTTTGCCCACAAGTCGAAAACAATGTACTAATTCAAAAAGGACTTGTAAAACATGGTGAGGGAAATAAAAATCCAAGCGATGGTATTATTACAAAAGGTAGTCAAATTATCGTTCCAGAAGGAATGGCTATGATGATTATTGATAATGGAGCAATAGCTGATTTCTCAGCTGAACCAGGAACATACACGTACGAACAAAGTACTGAACCAACAGTGTTTGATGGTGGATTTTTCAAAGGAATAGGTGAAACCATTAAAACAATTGGCAGACGTATTACTTATGGTGGACAACCAGCACATGATCAAAGAGTCTATTATGTAAATACAAAAGTAGTAACAGGAAATAAATTTGGTAGTCCTCAACCAAAAAAAATAACTGATGAAAAATATGGAACATTAGAAGTAACTTTCTTTGGCGAATATGCATTCAAAGTTGAAGATCCTGCTAAGCTAGTAGCTAGCGTAATTGGAACCAACCCTAAAGATACAATTACTTACGAAGAAGTAGTAGGTAGTCAATTAAAAGCAAAATTTGTCGAAAAAGTTACCTATGCCATTTCAAATGTTATGAGAAACAAAAAAGTATCATTTGGTGACATGGGACTTTATGGTAGTGATATTTCAGAAGAAATGAATACTTGTTTAAACGATTCATGGAAAGAACAATATGGATTGATTATCACAGATGTTGCCATGGGTGATATTAACTTAACAGATGAATCAATGAAAAGAGTATCAAGAATTGATGATGCAAAAATCTTTTCAGATGTTTCTATGCAATCAGGTTTAATGGCCTCAGCATCAGCTGAAGCAATGGAAAAAGCAGCCGAAAATTCAAACGGTTCAATGACAGGATTCATGGGTATGGGTATGGCAAATCAAGCCGGAGCAACCATGATGGGAGCTGTCAATCAAAATTTAAATAATCAAAATAATTCAAACGGAGCACCTGCAGAAGCAAAATTTTGCCCAAACTGTGGAACCAGATTAACAGGCAAATTTTGTTCAAACTGTGGAACTAAAGCAGAATGAATGAAATATTAAAGTATGATAGCGAGTTTGTCGAAAGTAAATTTATAACTTATGTTAACAATGTATTTATCCAAATTCATATGGCCATAGTAACAAAGCAACTTGAAAACATAAGACATTTTGTATCACAAAGTGTTTATGAAATGTTAGAAAAAAAAGTAAATACTTTAGATGAAAAACATTTAATACAAATGTATGATGAAATAAACGTTGCTGAAACAAAAATATTAAATTACGCGGTAGAAGATAATAAAATAGTTATTAAATTAAATATAATATCAAGATATATAGATTATTTAATAGATGAAAGTGGAAATTATGTAAGTGGTAACATGTCATCCAGAATTCAAAAAAACAATTACTTAACATTTACTAAAAGCATAAATTGTCAGCAAGCAAAAAATGTTAATAGATGTCCGGGCTGTGGAGCGTCCATAGACGTAAATGCCAGCGGAAAATGTCCGTATTGTGGAACAATTTATAACTTACAAGATACCAATTGGATATTATCTGAAATACAAATAAATTAGGAGGTAATCATGAAAAAATATAGAAATATAATATTTATACTATTAGCGTGTGCCCTTATGATTTTTCCAAACTATCATCCATCGGCCGACTCAGGATTTGATGGGGGATATGATAGTGGATCATCATGGAGTTCATCTGATTCATCGTGGAGTTCCTCTGATTCATCATGGAGTTCTTCTGGCTCATCATATTCAAGTGGTACTTCCGATCCTCTTGAAACATTTATTGCATTAGCTATTTTTCTAGTTATAGTAGGATGCGTTCTAATAGCGGCTAAAGGTAATCAACAAGGGGCTACTACATCAATGCCTTATCTTCAACCGTATGATCCTAATAAAATAAAAGAAATTTTGCCAGATTTTAACGAAAATAAATTCAAAACACAAACGTATGACATATATAAACAAATTCAAACCGCTTGGATGAATTTTGATAATGATGCCATAAGAAAACTAGTAACTGATGAAATGTATAATATGTATAATGCTCAGCTTACTACTTTAAAAGTAAAACATCAAACAAACGTTATGAAAGATTTTTCACTTTTAGATTTTAAAATAGTTGGTATGGAAACAAAAGATAATACAATTTCTCTATCAGTAATTATGAAAATCGAATGTTTTGATTTCATAATTGACTCAACGGGTACAACCGTAAGAGGAAATGATAAACGAAAAGTAACATACAACTATATGATGACATTTAATAAAGGAATAAGCAGTAAGCCAAATAAATGTCCAAATTGTAATGCACCATTAGAAAACGTTAATTCAAGCAAATGTCCATATTGTGATTCAAATATTATAAATGAAAATTATGATTGGGTTTTAGCTAAAAAACAAGTGCTATCACAAACAGTAAATAAAAAATAGGAAACGTAATAAAACGTTTCCTTTTAATTATTTAAGTATAAATTTATCCCCATCTACATTGATGGTAACAGTAGAATTAAATGATATCTTATCTGCAATAATAGCCTTTGCAAGTAAAGATTCAATGTTTCTACTTACATATCTTTTTATAGGTCGTGCTCCATATTTCTCATCATAAGAATTATCCACAATAAACTTTTTAGCCTTATCAGTAACGCATAATTTTAACTTTTTATCACGTAATCTATATTCAATTTCAGAAATAATTTTATCTAAAATTTCATAAACAACATTCTTAGACAAAGAATTGAACACAATAATTTCATCAATTCTATTGATAAACTCAGGTTTAAAAGTATGTTTTAACTCATCCATAACCAAACTATTATCTTTGCCTTCTAATATATACTCACTGCCTAAATTAGAAGTCATAATTATAATAGTATTTTTAAAATCAACTGTCCTACCTTGTGAATCTGTAATTCGACCATCATCAAGTATTTGAAGTAAAATATTAAATACATCCTTATGAGCTTTTTCAATTTCATCAAATAAAACAATACTATAAGGATTTCGTCTAACAGCTTCAGTTAGTTGTCCACCATCATCATATCCAACATATCCTGGAGGTGAACCAATAAGCCTAGCTACCGAATGAGCTTCCATGTATTCGCTCATATCAATTCTGACCATATGTCTTTCGTCATCAAAAAGTTCATAAGCCAAAGCCTTAGCAACTTCTGTTTTTCCTACACCAGTAGGTCCTAAAAAGATAAATGAACCAATTGGTCTATTAGGATCTTTGATACCAGCTCTTGCTCTTATAATTGCCTCACTTACTAAGTGCAAAGCTTTATCTTGACCCTTAACTCTTTTTCCTAAATTCTCTTCAAGATGTAATAGTTTATCCCTTTCACTTCCAACAAGTTTACTAATAGGAATATGGGTCCACTTAGAAATAATAGAAGCAATAGACTCATCATCAACAACATCACTTAAAATAGAATTTTTATTTTCTTTCTTTAAACGATCAAGCTCTTTTTCTAAAGCAGGTATAACGCCGTGACGTAATCTAGCAGCCGTCTCCAAGTCATATTTAGATTCAGCATATTCCAAATCATGATTAGCATTTTCAATTTCTTCTTTTTTATGATTAATAGAACTATTAACAGCTTTTTCATTTTCCCAAGAATCACGTAAAGTCTTTTCCTTACTCTTTAATTCAACCAACTTACTATCAATCTCAGCAATTCTATTTTTAGAAATCTCATCTTTTTCTTTTTTCAAAGCTTGTTTTTCAACCTCTAGTTGCATAATCTTACGCGTTAAAGTATCCAAGCTTGTTGGAACAGACTCAAGTTGGACTTTAATAGTAGCACAAGCTTCATCAACCAAATCAATAGCTTTGTCAGGCAAAAACCTATCAGTAATATATCTATCGGACAAAGTAGCCGCTGCCACTAGAGCCTTATCTTTAATAGTAACACCATGATAAACCTCAAAACGTGATTTTAAACCTCTTAAAATAGTAATGGTGTCAAGAACTGTTGGCTCAGAAACTAAAACCTTCTGAAAACGTCTTTCCAAAGCACCATCTTTTTCAATATACTTCCTATACTCATTCAAGGTAGTTGCCCCAATACAGTGAATTTCTCCACGAGCAAGCATAGGTTTAAGCATATTACCAGCATCCATAGCTCCTTCTAAAGCACCAGCACCAACAATCATATGAATTTCATCAATAAACATGATAATCTCGCCATCAGAATTTTTAACTTCTTTTAAAACAGCTTTTAATCTATCTTCAAACTCACCACGATATTTTGCTCCCGCAATAAGAGATCCCATATCAAGTTCCCAAATACGTTTGTCTTTCAAACTAGTAGGAACATCACCCTTAACAATACGTTGAGCAAGGCCTTCAACAATAGCCGTTTTACCAACACCAGGTTCACCAATTAAAACTGGATTGTTCTTAGTCTTACGCGACAAAATACGTGAAATACTTCTAATTTCGTCATCACGTCCAATAACCGGATCAACCTTACCATCCTTAACACCCGCTGTAATATCACGACCATATTTCTCTAAAACATTTTGTAAATTTTCTTGATAAGCATTTTGTTCGTTCATATTGTAACCTCCTTTACCTTTAAAAAATAATCTTCAAAAAAGATTACGTAATAACTATAGCACATCTTTTAGCACTTGTCAATAATGAGTGCTAAAATAAAATAGACAACTTAAAAAAAATATGTTATACTCATATTACAAAAAAGAGGTGGGATAAATATGTCAAAATTAAGCAATAAAGCCATCGTAATTATTGCCTTTACCGCTGTAATTACTGGTCTACTAATTGTCTCAAGCAGCTATCTAAAAGAAAAAAAGGATAAAGCCTATCAAAAAATAAGTATTGCGCTATACGAAAAGAAAAAGAAAAAAGATAATACCCCTCAGATTGTTGAAGAAGAAAAACATGAAGTTCAAGTAACAGATCCCAATGGCTATTTAGGTGTTTTAAAAATCGATAAAGTAAATTTAGCACAAGGTTTTTATGATAAAGGTAATCCTAATAATAATGTAAGTAAAAATATAACAATTCTAGATCCATCAAATTATCCAGATGAAGCAAATGGCAACGTCATATTAGTATCACACTCAGGAAGTGCCGCAATTAGTTATTTCAAACATCTATATCAATTAAGTATCGGCGACATTGCCCAAATAGAATATAAGGGAAAAACATATACATATAAAATAGATGACATTTATAATGAAACAAAAGATGGTAATGTAACTATATATCGCGACACCTCAAAACAAACATTAACAATGATAACCTGTACAAAAGATGATAATACAAAACAAACAATTTATATAGCATATCTTCAAAACGTAAAATAAAGATATGCTTTTTAAGTATAAAAAACAGCTAAATAGCATACAATATTAATAGAAGGCATAAAGCCTTTAATTATAAGGCAAAATAAGCAAAGAAGGGTTCAACAAAAAGCCATCAATTTGACTAGGTATGACAAATATGCTAGAATAAGGCCTGTTTTCTGATTTTACAAGCAAAACAGGAGAGGGTGAATATGAAAACAAGCAAACCGATTAAGGCCCTTATGGCCATAATCACATTTGTAGTTGTAACAATTTTACCAACTACCGTTAAGGCCTATAGCCTTACGTATATAAATCCATCAAATAAACTAAATATAGAAAAAGTAAAATTTGATGAAAAAAGTGATAATTTATTAAATGTTGAAGAGCTAAAAATAAAGCCAATCAACAAACATCTTCATGCAAATGTAAATACAGTGAAAATAAAAATTGATGTAAATGAATTAAAACAAATAAAAATTGCACGAAGAAAGGCTTTAGAATTGCAAAAACAAAAAGAGGAAGAAGAAAGAAAAAAACAAGAAGAAGCCAAAGCTGCCGAAGAAAAAGCTAAAGCTGATGAGGCCATAAAAAACATCACATATACTAGTGGTAATACACTTTCATACGATGAATTGGTTGCCAAATTAAATCGTATATTAAATTCAGATTTAGCTGGTAGAGGTGAAACCTTTGCAAAATATGCTGCTAGCCTTGGAATAGATCCATATTTGGCTGTTGCCATTGTATTACATGAAACAGGCTGTCAATGGAACTGTTCAACATTACTTAAACAATGTAACAATGTAGGAGGCATGAAAGGAGCACCAGGATGTAATGGTGGTGCATACAAATCTTTCAGTACATTAGATGAAGGAATAGAAGCCTTTATGAATAATTTATATAATAATTATATTTCCAAAGGCTTAACAACGCCTGAAACAATTGGCCCAAAATATGCCGCTAGTCAAGCATGGGCAGCAAATATAAGAAAATATATGAGTAAAATAGAAGCTATTTAGCTTCTTTTTATTATAAAAAAGAAACCAAAGTTTCTTTTCATAATGTATACACTTAAACAATAAATTTTCAAAAAGATTACTTTTTACTTTTAGAAAATTTACTTTTGATAAAAGCAATAATAACAGGTAATAGAGATAAAAGTATAATAGCCATAATAATTAATGTAAAGTGTTCTTTAACAGTAGGTATGTTTCCAAAAAAATATCCAATACCTAAGAAAAGAGATACCCAAATAACACCACCAATAGCATTAAACTTAATAAATTCAGGATAATGTAATTGTCCCATACCAACAACAAACGGCACGATAGTTCTAATAATTGGCATAAAGCGAGCCAAAAAAACAGCTAACCCGCCATGCTTCTTAACCAACGCCTCAGCTTTTTCTAAATTTTCCTGTTTAATTAGTTTATGTTTGCCATTTAAAATTTTTTTACCGAAATGACGTCCTATTTCATAATTTGCTGTATCACCTAAAATAGCCGCTAAAATAATTAGTATAAGTAAAAGCCAAACATTCATCTTACCAATCGCCGCAAAAGCTCCAGCCGCAAAAATTAGTGAATCACCGGGTAGAAAAGGTAAAAACACAAGTCCAGTTTCGCAAAAAATAATAATAAATAAAACAGGGTAAATAAAATTACCATAAGTCGCAATAAAATCACCTATATACCTATTACAGTGTAATATAAAATCAATTAAATTCAACGCTCTCAACTCCTTACGCTAAAACATTATATCATGTATTTATAATTTGTACAAAACAAGTTAACATGATATAATTTAAAAGAGGTGTATCATGAATAAATTAGAAAATATAACAAAAGAAAACGATTATGTTATCACTGACAAAAAATACAAAAGCAAAAAAATATTAAATTTTAAAGACTCGGAAGAATTTTTAAAATGGGTAATGCAAAATAAAAATAAAAAAATAGCCTTTTACACAGAAAACGACAAAGAAATAAAGAAACAAGAAATAATGTATGAATTTTTAAAGTATTACTTTAAAACAAAAGAAAAATGCGAATTAAAAATGGCTGACTATAACGATTTGTTTTCCAAAGGTTATTCAAACAAATTTCTAACCGAAGCATTAAGCCAATTTGTATCAAGCAACAAAGGAGGCAAGTTTTTAAGAGCCACATTAATCGCCATGGGATATCAAATAAAACAAAAAGATGACAACTTTCTTCCATTAGCTATGGCCCTAGAAATATTTCAAACATCAATACTAATTCATGATGATATAATTGATAAGGCAGACAAAAGAAGAGGCCTAGATACAATACCAATTAAATATCAAAAAATATATGAAAGTCCAATAAAAAAACAAGAACAATTTGAAGAAAAACGAAAAGAACTTTCTGATTCAATGGCCCTATGTTTAGGGGATTTAGGTTTCTATTTAGCCCTACAAATAATAACCAATAATTATCAAAAAAACGAAAACTTATCCAAAGTGTTAAGTTATTATAACAATGTTGCCATTAAAACCTGCGAAGGGGAAATGGTTGACGTCATACTTCCTTTTTATGAAGAATTTTATGGCAGTGAAAATGTTGAAGAACACGTAATGGAAATATACAAGTTAAAAACAGCTTGGTATTCAGTGGTTGGACCATATTGCATGGGTGCTATATTAGGTGGCTTAGAAGAAGAAAAGATAAATACCCTAGAAGATGCCCTTTTAAATTTGGGAATAGCATTTCAAATTAAAGATGACCTTTTAGGAATCTTTGGCGATGAAAAACACATAGGAAAATCCACAACATCCGATGTCAGCGAATTCAAACAAACAATTCTATACTCACATATCATAAACACTAAATATAAAGATGAATTATTAAAATACTATGGTAAAGAAAACATAACACAAAGTGAAATGGAAAAAGTAAAAAAATTATTTGAGCAAAGTGGCAGTAAAAAATATGCCCAAGATTATATGGAAAAACTATTTAAAGAAAGCTTTGAAGCAATATTAAAACTAGATTTCTTAGATATAGAAAGCAAAAAATTACTTCTTGGATTTGCTCAATACTTAAAAGAAAGATCAAAATAATGAAAAAAATAATACCATTAATATGTCTTCTTTTAATTGGCTGCACCGCCCAAAGTAAAGTAATAAACAAAGCAAATGGTGATTCAAAAACATACAACACATTTAAAAACATAGATGAAAATAACTATTGCCTTGAACTATTTGATCGTAATACAAACAAAAATGATAGTACAAAAATAATCCTTGCCAAAAAAAGTAGTGCCTCTCTTTATGAAATAAACGGAACCATTAACCAAACAACAATTCAAAAAAATGGTTATAAATACGTTTTTGATAATATTCAAAAAACATATACAAAAGAAAAAATCAATAAACAAGTTGATAATTCTATTGGATTAATTCCCAAGAATATAAACAAATTAAAAACCGCAGGTTATGAAACCGGCAAAACAAAAATATTTAATAAAAACCTAATTTATGAAAAATACGTAAACAAAGATGAAGAAACTACATATTATTTTAATGCAAATAAATTAATATACATAAGATATAAAACATTTGACAAAATATTATTGTACAGATTTGATAAATTATCAAAACCCAAAAGCAGTATGTTTAAACTTAAAAATTATCAATTAATCACATATTAAAGGAGAAAAATATGAAGAAAATAACAACAATTATAACAGTTTTACTAACCAGTACTTTATTGTTAATTCCAGTAGAAGCTAAAGAACAAAATCATTTTATAACAAAAGCTGATAATGAAGTTTCAAAAGAAGATACCACAAATGGCTCAGTAGCCCTAGCGGGAGAAACCGTTGAGTATAAAGGAAAAGCTAAGGGAATAAGCTTTTTGGCAGGTAACAAAGTAAATTTTAATGGAAAAAGCGAATATGCCATCATTGCTGCAAACCAAGCAGATATAAATGGAACCATAAACAATGACACCATTATTGCCGGTAACATTGTCACCGTTGGCAAAGAAGCTATTATAAAAAGAGATGCCATAGTAGCAGGTGCAACCGTCGAAATAAGTGGCAACATTAATAGAAACATAAGTATTTATGCTTCTTCTGTTAGTATAAAAGATGCCCAAATAAATGGCAATCTAAAAATATATGCAACTAACATAAAAATAGACAAAAACGTCAAAGTGCTAGGCACACTATCATATCCTAAAGATGCCGACATAAAACTAAATAATAAAGCAGTAATCGGAAAAATAGTTAAAACAAAAGAAGTCCAAACAAAAAAAGACAACTTTGCTATAACAACTATGAATGAATTTATGTCATTAATGTCACTATTATTAATATTAGCAATTTTAACTTTAATTGCCCCTAAATTATTCAAAAAAATAGAAAACACATATGAAAAATTCGATTTTAATAAAGCCTTAGAAACATTTACAAAAGGCCTAGTATTGATAGTAATGATGCCTTTAGTTATGTTTGCCCTAGTTTTAATTTCCTTTGGAATTCCTTTGGCTTTAATTTTACTAGCTATATATATTATAACTATATACCTAGCTCCAATCTTCGCAGCCTATTTGTTAGGATATAAACTATGGCAAAAATTCTTTGACAAAGATATGAACATGCTTATCGTTGGCATTTTAGGCCTATCCACACTATTCATATTATATTTAATTCCAGGAATAAATGCCTTTGTAAAAGTAATAATAACCATTATTGGAATTGGTATAATATATGAAACAGTAATCAAAAGAATAAGTTCTCGTTAGTAGAACTTTTTTTGGTGCCAGACATAAACTAAAACATATAATAAATATGAGGTGAATAACATTGTATAAAATATATCAGGTTCAAGCTGGAGATACCTTATCTAGTATAGCTCAAAAATTCAACATATTAAAAGAAGACTTAGCCATATTAAATGATATATCACCTGCCAGCATTTTAATTCCATCCACAAATATCATAGTACCAAAAACAACTAATCCATATTTTACTGACTACATAGTAAAAAGCGGTGATAACATTTATAAAATAGCTAAAGAAAACAATACAACTCCAAGCAACATACTAAGATTAAATGGCCTAAACGAAACAGATATAATTTATCCAAACCAAACAATAACAATCCCCAAAAAAGACACAAAATTTTATATAACCAAACAAGACGATACATTAAATAGCTTATTAGTCCAAATGGAAATATCACCAAATGAACTAATAAAACAAAATCCAACCATTTATTTGACAAATGACCAATTAATAGTGTACAAAAAATAAAGTTTTTTTAACTTTGTTTTTTCTTGACTTTTTTTTTGCCAATTTTTGTTATATAATTAAAAAAAGGTGATAATAATGAAAAAAGTATTAATAATTATAGTTGCCATATTTACTTTAACAGCTTGCCATGTCAATAAAACATACGAGGAAATAAGCTACAAACAATTAACCGATATGATAGACAAAAAAACAAGCTTTATCTTATTTATTGGTTCTGATACTTGCAGTGCATGTTCAAACTATAAAGAAACATTAAATGAGGTAATAAAAAAATATAACGTACCCGTTAAATATATTGATCTTCATAAATTGTCAGAAGCTGAAGAGTCATATGTAACAAGTCAGTTTCCAATAACTGGAACACCAACAACCGTATTTGTTACAAAGGGTAAAGAAAAAGATACATTCAATCGTATAAATGGCAGCGTTAAAAGCAGTAAAATAATTAAAAAATTTAAAGAAAATGGTTATATAAAGGAATGATAAAATGAATGAAAATATAATAAATACAAATGAAATAACAAATCTAGACCCAAATGAATTTCCAATAATTACAAACTATTGTGAAAATTTAACAACAAAAAAATATGTAACAAATCCAGCTATAGCTAGAGAAGAAGAAATAAAAAAAACTATGTTAGTTCTATTAACACCAGACAAATCAGCTTTACTTATAGGTAAAGCTGGTATTGGTAAAACTGCCATCGTTGAAGGAATAGCTTATAAAATTCAAAAAGGAGATGTTCCTAATGCATTAAAAGGATACAGCATATTAAAAATAAACTCATCTTCCATGTTGGGAACAATGACAATAAATGGAAAACAAGAATCAGTCACCAACCTAATTGTAAATGAATTAAAAAGAGCTCCAAAAACAATCCTTTTTATTGATGAAGTTCATACATTAATCGGTGGAGCTAAAGATGGACCAATGGATTTAGCAAACATCCTAAAACCAGCTTTAGATAGAGGAGACATTAAAGCAATCGGTGCTACAACAACAATTGAATATGAAACATATATCGTAAAAGATAGAGCCTTTTTAAGACGTTTTGATCGAATTGATGTTCTAGAACCAAGTAGAGATGCCACTATTCAAATTTTACTTGGAACAATACCAAGAATCGAATATAAGACAGGTATTAAAATGATAAATAATCGTTTCATCACAACATTACTCATGGAATCTATAGTAGATGCAACAAGCGAATATAAAAGAGTATATGGCCTTTCAGCCATGTATCCAGACGTATCTTTATCAGTTCTTTCAGGTGCTTTCTCGAATGCATTATTTCAAAACAAAACAGAAGTTGGCATAAAAGATGTTTATGAAGCCATCCGCGACAGCAAAAGAATTTATCCCGATAGTAGAGTAAAAGAATGTGCCGCTTTCAGAGAAAAGTTCTCAAGAATTTGCGAAGATCAAGGAATTGTCTTGCCAGATGTAAAATTAGAAGAAATTGATACCGGAAACGATCTTTAAAAGCATATAATTAAAAAAGGAGGAAAATATGAAAAAAACAAAAAATTATATTATTTTAGCCATTATTTTTATAATAACCATATCTGGCACATTTTATGTTAGATCTTGGTATAATACAACCAAAGAATACTATTCTCAAAACTCAATAATGCCAAAAGTTATTAATGAAATAAAAAGTGAGGAACTATCAAACTATATTTTAGAAAATCAAAACTTTATTTTATATGTTTCATCAGCCCATAATATAGAACTAAAACCTTTTGAAAATGAATTAAAAAAAGTAATTGAAAAGTTAGACGCCAGAGAAAATATTTTATATCTAAACATAGATGAAACAGACTCATCAAGTTTAAATACCCTACTAAAATCATTTACTGCTAATGAAAAAATCAAAGATCAAATAACAGATGACATCACATCAAGCATCTACGTTTTTAAAAACGGTAAAATAACTACAGTTTTAAACAAAGCCAATAATTATTCATCAAAAAGAATAGAAACATTATTAAAAAAGTGGGGTGTAAATAATGCTTAACGTTGTTTTATATGAACCCGAAATACCACAAAACACTGGAAACATCATGCGAACTTGTGCCGCCACAGATACTAAACTTCACTTGATAAAACCATTAGGCTTTAGCTTAGATGAAAAAGTTGTCAAAAGATGTGGCGCCAATTACATAAGCGAATGTGATTACACCGTATACGAAAATTGGGAAGATTTTCTTTCTAAAAATAAAGGCAAATTTTATTTTTTAACAAGATATGGTCATAAACCACATTCATCATTTGACTATAGTAATAAAAAAGAAAATATATATTTAGTTTTTGGAAAAGAAAGTACAGGTATACCAAAAACAATTCTTAAAAATCATTTAGACACCTGTCTTCGAATACCAATGACAAATAAAGTAAGAGCTTTAAATCTTTCAAATTGTGTCGCCATTATGGTGTATGAAGCCCTAAGACAGCAGCAATATAACGACCTACTTTTTGACGAACCTTTTAAAGGCAAAGATTATTTAGAAACAGAATAATATGCACTTGAAAAGTACAAAAAAAAATGATATTATAAACATATAATAGGAAGGAGCAAGAATATGGAGATTTTTTCAAATTGGATGTTTTGGGTTGTACTTGCAGCTATTATCTTCATTTTAGCAATAATAGGTTACTTAACAGATGGATTAAAAAAGACAAAGAAAAAACAACCTGAAAAAGAAGAAAATAAAACTAATACATCAGCCGCTGTAACAGAAAACATAGAAGCAGCTGAGCCAGAAAAACCAGTTCAAGAATCAGTACAACAAAAAAACGATGATTGGACTGTAATGCCTGAGGTAAATACACCACTTGAAGAAGTAAAAGTAGACACTATTGAGGAAAAACCAGCTGAACAGCCAGCAGCATCACTGTTTGATGAACCAGCAGCTACTCCAGTAGAAACCGTTTTCCCTGAAAATAATCAGGCTGAAACATTAACAAATGTTACTTCACAAAATTCTACCAATCAACAAGTAGAAACACTTACTGAAGAAAAACCTGCAGATACAACTGACATTTGGAATGCATAAAAGATGAATTTCATCTTTTTTTGTGCGGCTTAAAGCCAAATCAAAAAAATAAGGGTTTTATCTCATCATCAAGTATGATATAATTTAAGTTAGGAGGCTAAATTATGACAGTAGAAAACATATTAGAACTAGCAAGAAAAATACTTGATATTTTACTTGTATGGGGTTTATTTTATTATATTTTAAGAAATTTAAGAAAAAATGTAAAAATGATTATGCTATTTAAAGGAATACTAATCATTGTTATAACAAAAATAATATCAGATTTATTAGATCTAGTAACAATTGGATATTTAATTGATTACGTAATTGAATGGGCACCACTAGCCCTAATTATCATATTCCAACCTGAAATAAGAGATGCATTAGAACAATTAGGAAGAGCTCAGTTACTTGGAAGACATAAAACACTATCATTAAGTGAACTAGAAAAATCAATTAGCGAAATAACAAACTCAGTTGATTATATGAGAAAAATGCGTATAGGAGCTTTAATCGTAATAGAAAGAGAAAACTCACTAGCAAGCTATGTCGAAAAAGCTCAAAAAATATATGCTGATATTTCAGGACCTCTCCTTTCATCAATTTTCTTTACAAACAACCCACTTCATGATGGTGGTGTAATAATTCGTGGTGATAAAATAATTTGCGCCGGAGCAGTATTCCCAACAAGTGATAGCATGGCCATCAGTAAAAGATTAGGAACACGTCACAGAGCAGCATTAGGAATAGCCGAAAGAACAGACTGTATAGCCCTAGTTGTATCAGAAGAAACAAGTAGAATTTCTATTGCCATGAATGGCGAACTAATCTATAACTTATCATTAGATGAAGTTAGAATTCGCCTTCTAGAAGCTCTAGCACCTTCTCAAAAAATTCTAGCTGGTGCGAAGGAGGGTGAATCAAATGAATAAAAAACCAAATATATTTAAAAGATTTGCAAGCTTTATAGACAAAAAAATAGTAGTTCCTATTACTAAAATTATAATGAAAATAACAAAAAGCGCCAGCAATTCTAACCTTTCATTAGAAAACTGGCTATCAAAAAGTAATACCCTACTTTTCGTATCTCTATTTTTAGCTGTAGCCGTATTTATAATATTTGACCAAAAACGAATTACATTTAATGATACAAGTGCCGAAGTGTTGAAAGATCAAAAAGTAGAAGCCGTATATAATGAAGAAGCATACGTAGTTGAAGGATTACCAGAAAAAGTAGACATAACTTTAATGGGCACACGATCTGATTTATTCATTGCTAAACAATCAACAGCTTCAAAAGTAACTGTTGATTTAACCGGTCTAAAACCAGGCACACATAAAGTTAACATAGAATACATGAGGCCAAACGCTTCAGTAAATTATAGCGTTAACCCATCAGTAGCCACTGTAAATGTTTATCCAAAAGTATCTGAATCAAAAACATTAACTACTGACTTATTAAATCAAGATAGCCTAGATTCAAAATTAGTGGTTGATAACATAAAACCTGAAACAGAAAAAGTTGTTATAAAAGGAACTGACGATGAGAATGCTATAAATAGTTTGAAAAAAGTTGCTACAGTTAAAGCCTTAGTTGATGTAGCAAGCTTAAATAATCAAGACGCTGGAACAGTAACCCTTAAAAATGTACCACTTAAAGCTTATGATAAAAATGGAAACAGTTTAAACGTTGAAATTGTACCAAACAAAATTAAAGTAGCTGTCGATCTATCATCACCAAGTAAAGTAGTTCCAATAAAAGTTATACCAAAAGGAACAATGACATTTGGTAAAGCTATAAGTTCAATAACTACTAGTGAAAACAATGTAACTGTCTATGGTAAACAAAGTGTTCTAGACAACTTACAGTACGTTCCAGTAAACGTTGATGTATCTGGATTAAAAACAGATAAAGAATATAAACTAGAGCTAACAAAACCAAGCGGTGTTAAATCAATGAGCCAAAATAATATAACTGTAAATATATCATTAGGTGCATCAACAGATAAAGACATCGATAACGTAAATATAGATGTTAGAAATTTAGATGATAAATATAGCGTTCAAGGTTTATCTGAAAACGACATAAAAGTAACAGTTAATGCCAAAGGCGTAGATTCAGTTCTAAAAGAATTAACCGCTGATGACGTAACTGCCTACATAAATCTAAAAAATTATAAACCAGGTGAATATGAAGCACCAGTAAAAGTTGAAGGAACAGACTCTAGAGTTCAATATTTATCAAAAACAAAGAAAGTAAAAATCAGAGTGGTTGAGAAGTAAATCTCACCACTTTTTAATTGACTTTAACAACGAAAAAAGTTATTATATATAATATAAGGAGGCATAAAATGTTTGAAAAAATTAGAAACACTTTAATAGCAACAGCAATACTTTATTTACTATGCGGAATAATAATGCTATTTTTCCCAGATACAATCATCAAAATAGGCTGCTATATAGTTGGATTAATGTTCTTATTTGTTGGAATATCAGGGGTAGTTATGTACATAAAAACCGACATAAAAACGCCATTTACAAGTATAACTTTATTTATGTCCATAATATTTGGCGCACTAGGATTATATATCATAATGAGTCCTTCAAACTTCGCCAAGTTTATACCACTTGTCATTGGTATGTTCCTACTTGTCGACTCAATTAGTAAACTATCAGTTGCCCTTGATTTAAAAAAATACAATTATAATAATTGGTGGCAAATGCTAATAGTGGCATTCATTATTTTAGCCTGTGGCTTACTATTAGTTTTCAATCCATTTGAAGCATTAGCCGCTAGCGTTCAGGTAATGGGTATAATTCTAATTGTTGATTCAATTTCTAATATATTCACAATTTATAGTTACTCAAAAGTAACAATAAAATAAGTCTGCTAAAAAGTAGACTTATTTTTTTAAATCAACAAATAAAATTCCAACATTAATAATTCCTGAAATTCCAACTAAAACATAAATTAAATTAGTTAAAATTGTTTTAACACCAAATAAAACTGAAACCAAATTAAAGTCAAAAAGGCCAATTAATCCCCAGTTAACAGCTCCTATAATAGTTAAAACCAAACATGTCTTTTGTAATGTCTCCATATTTCACCATCCTTTAATATTTATAATGCTCAATAATAAACAAACTATTCATAATTAAAAAACAATTCCATATAATTAATTGAAATTGAAAGGTTGTGAAAAATGAAAAAAATAATACCAATTTTATGTATTTGCTTTTTACTAGTAGGATGTGGAAAATATAATGTTAAAGAAGCCGAAAAAGACCTCGAAAATAAAATAACAAAATTAAACAGTTATGTTTTAAAAGGTGAAATGGAAATAGTTAATAATGATGATATATATAAATATGATGTAGATGTATCATATAGTAAAAATGATAAATTTAGAGTATCTTTAACAAATAAAACAAATAATCATCAGCAAATCATTCTTAAAAATCAAGAGGGCGTATATGTATTAACACCAACCCTAAACAAAAGTTTCAAATTTCAAAGTGACTGGCCATATAACAACTCACAAGTATACCTTCTTCAAACGCTACTTTCAGACATTAAAAATGACAGCAAAAAAGAATTTAAACAAACAAATAATAACTACATATTTACAACAAGCGTAAATTATCCAAATAACAGTGATTTAACAAAGCAAAAAATATACTTTGACAAAAAACTAAATCCACAAAAAGTGGAAGTATTAAATAATGACAACGATATACTAATTAAAATGACATTCACCAAAGTAAACCTAAATGCCAAACTTAAAAATAAACACTTTACTTTAGATAAAAATATGAAAGTCTCTAAAACAACAAACCAAACAAAAACAGTCAGCAAAATAGAAGAAGAACTTTATCCAATGTATATTCCCGAAAACACCAAATTAACAAACAAAGAAACAATAAATTTAGCCAAAGGTCAAAGAATAATTATGACATTTGAAGGTGAAAACCCATTTATGCTAGTAGAACAAACAGCAAATATTAATGATAATAACTCCATGATATCTATCTCCGGAGATCCATGCCAAATTGCCTCAGGCGTAGCGGCCATATCAGACAATATGGTTTCATGGATTAATAATGGCATAGAATATTATGTTGTCGCCAATAACATGAGTGAGAAAGAACTTGTCAGCGTAGCTAGTTCCGTTTCCTCAATCCCTGTTGAAAAATAATTTGATTTTAAAGTAAAATGTGCTATAATGTTCCCGAGGGTGATTACATATGGCAAAAGAAACAGCAAAAAAAGAAAATATAAATAAAGCAAAAAAAGAAACAGCAAAAAAAGAAAATATAAATAAAGCAAAAAAAGAAAACACAACAAAAGAAAATATAAATAAAACCAAAAACAAAACAAAAACAAAAAAAGAGAGCATAAATAAAGAAAAAGTCAAAACAAGTACCAAAGATAAAAATATAACTGAAAACAAAAAAGCAAAACAAGAAAGTATCAACATTAAAGCAAGCAAAAAAGATTTAAAAGAAAAAAAAGAAACAATAAAAAAAGCTCGTGAACAACTATATTATACAAACGAATCTGAAACAACAGAAATTGCAAAGTTAATCAAAATAGTTTTAATTGTAACAGGAATAATTTTAATTTTCTATGGTGTTACAACAGTTGTCACTAAAAAAGCAACTGAAGCTGCGAAAGAAAAGAATTCTACCAAGGCAACAATCCAATATGATAATATAATGATAGGATCAATGCTTAATATGGATGATACATACTATGTTTTAATCGAAGATGAAAATGATAAAAAACTTGATGAATATAAAACCTCATTACAAACAATATCAGCTACTGAAGAAGCTCCAAGAATTTATACAGCAAACCTAGAAGATAGTTTTAATAAAGTATATTTATCAAGCAAAGAAAATTACACAGACAATTTAGAAGAGTTTAAATGTAAAGGAACAATATTAATAAAAGTAAGTAACCATAAAATTGAACAAACATATGATACATATGATAGCATCTCAAAAAAATTAAACGAATTAGAATAATACAAATGCTCACATTTGTATTTTTTTCTTTCTCATTGTAATTATTTTGTGATATACTTTTAATAGTAATTGAGGATGATAAAATGAACAATAAAGAAAAAAGCACAGCTTTAAAAGTGGAAAAATTATCTAAAACATTAGATATAAAAATAAACAAAAATAAACAAAACCCGGCTTTCAAAACAAAAGAAGTAGTATTTCTACTAATAATTACAGCCATAATAGGACTAACCATGGGTGGTATAATAACCTATAACATAAATCTAAAAAATCAGAAAACAGATTCAAATATTCAAGAATTTATAGACAATTATAACTATATTGCAAATAATTACTATGGAAAAATTGATAAATCAAAATTAGTTGAATCAGCTATATCAGGAATGCTTAGTTCATTAGATAAAAATTCAATGTATGTAGGAAACACCAATAGTAATTTTAGCATTTACCTAGAAGGAAAATATAAAGGAACAGGAATTCAAGTATATAATAATGATGACAACAACATAGTTATATATAGTATTCTTCCAAATACGCCAGCTGCCAAAGCCAATTTAAAAACGGGCGACGTAATAACAAAGATTAACAATAAAGATGTCACAAACACATCTATGTCAGAATTTTCAAAAATAGTTAAAGAACAAAAAAACAAAATTCTATTAACATATAAAAGAGATGAAAAACAATTCAAAACGACATTAAAAGTAGAAAATATTGAATTAAAATCAGTTGCCTCAAAGATAATTGAAAAAGAAAATAAAAAAATAGGATATATAAGGATAACAATATTTGCCAACAATACCTATTCACAATTAAAAAAACACCTAAACAAATTAGAAAAACAAAACATCGACGGATTAATAATAGATCTAAGAGACAACTCAGGTGGCCATCTAACCGCCGCTGAGGACATTCTATCAGAATTTTTAGACAAAGCACATCCAATATACCAAATAAAATCAAAAAATAACAAAACCAAATACTACTCACACGGAAAAGAAACAAAAAAATATAAAATAGCTCTATTAGTAAATGAAAATAGCGCTTCAGCATCAGAAATTGTATCATCAGCTCTAAAAGAACAATATGGAGCTAGTATAATAGGAAAGAAAACATATGGTAAAGGAACAGTGCAAGAATTGCAAACTCTTCCAAACGGAGAACAATATAAATTAACAACAAAATCATGGTTAACTTCTAAAGGAGAGACAATCGATAAAAATGGTATAAACCCAGACTACGAAGTAACCTTAAACGAGGAATATTCCAAAAACCCATCAGATAAAAATGATAATCAACTACAAAAGGCCCTAGAAATAATTTTAAAGTGATACGAAAGTATCCTTTATTTTTATAAAAAAAATAGTTATAATATAAAAAAAGGAGAGAAGATTATGGAAAAATTAAAAAAAGGCCAGCGTCTACAAATCCAATGTTATAAGCATAATGGCAAAATTCATCGATGTTGGGATGAGGCAGTATTATTAGACAAAAAAGAAGATTATATGGTATTTGGAAACGAAAAGACTTTAGTAACTGAAGCTGAAGGAAGTACATGGCGAACAAAAGAACCGGCCATAATGTATTTTTTTAAAAATCGTTGGTACAATATAATCGTACAATTAAAAAAAGATGGCATAACCTATTATTGCAACATAGCCACCCCCTTTATTATAGAAGATAATACTATTAAATATATTGACTATGATTTAGACTTGCGAATCTTTCCCAATGGAAGTTTTAAAATTTTAGATAGAGGAGAATATAAATATCATAAAAAAATAATGAACTACCCAGACAATTTAGACATAGCTATTAGAAGCGCCTTGTCAGAACTAATTACCGATTACCGAAAAAAAGACCCTGCCTTCAATAAAAAATTAAACTTGGCGTACAATGAAGAATACAAAAAAATAAAAGGCCAAGCATTGAAATAAAAAGCAAAATCGCTTCTTTTAACATAAAAAAACAAGAAAAATCAAAAAAATCAAAAAAAATGATTTTTTTTGTTGACATTATTTCTCAAAAGCGTTATATTATTTATGCACTTGACGGAAAGAAACATTTTTTCAAGTAAAAAAACAAAAAACAAAAAAGTTTGAAAAATATGTTGACATAGGTTAAGTAATCTGATATATTAAATGAGTACTTTTTTGAAAAGGCCCAAAGCCTTAAAAAATAAGCCAATACAAAAATTAAAAAAAATTAAAAAAACTATTGACTTAATAAAGTACATCTGTTATATTAGAAGTACCGCTGCAAAGTGGTATGATGATCTTTGAAAACTGAGCAAAATGTCAATTCATAAATAGTTAGGATTATAAAAAACAATTCAAACTAAATAAAGTTTATTTTTATTTGGAGAGTTTGATCCTGGCTCAGGATGAACGCTGGCGGCATGCCTAAGACATGCAAGTCGAACGAAGTGGCCCATTGAAAATTGCGTGCTTGCACAAAATTGGATTTGGATCACCACTTAGTGGCAGACGGGTGAGTAACACGTGGGTAACCTACCCCTTAGTCTGGGACAACTATTGGAAACGATAGCTAATACCGGATGATTCATAAAAGGATAACCTTTTATGCTAAAAGGAGCTTCGGCTTCGCTTTGGGATGGGCTTGCGGTGTATTAGCTAGTTGGTGAGGTAATGGCTCACCAAGGCAACGATGCATATCCGAGCTGAGAGGCTGATCGGACACATTGGAACTGAGATACGGTCCAAACTCCTACGGGAGGCAGCAGTTAGGAATATTCGTCAATGGGGGAAACCCTGAACGAGCAATGCCGCGTGAGTGATGAAGGTCTATACGATTGTAAAACTCTGTTGTAAAGGAAGAATAGCTATTATAGGAAATGATAATAGTGTGACGGTACTTTACCAGAAAGCCCCGGCTAACTACGTGCCAGCAGCCGCGGTAATACGTAGGGGGCGAGCGTTATCCGGATTTATTGGGCGTAAAGAGTTCGTAGGCGGTTTGGCAAGTCTAAGATTTAAGGCTGGGGCTTAACTCCAGTTTGTTTTAGAAACTGTCAGGCTTGAGTGTGGTAGAGGCAAGTGGAATTTCTAGTGTAGCGGTTAAATGCGTAGATATTAGAAGGAACACCAGTGGCGAAGGCGGCTTGCTGGGCCATTGCTGACGCTGAGGAACGAGAGCGTGGGGAGCAAATAGGATTAGATACCCTAGTAGTCCACGCCGTAAACGATGAGTACTAAGTGTCGGGTTACCGGTGCTGAAGTTAACACATTAAGTACTCCGCCTGAGTAGTACGGTCGCAAGGCTGAAACTCAAAGGAATTGACGGGCACCCGCACAAGCGGTGGAGCATGCTGTTTAATTCGAAGATACGCGAAGAACCTTACCTAGACTTGACATCCCCGGCAAAGCTATAGAAATATAGTGGAGGTTACCCGGGTGACAGGTGGTGCATGGTTGTCGTCAGCTCGTGTCGTGAGATGTTCGGTTAAGTCCGATAACGAGCGCAACCCCTATTACTAGTTGCTAACATTCAGTTGAGTTCTCTAGTGATACTGCCGGTGATGAACCGGAGGAAGATGGGGATGACGTCAAATCATCATGCCCCTTACGTCTAGGGCCACAGGCGTGCTACAATGGCCGGCACAAAAAGTTGCAATACCGCGAGGTGGAGCTAATCTCAAAAACCGGTCTCAGTTCGGATTGGAGTCTGCAACTCGACTCCATGAAGTTGGAATCGCTAGTAATCCTGAATCAGAATGTCAGGGTGAATACGTTCCCGGGTGTTGTACACACCGCCCGTCACGCTATGGGAGTTTGTAATGCCCGAAGTTGGTTGTCTAACCCGTAAGGGAGGATGCCGGCGAAGGTAGGACAGATGACTGGAGTGAAGTCGTAACAAGGTATCCCTACCGGAAGGTGGGGATGGATCACCTCCTTTCTATGGAGAAAGATTTATCTTACTTGTCCGACTAAAGAAAAAACATTTTACTTAGTTTTGAGAGATTATTCTCTCAGATTCAGAACGAGAGTTCTGGAAATAGTTCTTTGAAAACTTGATAATGTGGTAGCAATATATGAAAGCCCCAACTGATAAGTTGGAATGTCGCATATATTGCATTAGAATATCTCAATCAAATTAGGAAAACAATCAAATGGTGATTAAATTGCTAAGGGCGCATGGTGGATGCCTTGGCACTAGAAGCTGATGAAGGACGTGACGAACAACGATATGCTTCGGGGAGCTGTAAGTACGCTTTGATCCGGAGATTTCCGAATGGGGGAACCTAATTAGGGTAATGCCTAATTACTGCATACTGAATACATAGGTATGTAGGAGTAACCCAGTGAACTGAAACATCTTAGTAGCTGGTGGAAGAGAAAGAAAAATCGATTTCCTGAGTAGCGGCGAGCGAAACGGAAACAGCCCAAACCAGTCTTTGGACTGGGGTTGTAGGACTTCTTACGTAGAGTTACAAAATTATAGAATAGTCGAATTTTCTGGAAAGTTAAATCATAGAGGGTGAAAATCCCGTAGACGAAATTCTGTAATCTCTTAGAAGTATCCTGAGTACGGCGAGACACGTGTAATCTTGTCGGAATCCGCGGGGACCATCCCGCAAGGCTAAATACTCTCTAGTGACCGATAGTGAACAAGTACCGTGAGGGAAAGGTGAAAAGAACCCCGGGAGGGGAGTGAAATAGAATACTGAAACCATGTGCTTACAAAGAGTCAGAGCCCGTTAATGGGTGATGGCGTGCCTTTTGCAGAATGAACCGGCGAGTTATTGTATTATGCAAGGTTAAGTTGAAGAGACGGAGCCGAAGGGAAACCGAGTCTTAATAGGGCGAATTAGTATGATGCAATAGACCCGAAACCAAGTGATCTATCCATGAGCAGGCTGAAGTTTGGGTAAGACTAAATGGAGGGCCGAACCGACTTATGTTGAAAAATGAGCGGATGACTTGTGGATAGCGGTGAAATTCCAAACGAACTTGGATATAGCTGGTTCTCCCCGAAATAGGTTTAGGCCTAGCGTTGAGTTTAGCACACTGGAGGTAGAGCACTGAATATATGATGGCGGCGTCTAGCCGTACTGAGTGTAATCAAACTCCGAATGCCAGTGGTAGCATGCTCAGCAGTCAGTGTATGGGTGATAACGTCCGTACGCGAGAGGAAAACAATCCAGATCGCCAGCTAAGGTCCCAAAATATATGCTAAGTGGGAAAGGATGTGGAGTTGTCAAAACAGCTAGGAGGTTGGCTCAGAAGCAGCCATCCTTTAAAGAGTGCGTAATAGCTCACTAGTCTAGTGACACTGCGCCGAAGATGTACCGGGGCTAAGCATATTACCGAAGCTGCGAATCTTATTTATAAGATGGTAGGGGAGCGTTCCAACAGGGTTGAAGGTCGATCGTGAGGACGGCTGGACTGGTTGGAAGTGAGAATGCCGGTATGAGTAGCGCAAGACGGGTGAGAATCCCGTCCACCGTTTGCCTAAGGTTTCCTGGGGAAGGTTCGTCCTCCCAGGGTAAGTCAGGACCTAAGGCCAGGCCGAGAGGCGTAACCGATGGACAACAGGTTTATATTCCTGTACCACCTATATAACTGATGGAGTGACGGAGAAAGCTAGGAGGAGCTCGTTATTGGATTCGAGTTTAAGCGCCTAGGCTTGTATGCTGGAAAATCCGTAATACTGTACAGCTGAAACGTGACGACGTCGATGACTTCGGTCATCTAAGTCCTCTGACGCTATGCTTCCAAGAAAAGCTTCTAGGGTTAATTATATAGGTGCCTGTACCGAGAACCGACACAGGTGGGCAAGGAGAGTATCCTAAGGTGAGCGAGTGAACTATGGTTAAGGAATTCGGCAAAATGACCCCGTAACTTAGGGATAAGGGGTGATTGAGCAATCAATCCGCAGTGAAATGGCCCAAGCGACTGTTTATCAAAAACATAGGTTTCTGCTAATTCGTAAGAAGATGTATAGGAGCTGACACCTGCCCAGTGCTGGAAGGTTAAGAGGAGTGCTTAGCTTGACGCAAGTCGATTTGCGAAGGTACGAATTGAAGCCCCAGTGAACGGCGGCCGTAACTATAACGGTCCTAAGGTAGCGAAATTCCTTGTCGGGTAAGTTCC
>CAKPSB010000005.1 GCA_934183155.1 uncultured Bacilli bacterium | reverse complement strand
TTCTTAAATAACTCTAAAAATAAGTCCAAACCTTCTGCCGCAAAAAAGCAAAAAGCAAAACCAACAAACGTTGCTAATCTCCAAATAAATTGAATACTAAGTAAAATATCAGGAACATAAAGCCATATTCTAACAAAAGTATTAAATAATAAAGCTAAAATACCAAAAACAAATGTAGCCATCATAAACTTTCTTCGTTCCAAAGGTATCTTCTTTGTAAATAACCTATACAAACCTAATATCAAAAATATAGTAACAAGATAATTAAAATTAGCATAAATTAAACCACTACTACATGGATCAGCATAAGCATAATACGTAAAAAATCCTTGTGGCGGCATATACCAAAGATTGTTCATCGTCATCGTTCTATCCTCAGCAAATGCAACATAATTTCCAAACAATTTATGCTGAATCATTGGTACATAAAATGTTGATGTGAAAACAAGAATAATTAAAGAAGCAATGACAAAAGATATAAAATTTTCTTTTTTAAAAACATCTTTAACAAAGAAAAGTAAAAATACTACAAAAAATATCGTAAACCACACAGCCATAACCAAATGAGAATACATAAGTCCAATATACCCCGTAATAAAGGTAGCATAAAACATTTTTTTATTATTCTCTTTTAATAAATACCATACCCCTAAAAATATAAGTGGTATAAATATAAACACAAACGCTTCATTAATAGCATCACGCATAATTATATCAACATAAACATAATTATATGTCATATAAAATAAACTAGCAATCAAACTTTTCTCTTTATTTTTAAAAACCTTATTCGCAAGCACATACATTGAAAGGCCGATAAAGAAAAAAGTTAAAAAACATAAAATCATATTTGAAACAAGTAAGCCAAAACCAAATATTGAAACAAACTTATAAATAATAGCCCCTACAATATGTGGAAAAGGCGGATAAAATATACCCATACCAAATCCAAAATCATAAGACATATCTGGGAAAACTTTATAAAATATAGAAAACGGTAAATAATCCGCAAATGTTTTAATACTCGCCAAATGAAAACCAATATCAGACCCTGAATGATATTTACCAAACAATTGGGGAAAAATAGATAAAACAGCAAATAAAGCAATAATAATTATTGGAAAATATTTTAAATTGATTAATTTTTTTAAATAACTTTTAAATTTCTTCTTCATAAACACTCCTTAATAAATTAATAAATACATATTTTCCCCTTCAACTCTTATTTGTTTTTTTACATTAAAATAATTGTAATCTTTTCCTTTAAAATATTTATTATAATCACTTTTTTTCATTGGTTTAAATTCATATTTTTTTTCAGTATAAACTGGATAAGCACATTCTATAGCCCAATCAATAGCTGAAAGTCTAACATTTATACCATTAGGATGTCCAAAACTATAATAATAAGAACTATTTATATCTCTAGCGTAATAAACTCTTTTAATTTTTTCTTTATGTTTATCATTATAATAATTAATATAAGATTTAACATTATTTATATAAATCATATCCTCTTTATATCGTTTTAAATTAATTTTAGAACTTTGATGATATAAATAAAAAGTAAATAAAGCAAATAAACAAATAACAAAACAAATAAAATAAGTCAAAAATTTATTTTGTGAAGGAACTATTAAATAATAAATAACAAATAAACTTGGAAAAATAGCCAATGTCATAGTCATTCTTGCCGCAGTATAATTTGAATCAGAATTCATAAATAAATTAGGAATAAAAGGTGAAATAATACAAGAAACAATTAAAATTAATAATATTATATAATTCTTTTTCTTATTATCTTTATAAATCAAATATATTGTACTTAAAAGTAAAACTACACAAAAAGCATAATAATATTTAGCATTAATAAATCCAAAAAAAGTTTTCAAAGCTTGAGGTAATAGATCTTTAATAATAATTATAAAATTATCAATTAAATTCATATTACCAAGCTTACCAATTGTACTGCCATCAATTAATCCAACAATTTTAATTAATATAAATTCAAATAAGAAAGAAATACCATAAACTATAAGAGCGTAAAACAAATATTTAAATAAATCTTTAATACTATATTTTCCACTAGTAATCAATATAAGTAACAAAATTGGAAATAAGAAACAAGCAATACCTTGATAACATGACAAAGCAAGTATCATATAAGTCAAAGATAATAAACAATTCTTCCCTCCACCATCAATTAATTTCTGAGCACTTAAAATTACAAAATAAATGCCAAAGAAAATGACAAAACTCTCATCTATCGCAATTAATTCTATAGCTAAAAAATTAAAAAACATTAAAAATATAGATACAAGTAAAATTCCTTTTTCTAATACTCTTTTTAACTTTAAATTATTATCTAAAATATAATATAATCTACATACACATAAAGCTAAAACTAAAGCACTTAAAAATGAAGAAACAAAGCTTAATGAATCAAAAGGAAAATTAATCAAAGAAAACAAATAAAATATCAAAGCTGAAAATATTCTTCCATTTTGTAAAAACCAAAATGCTGTTTGACTATACCCATTGAACATCGTGCAATAACTATCTAAGGAATGACTATTTACAAACACAGGATATGTAAAAATAATAGCTATACTAAATATACATAGAAAAAATAACAATTTATTTTTCATTCAAATCAATCCTTTCATTATTTAAAACATTTAAATTTAAAAAACTTAAAGTAAATACCAAATACATCATAGGACTAACCCATCCAAACACATGACCTGATAAATACGCTATAGATAATCCTAAAACCACACTCATAAAGCCTAAAATTATATTTAATTTTAAATTTACTTTAATATTTTTTAAAGTTTTAAATATTAAATATGCCAAAAGTATAAAATAAGGTCCCATTAAAATAATCATACCAACTATTCCAAACAAATAATACTGATAAACATAGTCTCGCTCTACGTCCATAAAATTAAGTGTATAACCTAATCCTAAATACGTATCAATTTTATTGTTATTTCTTTCCTTAACCCTTTTTATTATATCTGATTTCATTATTCTACTATTATTATTTAATGCTTTATTTCTACTTGCCATTTTAAGCCAAAACTCAGAATCACCAGAAAACGGATACATTTTTAAATAAGCTTCATTAATTAAATACTCATCTTTATATTTTTGAAAAATCTTATCTGCATCTTTTTTGTCACTTTTATCAATTTTTGTTAATGATGTATATGCCTTAGTATTTTTAATTGAAAAATCAGGTGTTCCTTCATTAATCCTACTAAGCATAAATGGCGAAATAGTCATATATGCTGATAAAATTAAAGTTAAAAATAATAAATGTTTTTCAAAATATAACTTTCTTTCTTCCTTTTTCAATAAAGTTAAAACTATATATATAAATATAGAAGAAACACTTATAATCACACTACCATATGCAGCTGTTCTTGTTCCAAGAAGTATCATTGCCAAAAACTGACCAATAAATAAAACTAAATTTTTTCTAGTACTATTTTTATAAAATATATATATATTAATAGGAAAAAGCATAAACATAATAGCCGATAGTTCATTAGCAGAATCAAACCATCCACGTGAAGTTAATTGTCTAAAATCACCTGAATATAAGAAATAATCAAACATATTATTTGTAATAAAATTATGTTTATCACTATATGAAATATAAGATAATTTTAAAATATTTAAAATTATAATTGAAAATGAAATAATAGCTATTACTATTTTAACAATCTTAACATAAAAATCTTTATCAAATATATCCCTATTATTACAAAGAATATATAAAAGCATAAGTGGTAAAACATAAACCCTACATATATAAAATGTTTCCGTAATAAAATTAAAATTAGCCTTAGGGAAAATACTTTTATCAAAAGTTATTATATGTTTACAATGTAATATTATATAAATTAAAACTAAAATTAAATATAAAAACAAATATAAAACATTTCTCTTTTTATCACAATTCCATAACTTTAAAATAGTAGCAATAAGTGCTACCCCAATTAAAACAATATTTACAAGTTCAATAAGACTTATTCCTAAAATTTCAAAATGTCTAAATGAAGTTGTTCTAATCATATCTAAAAATGGAAGCTGAATTAATAAAATTGTAATAAATAACTTAATCAATTTATCTTTTGTAATACTTTTCAAACATCTCACCTCTTTATTTTTTGAACAAAATTAATA
The DNA here is from genome assembly GCA_934183155.1 of uncultured Bacilli bacterium. Classification (GTDB taxonomy): domain Bacteria; phylum Bacillota_I; class Bacilli_A; order RF39; family UBA660; genus Coprosoma. Next base: position 87,642 of record CAKPSB010000005.1, on the reverse strand, counting down.
AAATTATATTTTTTTAAATAAAATAATCTCATTAATACCCTTTGTTTAAAACTCATTTGTTTAACATACTTATTATTATACCATGTTGGAAATTTTTCTTTCATAAAAATACTTATCTTATCAATTTGATCATATTTTTTAAATTTATAAAAATTTAAAGAACCTAAATAAAGAAAATGAAAACAAATTAAATATTCAAGTTCTAAATCATAACCATTTCCAATTAAATTCTCATATAAATAACTAGTTGCTTTAAAAATATCTTCATACTTTTTTTGATAATCAAAATTATGTACAGTTGAACCATCATGATGAACATAATGATAAAAAGCATCATTCAAATAATAAACTTTAGGATTACCCTTAGCTAATGTTGGTATAACTGCATAATCTTCATAAATAATTTTCTCAGGAAATTTAAAATCAAATTTTTTTAAAAACTCTAATTTATATATCTTATTCCATGGGCCAACATCCATCGTAAAATAATCCTTAACTGAAATTTCCTTAGCCTCATCAATACTTCCAACTTTATGATATGTATCATTACTATTAATTGTAAGAAAATAATCAAAACAAATAATATCCCAATTATTTAAACACTTATTTAACTTTTCAAACATTTCTAAATCAACATAATCATCACTATCAATAAAAGAAATATACTCCCCAGTAGCCTTAGAAAGTCCTAAATTACGAGCAGAAGCTTGGCCACCATTTTCTTTTTTTAAATAAATAATTCTAGTATCATTTAAATAATCATTAATAATATTTTCACTGTTATCTGTAGAGCCATCATTTACTAATATAATCTCAATATTTTTAAATGTCTGATTAACTAAACCATCTAAACATTTTTTTAAATATTCCTCAGAATTATATATGGGAACAATAACACTAAATTTTGCCATTTTTCTCACCCTTTACATAATTATAAAGCATGTCAACCACTTCTTTACTAACCTTTGTAGAAAACTTACGAGCAAAAAAACAATCACTATTTATAAGCTCATTATAATCTTCTTTTTTAAATGTATATGGTTCTCCCCTTTTCCAATCAATCAGACGTTTAATATAATGATAATCATCATCTTTTCTACTTTCAACCATATCATAAAAATTACTATTATAAACCATTGTTTGAATAAAAACTTCATCAGCACAATAACTATATTTAAATATTTTTTTAATCTGTTTTTCTTTAAAAATTATATAATCAACCAAATCACTAGTAATACTTACCCATTGAGCACCTTTTTGAACATGTAAATCTTTGCATCTATCTACACGTAACTTTTTCTGTAAACTTATCAAACGATAATGAAGAGAATTCCACACCCTCGCTAAAAAACCTTTATTTTTAAATTTACTTGTAAATAAATGATAATATTTTATTCTATCAATAGTCTCTTGCTGTACATTATCATGATGATCATAACAAATAAATTCCTTACCTTGATTTTTATCAAAATATTCATGTATTATACTTTGATTTTTCAAAGGCATATCAACCCCACTTAGCAAATGATAATAAGCATATCTATCATTTTTTCTAGCCGCTTTAAAAAGAAGAAGTTCACATTCAATCAACTTATATGTTCCCCATCTAACATCTAACCGTTTAGTAAAATATAAATTACTTTTTTCAACAATTTTTTTAAAATAATTAAAATCAAAATCTTTCCATTTCTTATCAATGTGAATATATATATCATTTCTTTCATCATCAATTGATTTTAACAATTTTTCCAATATATAAGGCTCTCCATGAGCAATAATTAAATAAGCATGTTTCATATTAAGCTCTCTTTCTAACTTTATTAAATAAATAAACAAATCTTTTTTTAGCGTCTTTGTATTCGTCAGATTTTCTAAAACATCCAATTATAAATAAAGTTGGTATAATCAAAGACAAACTAAAATTAATAACTACTTGCCATAACACAGACACATGTATATTATTTACAATTAAGAAAACTAAAACAGAAGGAATAATTAAAGCAAATAACTGTTTTAAAAAAGTTTTAAAATATATACTTATATCTTTTTCTAAAACATATTTAAAAACAACTACTGGTTTTATAATAACTGGTAATAAATAACTAACAAGAGTTCCTATTAAAACGCCGGAAATACCAATATGACTAGCTAAGACAACACTTACAGTCAAATTAACAATAGCTTCAATAATTGGAACAAATTTATCATATTTATAAACTCCCGCCGCTGATTGAATAATTATAGGGACCTGATTTATGCCAACTAAATAATAGTTTACCATGATAAGTAAAACAACTATAAAAGGTAAAACATATTTACTGCCAAAAACAAGCTCAATAAAAGGATTTATTGTAAATAATAAACATACAGCCGAAACTCCATACAAACAATATGTAATAAAATCCATTTCTTTATATACATCAAATCTTTTCCTCTTATCTCCCTCAGCGATCAAATTACCAAAAGAAGCCGTAACATTACTAACAAATGTATAAATAAAATTACTTATTGTACTATGGATTAAAACATAATTAGAATAAATGCCAACTGTAACAATACCAATAAATTTAGAAATAACAATATTATCAGTCGCGCTTAAAACATAGCTACCAACTTTATGAAACATTAAAGCTTTTATATTTGTTTTTATTTCTTTTAACTCACCACTATCTAATTTATCAGCACTATTAATTTTCTTTAAATATGGATAGCACTTATTAATATAATTATTTACTAATATATTTTCAAGAAAAACACAAGCTGTTTGAACTAATAAATATAATAAATAATTTTTAAATATTAATAAAATAATTATTTGCCCTATTGTCATTACAAAATTAGAAAAAATTAAATAAGGCGTTATTTTATAGTTTTTTTGATCTGCGGTTATTAAAGTTCTTTTATAAGAAAATAAATAACCTATAACCATATTTGCTAAAAAGATTAAATAAATAATATTTAAATTTTCAATACCAGATGTATCTTTAATAAACCAAGGCAAAAAAGGAAGTAAAACAAGTCCTAAAACTAAAACAACTAAAGCAATAATTCTATAAGCAATTTTATAAAATTTCATTAAACTTTTACATTTTTCCTCATCATTATCAGCAAGTGGTTTATACAAACTATAATTTATAGCCGTACCAATACCTAACTCCGCTAAAGCTAATATACCAAGAACATTAGATAAAAGACCATTTACACCTAAATAAACATCACTTAAAACCTTAACAAATATTATTCTTGAAACAAATCTTAATAAATTTAAAACTAAACTATTAGCAAAATTTCCTAAAGCATTTTTAATTGAATTTAAAGTTCTCAAATAATCACCAACCAATTCTATACATAAGTATAACAAAAGTCAAAATAATTTCCTAGTAAAAAGAAATTACTTTTTATAACATGAATAATATTTTTCAAATTTTTTACATTGATAATTTTTAAATTTTTGTTTTGAATAATCATCCATTTTTACTACATAAGAATACCTATCATCTAACTTTTTAGGTATATGAAATTTAAAAGAATAAAAATCAGCATTTTCTTTATATTTATATGGCGATAATTGTAATGAATTAGCCGCCCATAATGTTCCTGCGGGTATTTCAGATGCATATACTTGCTTTGAATGACTATATGCGTCTTTTATAGCCAAACTATAACCTTCATCAAAAGAAGGCAAATTATGAATCCGTGAATATTCTCCAAAATAGAAATAGCAAAAATATACAAACGCTAATAAATATATAATAATTATTAAAAACCAATATTTTTTTAAATATTCACAAACTTTTTTCATTCCACAAGCTAAGAAAAATACCAAAAAAATATAAATAGAATTTAAATGATTTATATAAAAATATCCATGAAAAATAAATAACATTGAAATAAAATTTCCTAAAAATAGTAACAAAATATACATATTTTTATTAAATTCTCTTTTTTTAATATCTACAAAAGCTCTTTTTATCGTCACCAATAAACCTAAAAGCACCAATGGCTTTGAAAATAAATATAAAGTTCCAAATTTAGGAAAAGCATTATAATATACTGAATCATTTTTTAATAAATTAGGTACGCTTTTAATATTATCAATAATACTTGCTAATGAAAACGAAAGCTCAGAGGCTCTTTGACTTTTCATCTTTAAAAGTGAAAAATAAGAAGTCTTTACCTGTTGTATAATTTCCAATTGAACTAAAACATTCACAATTAAAGGCATAGCTAATATTAATAATGGTACTATAAACCACATAGCATAACTTATTTTTACCTTTTTTGTATATATCAAATATAATAATACAAATAATAAACATACCGGTATAATTATATATGACAAAGCATACGTATATAAAGTTAAGCCAAATAAAAGTCCAGCTACAAAATAGCTTAGTTTATCTTCTTTTTCTATAGCTTTTAGCAAACTATATATACAAACAGTAAACATTCCAAGCATTAAATTACAATCTAAAGCAAATCTCGATGCCATAATAAAATATGGACATATTGTTATAAGCAAAGCCATTAATAATCCAAAGTTTTTATTAACCATTTTTTTACCTAATAAATATCCAAATATTAATGTAATAAAACCAAACATTACCGAAGGCAATCTTAAAACAAATAAACTATAACCAAACATTTTTATTAAAATAGCTAACAAATAAGTATACATTGCACTTTGGCCATTAGAAAAATTTAAAAAATATAAAGGGTATGAATTTAAATATCTGTCAACCCCATATTTTGCTATACTAAAAGCATTATATCCAACTGAAGCCTCATCAATATGAATACCAAATGGAATACTATCTAATAAGCATAACCTAGTTAAAAAAAACAATCCAACTATTCCCCCAAAAATAATTTTATAATTTTTACTAACAAAAGCTATTAGTTTTTTACTAAATAAACTAATCATTTTTTTTAACATATTTTTATTGTTTTTATAATACCTATATAAAATTATTAAAACTAAAATTGTTAATATAGCTGAACTTATAAAAGAATATTTAATATACATTTTCCGCTCCTTAACTATTATTGACATTGTTTAATATAATTTTAACAAATTAACAAATAAAAAGCAATGAAACGAATATATTTACAAACAAAAAAAGTGCAAATGCACTTAATCAAAAATATCATAACCATAATTTAAATCAACTTTACTCTTAATTCCATCAACATCGCCTAAAGACGAAAATTGCCAATACTTATATTTAGTTAAATTATAACTAGATGGACGAGACAAAGCATTATGATAATCATCTGGCCCCGTATAATGAGCAAGCCATATATTATATTTACTTTCTAATTCTTTAGCATTTAAAACATTTTCAAGCCAATTTTTATTAGCGTAAATACCGCATGAATATCCGTTTTGATTAATCGTTGAACAATATTTATTAGCTAATCCCGTCATATGATTTTTATCATTTACATAAGTACTATCATCTTCCATATCATAAAATACTTGTGTATTCATATTTGGACTATAGCCTAATGATTTCAATTTATTTAAAACTCTAACAGTAAATTCAGCTTCCGCTTTAGCTCCTAACTGGCCATCTTCTTCTTTAGCATAAGAATACAAATAAACTGCATAAGGAAGATTATTTTCTTCACATCCTCTAACATTATCTAATAATTTTTTATCTTCTTGTGTATCATACGCTCCAAATCCAAGCCTTATAATAGCAAAATTTACACCAGATGCTGATACCTTATTCCAATCAATATCTTTTTGATATTTAGAAACATCAATACCTTTATATAATTTTTTATTTGTATATTTTGTTAATTTAAATTTCTGAGCATTACTATCATTACCGCCATATAATTGTATATTCGTTCCATTATTAGTATTAGCTCCAGCCACATCAACATATAAACCACTTGATTTAGAAATAATAGATATAATTCCATTTCCATAATCCTTAATAAGCCACTTCTCAGAATCTAAATTATTTTTCTTATAAACTTGAACATTAGTACCATCTACCATTCCACTATCTTTAGCATCAAGCGAAACATTAGTATTTAAAGCACTAGTTACCAAATAATATCCATCGGATAAATATTTTAAATACCAAACTTGAGCAAGTGAATTATTATTACCAAATAATTGAACATTGCTTCCATTTTTTATAATTGCTCCATTTACATCTAAAACTTTATTTTCATCAAGCAAAGATGAAATTTGATAATACCCATCATCATAACTTTTTGTAAAATAGTTTTTTTCCGTTTTTACAAATTTAAACTTTTGAGCATCATTATAATTTGTATCATATATTTGTATATTTGTTCTATCTGTCGTTTTTGAACCATTAACATCTAAGCATCTATAACTTAACTGTGATATTATTGTATAATAACCATCGCCAACATATTTTATATACCATCTCTGAGCATTCGTTCCATTACTATTAAATACTTGAACATTGGCATGATTATTACTATCTGCTCCAGCCACATCAAGACTTCTATTTAAATCTGCAACTGAGGAAATTGAATATATATTATATCCCAAATTCTTTACATACCACTTTTGACTATTTGAATTAGTTAAACTTCTTAAAGAAACATTCATTCTTAAAGATGCAACTTCACTATCAAGGCCAATAACTTTGCTATTATCTAATTTGCTTGAAATATTATACATTCCATCTTCTAACTTATTAAACTCAACCTTTTCAAATTTAAACTTTTGAGCATTTGTCCCATTTCCTCTATACACTTGAATATTAGCATTATTTCTAGCAACTCCTCCAGCCACATCCAGATAACGATGATTATAAATTGTTAGAATATTAAAATATCCATCACCAGCATCTTTAATAATCCATTTTTGAGCATTATTTCCATTATTTTGAAATAATTGTATATTATTACCACTTACTTCACCAGAATTTGTTAAATCAAAAACTTTATTATTATCAAGTGTTGAAGAAATTTGATAATACCCATCAGTCAAATATTTCAAATGCCATATTTGTGCATGATTTTCATATAATCCTATATTAAACGATTGAATATTTGTATGATTATTTGTACAAGCGCCTGATAGATCAATAACCTGATTATAATCATATGTATGAATAATATAATCTCCTTCTTCAAGTGCTTTTTTGCTTTCCACATCTTCTATCAGCTTAAACTTTTGAGCATTTGTTCCATTACCATTATATACTTGAATATTGGTGCCATTTTCAAATTTACCACCAGCAACGTCTAAATATAAATTATTATAAGCCGATATAATATTATAATATCCATCAGAAGTTTCTTTTAAATACCATGATTGAGGCTTCGTATTATTATTAGTATACATCCACACATTAGTTCCACTACTATATCCACCCCAAGCAACATCAAAATTAAATTTACTATCTAATGAAGTAATTTTATAATAACCATTATATAAATCTTTAATTCGCCACTTTTGATTATCTGTTTGTTTTTTATCATTAATTCTTACATTAGTCATATTAGCAACCAAACTATCTTGAGCTTCTAAAACTTTATTGTTAAATGATTCAATAGTATATATTCCCTCTACAAGCTCATCCGCTTTTACAACATTAAAGCAAGACACAAACAAACAAAAGAAAAATATAAACTTTCCTACTTTGCGCATAAAATCCCTCCTATTTATTATATGTTATATAATCATTTTCTTTTAGTATCTTACCACCATTCCCAAGATTAGCCATAACATCTTCACCATCAAGATAAATATCAGTAACCCCAGTTGCAATTAATTCTTTAGTATTATTAGCCAAATTAGTATAATACAAATCCGTACCATCTAAATAAAACACATGATTACTCGCACCCGCAAATCCAGTCGCACTAATCGTTTTATTCGCAGTTATTTTAACCTCTTCACCTTCTTGATTAATCACAGTATGTTCTTTTTTCTCTTCCTTCACAGGGCCAGTAGTATTAACCTCTACCTTCTTTTTCTCATCAGTATTTATTTGTTTAACTTTTCTTACCTTTGGTTTATAACTTAAAGCAAAATAAGTTCCTCCTAAAACAAAAATAATTAAAATAAAAATTAAAAATCCTTTTTTCATCCTCTCTACCTACTTTCTAAGTTAATTATATCAAAATACCAAAAAAAATTCTAGTATCATAAAAATCATCTAACCAATAATATACATACCCAAATAATTACGTAAAATATAGTAAAGTTAAAAACAAAACAAGCTATATAATTATAATATCAATCTATTTTCCTGTATAATTATTATAGGTGATAATATGGAAAATAAAAACTATACAACAAGAATTGATAGAAAAAAAATGGAAAATGAAATAAAAAGTATGCAAGAAGAAAAAGAAAAAGAACTTGAAAAAAGAAGAGAAGAAATGAAAAAAATTTTATTTGATGATAATAAAAAAAAGAAAACTAAAAAACCAATTATCACAAATATCATTTTATCATTAACTTTAACTACTACTTTAATAATTTTTGTTTTTATCATTTTAAACTCAACCAATCACGTAAATCAAATATATGAAATAATAAATGCCTTTTTCCTTCTATCTATTGTTATAAGTCTACTAATTAGCTTTAAAAAAGCATTCTTTAAAAACTCATCTATATCTATGAGTATAAGTGCAATACTAATATTAACAGCGTTTATTTTTAACAGTTTATATTTTGGGAAAATAATCAAACTACCAACCCAAAATCATATAATAAACTTTGAAAACAAAAATTTAACTAAAGCTATTAACTGGGCCGAAAAAAATAACATTAAAAATACAGAAACATTTGAATATAGTGATCAAATAAAAAAATACAACATTATAAATCAAAGTGAAAAAGAAAATACTTTAACAAAAAATATCAAAAATGTTAATTTTACTATTTCTAATGGACCTGATTACAACAAAGAAGTAATTCTTCCAGATATGACTGGTCAAAGCGTTAGCAACATTACAAAATTTGTCAATAAAAATTTTCTTAAAAATGTTCAAGTAAACTTTGAAGAAAATAGTAATATAAATAAAAATAGCATTATCAAACAATCTACTACAGGAAAAATAAAAAGAAATGACGCCGTTATTTTTACAGTATCCCTTGGAAATAAAGAGTCATTAAAACCAATTAAACTTAAAAATTTAGCAAACACATCCCTATTAAACTCTACTATTTACTTAGGAAAAAATGGAATAAATTTTGAATTAAAATATGAATTTTCTAATAAAATAGAAAAAGGAAAAATTATATCTTCAAATATCAAACCAAGAAATACTATAAAACCAAATGACAAAATCATCTTAACCATCTCTAAAGGCAAAAAAATAATCATTCCAAATTTCACAAATAAATCACTTTCTTACATCACAAAATGGATGGTTATGAACAATGTACAAATAAATTATTTAGAAGAATATAGTGATATAAAACAAGGCAACGCCACTAAATGTAATTATAAAAAAGGCGATGTCGTTGAAGAAGAAACTACAATAGATATTACTTTTTCCAAAGGTAAATTAATAATGAAAAGTTTCAATAACCTCGCTGAATTTAAAGCTTGGGCAGATAGTAACAACGTAAAATACGAAATTAAAGAAGAATTTAATGATGAAATAGCAAAAGATAATATAATAAAAACATCAATCACCTTAGGACAACAAATTAAACAAAATGATACTATAATTATTTATGTCTCAAAAGGTAAAGCTATAGAAGTTCCAGATTTTAGTGGAAAAACAAAACAAGATGTTTTAAAAGAATGTAAAAACTTAGGTCTTTCTTGTTCATTCATTGAACAATATTCTAAAAATATTGATTCTGATAAAGTAATAAGTCAAAGCATTCCTAAAGGTTCAAAAATAGCCGCCTTTGAAAATATAAATATTGTTATTGCAACTAAAGATAACAAAAAAACTGTTTCAGCAAAAATTCAAAAGAAAACTTCTTACAATACAATGTCAAACAATCAAAATGCGAACAATCAAAGTGCAAACAATCAGTGTACAGAAGAAACAATATACTTAACTCCAGATTTAATTACAAACTCTTCTAGTAATACTTGCAGTAAAATTAATAAAAAATATGGTAATTATCTTATCTGTTCTCAAGAAGATTCTGATGAAGGAAAATCAGGACAAGTCTTAAATGCCACAGATATTAATGGTAAAACAGTAAGTTCGTGTAACAAAATGACCGTCAAAATTAAAAAATAAACTTTTAAAAGGAAGTGTTTAATTACACTTCTTTTTTTGTATAATAAAATTTAATATAACAAAAAACTAACAGATAATAAATACCCATTAGTCTACATTAAGTTCTACCCTATATCTTAAATTATTATTAATTTTAAATTTATAAGTTTTATTATTAATTGTACCACTAGCTTTACTTAAATCAGCTATCATCATAATATCACTTAATTCTCCATAATCAGAAATATTAGATTTATTTACAATATAAACAGTATACTTGCCTTTATTTAACTTTGACAAATCAATTCCTTTTTCATACCAAGCAAGTGGTTTTTCTCTACCAAATTTATCATTAACAATTAAATTAATGTCAAAAGTTCCATTTGAAACAAAACCTAAATCAAAAGAATATCTTTCAAAATTATCAACATTTTCAAACACAATTTTTCTAGACAAATCTGTTCCTTTACGCATATCTAAATTAACTGAATAAGCAGCCCCTTTAAAATATACTAAATTATTTTTAAATTTAATACTTTCAAGATAACTATATTGATTAACCCTTGAACTCGTTTGTTTATCTGCAATTTCCTTATCCCTAACAGTAAATGTAATTGGAATATCTTCACTAAAATAATCACTAGTTATTGTTGTATATTTTTTATCTGTATTAAATTGTGAAACCTGTTCATTTAAAAGCATATTTTGTAACACAGACATATAATAATAATCACTACTAACCGCTTTTATATAAACTGTATAATCACCTTGTTTTAAACTATTTGTATCAATATCACCAACAAACCAAGAAAATGTATAATCTTTATTATCCTCATAAGTTGGAGCAAATAATATATTATTTCTATCAGTAATTCTAGTTAATTTTTGAGAAACTTCACTATTATCATTTTGATTTTTAAAAATAATATAATAATCAATATTAGTATTTAAATTATTATCTATCCCATAAATAGTATTATATCCTTTAATTTGTAACTTACCATCTACATTTTTTAAATAATCTAAATAAAACTGTCCATTAGCTTTTTTAATTTTTTTAGTAGTTACCGTTATAGTTACTTTCTTAGAAACTGTTTGTTTATAATCATCTGTAACCGTATAGGTAATATCATATTTGCCTACCTTAGAACTATCAACATTACCCTCATAAGTAACTTTATTTGTTAGATCACCATCTTCATTATCATAAGCTTTAATGCCATCTAACGCATCAAAATTATCGCCAACACAAATAGTCTTATCAGAAGCTTCAATAACTGGAAGTTCATTTAAAACAACATTAATAATTACTTTTTTAGTAGTTTGCTGTTTATTTTTATCAGAAACTTTATAAACAATTTCATAGAAACCAACTTTCTTTGTATTAACAACTCCCTCATAAGTAATACTATCGGTTAAATCACCATCTTCACTATCAGAAGCTTTAACCCCATCTAATGGCTTGAATTCACTATTTAAATAAATCTTTTTATCATAAGCTTCAATAACTGGTTTTTCATCTGGAATTACCGTAACAATTATTTTCTTAACTGTCTCTTTATTATTTTTTATAACTTTATAACTTACCTCATATTCACCTGGAATATCAGTTTTAACTTTACTATCATAAGTAACTTCTTTAGTTATATCTGTATCATTTTCTTTAGCACTAACACCCTTCATAGGATCAAATGAAGTAAACTGTTTTATTTTAACATTCTCAGCATTAATAATAACATCATCCACAGAAACAACTTTTACTTTAATTGTTTTACTAGCGTGAAAATTATTATTGTCTACAACACTATAGGTAATATTATATTCACCATCTTTAGAAGTATCAACCTTTCCATCATAAGTTATTTTATTTGTTAGATCACCATCTTCATTATCATAAGCTTTAATACCATCAAGTGGATTAAAATAACTATTTAATTTTATCTCCTTATCAGAAGCTTCTATTTTAGGCTGATTATTTAAAACATATACCTCCTCTACTGGTATAAAACCATATAATGGCCCTTCACTATTTAATAAATCAGTATAAACTTTATAAAACTCAACTCCATTTAAACCAGTAACTTTATCAATAATATTTAAAGGAATGTCATGAACATCAGCATTATTATTAGGATTCTTTAAAGTATATATATGCGCAGCATCTGTTCTCTCAGGCTTATCAAACATCCATACTTTACTTAAATTTTTATATACAACCCCAATTGTATTTGAATTAATATCTTTGCCACCATAACTTTTATCATTCATAAATGACTTATTAGCTTGTTTTTCTCCCCAATATGGATCAGTTGCATATTTTACATTCCTACCACTTGATTTATTACCATAATGTGAACCATAATAATATTTTCCAGTTTTAGCAGAAGAATAATTATTACTTGTCTTCTCAGCATAATCCATAATAGAATCTCTAGTACTATTATAACTATAAGCTAAATCATAAGCTGATGAATCAGCAGCTCCATAACCAAATAAATTATTTTTATCCATTGCAATTTTACTTGTACCATTAGCACTTTCATTCATAGCAGCTGAAAACATCATTAAAGCATTTTGACCATATTTTTCCTCAGCCTCTTTAAAATAAACACCAGTTCCAACCATTTTAGAAGTCGAACTATTATAACCTTTATTTAAAATAAAATTATTAAAATCATCAGCCGTATATCTAGTAGTTGATCTACTTGGTAAATACATATAATAAGTATAATAAGGATTATTTGCATTAATACTATTTGTATAAACACCATTTCTATAATCATTAAGCATTGTCATAATATTAGAATAAAAATAATTACCATCAAAACTATAATATGTTTGATCAGGTACTAAAAAAGAAGGCGCTGTTCCTAAATTAACAAAAGCATTTGTATATCCATCACCACGATAATATTCATAATGATGAATTAAATTATCCGTTTTAGAATATCTATTATAATATGTTTCAATATTAGCGTAATTACCTAAAACAGTAACATTATCTGTCTTAGCTACCCAAGCATCTTTTCCCTCAAAACTTATCTTATACCAAGTATAACCATCATTATCTTTTGTTTCTGTATATTTAAATGTTGAAGTAGTTTTAATAGAGCCCATTATATTAGATTTATTATTAGTAGTTGGTGTACTTCTTACCCTAATTCCATAACCACCATCAACTTTAATTGTATTGCCACCAAGTCCAAGCAAAGAAATAGGTGTTACTACCCCATTATTCACCTCAGTCCAGCCAATAAAACCACTAACCATTATCTTTACTCTACCATTATCATAACCAAGTAAAGCTGCATCACTACCATATTCCGTATTAATAGAAGTGTAAGGAGTACCATCATTTTTATTTTGATATAAATTAAAAACACCTGGTTTAAATTTAAATAAAGCATACTTACTATCAATAGGAGTTCCATTTTCATATATAGTTGCAACACTATTTTCATTAGAACTTTGACTATTCATAACATTTAAAGCATCATTATAAGAACTATATGTACCAATAACTTTATTATTTTGTCTATTAGCAATCATTTCAACCGTATAGCTATTAGCCGCATTTACTTTGTAAAAAGGCATAATAAGAAATAAAACAAATAAAATTTTTTTCATACATAAGCCTCCCTTACTTTCTTAATATAATTATAACAAAATTAATATTGCATTTATATAAATTATAATAGCATTAGCAACAAACTTTACAAAAGTTTACTTATTTAAAAGAATATGCTATTATATGGATAAATTTAAGGAGACATTTATGAATACAATTAAAGATACAACAAAAAAAATAAGCAAAGCCTTATTTAATCCAGAAAATAAATTATCATTAATACCAAACTGGCTCTCATTTTCAAGAGCAATAGGTGGAATAGCCATACCAGCTATGGTTTATAGTAAAGCATCAACAATTGTAATTCTATCTACCCTTAGCTTTGTCGCTATATCTGATTATTTAGATGGAAAAGCTGCTAGAATACTTGTAAAAAAAGAAACAAAAGAAGGTGCTTTATTAGATGCCGTATCCGACAAAATATTTTCCCTATCATTAATACTAGCTATCATACCAATAATGCCAGTATATATCATAAATGGCCTATTAGAATCAGCGATAGCCTACACCAATAATAAAATTTTATCATCAGGAGGAACTCCTAAATCAAATTTACTAGGCAAAATTAAAATTTGGCCTTTATCCATATCCTTAATATTATCATACCTAGGATTATCAACTGAAATAAATGAACTTTTAAAAATCGGAACATTATTAAGTCTAGCCACCATTCCTTTAGAAATAGTTAATGTTAAACAATATAATGATGATTATAAAAAACAAATAACAAAAAAAATAGAAGAAAAACCAGAAGAAAATAAAAAAATGATAGAAACAAAAGAAGTAAAAAAAGAAAAAAGAAATAATTTAAAATTATCAAAAACAAACCATCAAGCAATGGTATATGAATTACCAAATAAAGAAAACATAAATGAATTAAATCCAAAAACATACAAAAAGAATAAACATTAAAAATAAGTTTATTCTTTTAATATATAAGGATCACTTTCCATATCCAGCAAAATTTATACTCGCTTTTATATACCCATAATAGCCCACTTTTCTAATTAGGTCATGTGTAAAATTTAAATTTAAAGGAAACTGCTTCCGCAGTCGCCTGATTATTCTGCGAGACTTTCGCTTTTGCTCGTCCCACTTCTGTGTTCCTTTCAGGAACTTACCAATCACTTCATTTATATTTCATTTTATTCTACAGTATATGGACTATCAGAAGTTCCGCCTCCCGAAAAAGAGATATTAGAGGATAGATAAAGAACTGGAGTCACACCGAAATCGAAGAAAACGGGAGCAATAAGGTGCGATTGTCCACGAATTCCATCCTGACGTAGGTTCTACAGACATCCAGTTATGTGTCACCTCATTCCTACCAAAGCATGATGAATTCCCAAAATATGAACTTACACTATCGCAGGCTGAATTGGTGCTTGCTTTTACATAATCACTTGGATTCATTAAACCTACTTTGCCTCTCCATTTATACGTTGCTTCTTGAGAAATTGTATTTGATAAATTTGTTTCATCATCTTTAACTCCTCCTACATTAAACATATGTGATACTACTATATTTTGAACATTACTACTTAAACTACTATACCAATCATTATTTAAATATGTATTTAAATAAGCTTCTTTCTCTGGTAAATTATAAAGTGTCCCACCAACTTCTCTTGGCATTTGAGTTACATTATTTCCATTAGAATCCAGTGTTGTTGCTTTGCTTCCCCATGAATTACAGCCATAATATTCAGTAGGATTATCAACATAGCAATAATCCGTACTTGTACTAGAATATCTAGTACCTAAATTAGAATTTGCACTAGTTACTCCATCAATAACAGTTTCATATCCCGGATCAAAAACTTTCTTACCTATACTACCATTTTTTATTACCTTTAAAGTATTATCACTTTCAACTGATATTATTCTATACATATCACTACCTAATTTAATATAATTATTAGGGTTTGCCCCTCTATAAATATATCTTCCATCTTCCGTAGTATCAGCATATAATCCATCTCCAGTTGTTACAACATTTTTTGCTAAATCTCTAGGCGTAAAAGTTTTCTTTTTAATATTACCTTTAATATTGAAATTAATTGTTGTTTGAAAAGCCGCATAACCAACACACAAACAAAATACTAAAGCAAAAGCTGTTGTTAATATGATTTTATTTCGATTTTTTCTAAAATTTCTTCTTAATCTTCTCATAAACATTCTCCTTATACTACTTAACCTAATTATAACATATAAATTTCACAATAAAAAGACATAAAAAAAACTATACAATTGTTACTTAATTAAACACTATAAAAGAATGATTTTCATCATCCTTCATAATCACAATTCATTTATCAAATTTAAACTAATTATTTTTTTCTAAAAACTTATTATATGAATCAGTATAATCTTCAACCTTCCAATTATCGTTTTCTTTAACAATTTTAAAAGTATTATCTATCCTTGTTGCTTTTGAACTATTAATATTATAATCGCTATCTGCAAGTCCAGCTTCAAACCAATAATCACTAACTGTAAAACTTATACTATTATTTTCTATTTTTGTTGGTACAATTGTTATTTCATCTAATACTGTAGTTCCAGAACGTGACAAACAACCAGACATATAAAAATTATCATTATTGTCTTTAGCAACCCAACGTTTATTATTATTCAATTCACTATTCATAAATTTTTCTAAACCAGTTTTTGTAAATAAATTTTTAATCGCCGTAGCTACTTCATCTGGATACTTATATAATCCACATCCATCAGTATTTTCAATATCTACTTTTGTCGCAATTCCATTTTCTAATACATAATTATCATTATTGCTTCCTAACCAATTATACGTTTGTTCCTCCATTAGTTTTGCAACTTGTCCAACATATAAATCTCTTGTTTTAAGATATAAACCTTGCCCTATACTAGTAGCTTCATCATTTGTTAATAACTTTTGCTGTTCTTCAACTTTATTTTCAGTTTTCACCGGTTCCTTTGTTTTTTCATTTTCTTTAGTAAATATTTTGTCATAAACAATATGCCCACTTAAGCCTAAAACCAACAATACCAAAACAATAATTATTACTAACATTCCTTTCCCTTTTTTTGAATTTTCCATTTGATTCACCATAAAAACACGCCTCCCCTTATTCTTACAATTTCATTATAACATTACTTATTTAAAATTGTTTTAAATTATTTTTACTATTTACACACTTTTACAAACACTTAAAATATAACAACCTAAAATATTTTTAATTTTCCATAACTAATCTAAATATTTATATATTTTAATAGCAAAATGAATAAGTGTTAAACTTATTCATTTAATATATAAGGATTACTTTCCATATCCAGCAGAATTTATACTCGCTTTTATATACCACTCATAGCCCACTTTTCTAATTAGGCTATATTTAAAATCTAAATTTAAAGGCAGCTGCTGACGCAGTTGCCTGATTATCCTGCGAGACTTTCGCTATCGCTCGTCCCGCTCCTGCGTCCCTTTCAGGAACTTACCAATTGCTTCGTTTATATTTTATTTTATCCTACAGTATACGGACTATTTGAAGTTCCGTCTCCCTCAAGAGAGATATCAGAGGATAGATAAAGAACTGGAGTCACACCGAGACTGTAGTACGCGCTGTTGTAGTACAGGGGGCCGTCACTGACCACATTGAACACGTATCGAGCGTCGGAGTAAGAGCAAGGCACGATGGTCCATGGGTAAGTGGAACCTAAAGCTGCAAATATCCAATTTGTTGTTTTACATATGCTATAGTTAGACTGGGTTAAACTATGTGTACCACAACTATCTACATTATTATTAGCTTTAATATAATCACTGACATTCATAAGTCCCACTTTACCAAGCCACTTATATGTTTGTTCTTGGGTTATTGTATTAGCTAGACTTGTTTCACTAGATTTTGTTACGCCTACATTAAACAAGTGTGATACTACTATATTTTGAACATTACTGCTTAAACTATTATACCAATCATTATTTAAATATGTATTTAATGTTGCTTCTGCATCAGGAAGATTATAAAGTGTTCCACCAACTTGTCTAGGCATTTGAGTTACATTATTTCCATTTGTATCAAGCGTTGTTGTTTTACTTCCCCATACTTTACAGCCGTACGGTGAAGTACAATAATCTGTACTCGTAGTAGAATATCTTGCTTTTGAAGTATCGAACACCTTTTCACCTATACTACCATTTTTTATTACCTTGAGTGTATTATCACTTTCAACTGATATAATTCTATATGTATCTGTACCTAATGTAATATAATTATTTGGATTTGCCCCTCTATAAATATATCTTCCTGCTTCAGTAGTATCAACATATAATCCATCTCCAGCTGTTACAACATTTTTTGCTAAATCTCTGGGCGTTGTTAAAGGTTTCTTTTTAATATTGCCTTTAACATTAAAGTTAATAACTGTTTGAAAAGCCGCATAACCAACACACAAACAAAATACTAAAGCAAAAGCAGTTGTTAATATGATCTTACTTTGATTTTTTCTAAAATTTCTTCTTAATCTTCTCATTAATCCACCTCATATTTTCTACGATAATTATAACACTTAAATTAAAAAATAAAAAGGAATTTTAAATTCCTTTCACAAAAATCATGTAAACAAGAAATAATATATATATTAAATACATAACAAAACCATTTATTTGTTCAAATTTTGTTGATTTATATTTTACTCCAACAAACATAGTAGATAAAAGGCCTCCAACTAAACCACCAATATGCGCAAAATTATCAATACCAGTAAATGAAAAACCAATTATTAAATTAACTAAAATTAATGGAATTATTTGTGATTTTATAACACTATCTAAATATATTCTATAATGATATCCAAAATATAAAAGTGATCCCATTAAACCAAATATTGCCCCTGATGCTCCTACACTATAATTATTACTAAATAATATAGAAAGTAAACTTCCAGACAAACCAGAAAGTAAATATACTATTAAATACTTTGGCTTTCCTAAAAAGCTTTCTAATTGCATACCAATAATATATAAAGCATACATATTAAAAATTAAATGCCAAATATTAGCATGACAGAATATTCCAGTAATTAAACGATAATACTCCCCATGAGTTATAAAAAATCTATTTACGGCAAGTTTAGCTAATAAATTATTGTTTAAAAAACACAAAAGAAATATTAAAACATTAATAAAAATTAACCCATATGTTACTACTGGCTTTTTTGGTTTAAAAACATCCTCATTCATTTTAGCATCATCTTCATTTTTTTTATTAATATCATTAGTTATTTTCATAAAAAGTTCCAATCCTTTTTCTTTAAAATCCATATCTTCCGTAATATCAGGAAAAGCATCAATAACAAAACGATATTTTTTTAAATCTTCGATATTTTCTATTTTAGCAAAACTAATATTAGTTACATCAGAAAATGTATTAATATCAACATTATCACCTAAATTAACAAATATTGATAAAGCTTTTAACTTAAATGACATAGTTTTCTTTTTAATTGTTTTAAGCAAACTCTTAGTTTTAAATATATCAAACTTAAATTGTTCATTGTTGTGTATATATCCTGAAACAATACGTACAACTTTATAATCATCATTTAAATTTTCAAGCCAAATTTCATCTTTTACACCTCTAATTATTACTGGATTATATCCTTTTTCAGTAATAAAATAATGAAGTAATTTCATTACTAGTTCATCTTTTTCATTTACAATTATCTCTTCCATAAAATCACCTACTCAAATTTGTGCATTATATTTAAAAAACAATCTGGTAAAGTGCTATCAAACTGCATATACTCACCTGTTTTAGGATGCGTAAAACCTATTTCTTTAGCGTGTAAACACTGACCAGTATCATCAAATAACTTTTTATTACCATAAACTGGATCATTTACTACAGGATAACCAATATAATCCATATGAACTCTAATTTGATGAGTTCTTCCTGTTTCTAATTTTAATTCTATTAAAGTTGCTTTTTCAAATCTTTTTAAAACTCTAAAATGGGTAATAGCTTTCTTACCATCAGCCCTAACAGCCATTTTCTTTCGATCATTTTTACTTCTCCCAATAGGAGCATCTATCTCACCAGTGTCATTTGGAATTACCCCCCAGACCAAAGCAATATATTTACGATAAGTTTTTTTATTTGCGAGCTCTTCAGCTAAAATTTCATGAGCTTTATTGTTTTTAGCGACCATTAAAAGGCCTGTAGTATAAGCATCAATCCTATGAACTATACCAGGTCTTTCTAAACCATTTATATTACTTAATTTAGTATGATATAAAAGACCATTAACTAAAGTACCATGATGATTACCCGCACCAGGATGAACAACTACCCCATTTGCTTTATTAACAACTAATACATCATCATCTTCATATACAATATCAATATCCATTTTTTCAGGAAGAGTATTATCTAAAAGAGCATGATTAACGACCACTTCATCCTTACTTTTTAATAAAAAACCTGGCTTTACTATTTTTCCGTTAACTAAAACTTCTTTATTTTTAATCATTTTTGTAACTTGACTACGACTAGTATTCAAAGCTTCCGCTAAAAAATTATCTAACCTTATATCATCATTTACTACTTGATACTTCATTTTTATCACCTTTTATAATCTCATAAGTTATTAAAAACATAGATATAACAATAGCTATATCAGCCAAATTAAATACAGGAAAATTATAGCCAAAAATATTAAAATCTAAATAATCTATTACCTGCATATGACAAACCCTGTCAATTAAATTACCCATTATACCACCAATTAATAAGCCATAACTTATATCTTCCAATTTATTTAAATTTTTATTTTTAATAAAATAAAAATAAATAATGTTTAAAATAATAATGGATATTATAATTAAAAGAAACGTATTAGAACTTAATATACTAAAAGCTGCGCCCGTATTACCAATAAGAGTAATTGAAAAAAAATCTTTTATAATAGAATAAGAATTACCAAAATTCATA
The DNA here is from genome assembly GCA_934183155.1 of uncultured Bacilli bacterium. Classification (GTDB taxonomy): domain Bacteria; phylum Bacillota_I; class Bacilli_A; order RF39; family UBA660; genus Coprosoma. Next base: position 66,843 of record CAKPSB010000005.1, on the reverse strand, counting down.
AAAAGCAAAAGTAAATTTTTAACAATTTGATCTAGTAAAGTTACAATCAAAGATATTTTAAAAACACGCTTCAAAAAATCACCCTTTTCATTATATAAAAAACAATTATTCATATTTTTTTATAATAACCTACAGCATGTAAATTATATCATATTTTACCTCTTTTGCAAATTTTAATAATAAAAAGCTTAAAACTAAGCTTCTTTTATAAATTCTAAAATTTCATCACTTGTAATATATCCCACACTTGTTTTCAAAGCAGCATTATCCTTAAAATAAATAAGGGTTGGGACACTCATAACTCCATATCTTTTACAAAGTTCCATATTTTTATCAATATCGACTTTTACAACTTGAATTTTATCCTTTACATTTTCAATCTCTGAAGAAAGCATCTTACATGGTCCACACCACGTTGCAAAAAAATCAACTAAAACAGGTCCCTTACTAATTAATTCATCAAAATTTTCTATATTTCCTTCTACTATTTCCATAAAAAATCCTTTCTAATACTTATTTAATACCTTTTCTATTCCTTTAATCTTTATTTTACCACTATTTTCTAACTTTATAACCTCATCTTTAGTAACAACTTTATATTTCAAAAATAAATCTAATGTTTCCAAATTAAATTCGTCATTACTGGAATTTCCATTATATTTATCACTCAACCCTTTAAATTCATCTAAAACTTTTAAAGAAGAAGAAGCAATATTTGATAAAACAGGTGTGTATCTTAAAATTGGTTCACGATATTTAGATTCTTTAACAAATTGAACATCTATAAAATTTGGCATTGAAAGTAAATATAAAGCAAAAAACACAATTACATAATGTTTTAATGCCCCAACTACCGCCCCTAATATTTTAGAAGGTATTCCTAAAACAATAGTAAATTTTAAAATTGTTTCAAATACTCCCGTTGATACCAATAAAATTTTAAGTAAAATTGATAAAATACTAAAAACTAAAAGAAAAGCAATTATTTCATAAACAGCTATATTTAAAACAGTTAATCCTTTAATTATTCCACCAAAATTAAAAAATGGCCCAAAATTCATTAAAATTTCACTAACAGGATTTTTTAATAAATAAGAAAAAACAATAACAACAATTATTCCTAAAAAATTAACAACGCTTTTAGTAAAACCTTGCTTAAATCCAAGCCAAGCTCCGAATACAACAAATAAAATAATACATATATCAACTATATTCATACCATTCCTCCTTAATACAATTATATTATGTTAAATTTAAAAAGAAAAGTCCTTTATTGAGAATAGATAAAAAATATGTTAAAATGTGTACAGGTGATATATGTGAAAGAACACGTTAAAAGTATAACATTAAAAGTTAGTGAAAATACAATGGATAAAATGAAAAAATATTTTGAAGAAAAGAAAAGAGAAAAAACGCCACCATATGCTGTTTTTCAAGCAGATGAAGCCGACACCGTTGTTACATTATACCAAACAGGAAAAGCTCTTTTTCAAGGAATCAGTGCTGATATTGATGCAAATATGTGGTCTGAAGTTGAAAAAAACTTAAATCCCGATAAAAAAATTCAAATTAAAACAGCAAATGATAAAAAGAAACCCAAAAATAATTCTTTTGTCTATTTCCATAACACCATTGGGTCTGATGAAGTTGGAACCGGTGATTATTTTGGGCCAATAGTTGTAACCGCTAGCTACGTAAAAAAAGAAGATATTCCTTTTTTAGAAAATCTAAAAGTTAAAGATTCTAAAAAAATGACTGATGAAGATATTTTAAAAATAACTCCACAAATAATAAAAAGAATTCCCTACTATACAATGATTTTAAGTAATAAAGAATATAATGAAAAACATGAAAAAGTAAATTTAAATGCTATGAAAGCCATTCTTCATAACAAAGCATTACTTGAAATAAGTAAAAAATATAATGATTATGACTATATTGTTGTCGATCAATTTGCTGAAAAGCCTATTTATTATCATTATTTAAAAGAAGTAGATAATGTTCAAAGAAATATAACTTTTATAACTAAAGCCGAAGATCAATGTCTTTCAGTAGCGTGCTCAGCCATAATAAGTAGATATGTCTTTCTAAAACAGTTTGACAAAATGTCCAAAGAATTAGGCTTCACTCTACCAAAAGGTGCCGGTGAAAAAGTTGATAAAATAGGAGCCGAAATCGTCAAAAAATATGGTATAAATATTTTAAATGAAATTTCCAAAATAAGTTTTAAAAACACCGAAAAAATTAAACAGTTAGTATCACACTAACTGTTTTTTATATATAAAAAGCAAGGAATAAATCCTTGCTTCAAGCAAAGTCCAAAAGAGAAACCTTAACGAATTAAAAACCTGTTCTGCCAGGTGGGCATCACATTATAAATTTTTGGATCCTTATATAAATATAAGTATTCGACACCATTTATAAATTAGATTCCCGATATCGTTAATTAGAAGGTTTTTCATAGCGGTATTCTTCTTTTAGACAATTATATTATAACATATCTATTATCTTTTGAAAACACTTCTGTTAAAACTTGACATTATTTATCATAGTCTTTCAAAAAGCTTACTTTATTACCATCACATTGATAACAAATAACTTTGTCTAAATTAACATTACTTAATGAATTAAAAATATTCCTATCAGCATCATTCAAATAAACATTTAACTGTTCAACAAGTTTTTTTATTTCTTTTCTTTTACCAAGCTTGTTCTCAGTAACTAAGCATGCACAATCAATAAACTCTAAATTATTATAATTTTTCCAAGCAATAATATCTTCTTCTTTAATTAAATATAATGGCCTAATTAATTCCATATCATCAAAATTATCACTTTTCAATTTTGGAAGCATTCCAGCATATTTACCATTATAAATCATATTTAACAAAATTGTTTCAATAGCATCATTAAAATGATGTCCCAAAGCTATTTTATTACATCCAAGTTTTTTAGCACAATCATATAAATAACCACGACGCATTTTAGCACATAAAAAACAAGGATTTTTTTCATCTTTTACAATTTTAAAAATAGGACTTTCAAATATAGTCGCCTGTATTTTAAATAACTCTAAATTATTTTTTATTTTAATTAATGTTTCTTCCGTATAGCCAGGATTCATAATTATAAATTTTAATTCAAACGGTATATTACCATGTTTCTTTAGTTCATCTAAACACAAAGCAAGTAAAAACGAATCTTTTCCACCACTAATACATACAGCAATTTTGTCATTTGGCCCAATCAATTCATAATCATTAATTGCTTTTACAAATTTATGCCATATTTGTGGTCTAAACTTTTTAATAATACTACGTTTTATTAATACATCTTTTTCCATTTTATATTCTTTCATTAGTTGGTTTTAATAAAGAATTTTTCTTAAATACTTTTACCTTATGCTTATAATCATTTATAGCAACATCCTCAATAGCTCCAGCCAATGAATGAAGCATCATTCCACTTTCAATAACTTCATTAGCAACTTTTTTTACAAATTCTTCAGAATTAATATACTCATCCATTAAATCATCACGATATTCATTTAAAATAGATACTGGTGAATTAACCGCTTTTATTGTATCGTCAAATGTCATATTATCCATAAATATTTGTCTACCAAAAGTCTTAGTACAATTAGGAGACAAAAATTGTTGTTTCAACTTTTGAACAATATATCTATAAAGATAAGGACTAGTAATAGTATTACCATTTTCATCTTTTACGACAACATTTTCATCAGTTGTTATTTCTTTAACCATTTGTAAAATAGGTGAAACAAAATAACCATTTTCAAAATCTTTCTCAAAGTCATTTGCCTTTGGAAAAATTTCTTCTAAAGAATTAGTATTTACCTCTCCAATAAAAGTTATTTTTGAAATATCAAACATTTGCTCATCTTGAAATAAAAATGTACCAGCATTAACAATGGAACTAAATGACGAAAATCCATCATGTAAAAAGCAATTTTCCATATCATGAATCAATAATGCTCCTTCAAACTTACCGTCTTGATTATTATTAGCAATCTGAATAAGGCCTTTAATAAACAACGCTATATTTGTCTCATCACCAAACATATCATAAACCTCACCATAAGGTATCTGCAAAGCATTTAAAGTTTCTTTAACTAAAGTTGTTTTTCCAGTACCTTGTGGGCCTAAAAGTAAAATATTTTGTGATAAACTACCATAGTAATTTTTTTTAAGTGTCCAAATTAATGCTTTTAAAACATTTTCTTGAACACATAATTTTTCTTTTAAAGATTCAAGTATTTCTTTTTCATTTATTTCCATATTATACCTCCAATATATAAAATTAAATTTTAATCTTTTAATTTTATATTAAGCTCATCCAATTGTTTTTGAGAAACCTTATTTGGCGCCTGAGTCATTAAGCAAGAAGCACTAGTCGTTTTAGGAAAAGCAATCACATCACGAATATTTTCTGTACCACATAAAATCATCGTAAGTCTTTCAAGTCCTAAAGCAAGACCTCCATGAGGTGGACAACCATATTTTAAAGCCGTTAGTAAAAAGCCAAATTGTTCCTCTGCTTGCTCCTTAGAAAAACCTAATTTTTCTAAAACAATCTCTTCTACCTCAGGATCGTGAATTCTCAAACTTCCACCACCAACTTCATAGCCATTCAAAACAATATCATAAGCCTTAGCTAAAGCATGTTCTTTATCATCCAGCGCATCTACATCTTGCGGCTGTGTAAAAGGATGATGACAAGCTATATATCTCCCCTCTTCTTCACTATATTCAAACATTGGAAAATCTGTTACCCATGTAAAAGCAAATTTATTTTTATCAATTAAATTTAAATCTTTTGCTACTTTTAATCTCAATGCTCCAAGCGATGTCTTAACCATTTTTCTATCGCCAGCAATTATTAAAATTAAATCATTTTCCTTTAAATTTAATGTTTTAGATAATTTATTACCTATTTCACTAGTTATGAATTTACTAATACTGCCCGTAAATTCACCATTATATTTTAAGAAAGCTAAAGCCTTAGCTCCGTAAGTTTTAACATAATCAGTTAGTTTATCAATATCTTTTCTAGAATAAACATCAGCCGCATTAAATACCAAAGCATTAATAATACCGCCTTCCGCAATAATAGTATTAAATAAACTAAATTCACTATTTTTAAATATTTCAGTAATATCATTTATAGTATTTTCAAATCTTAAATCAGGTTTATCACTACCATATAAATTAATAGCCCTGTCATAAGTCATACGGTCAATAGGCGTTTTTATATCAATATTTTTAATTTCTTTAAATATTTTTTTTAATAATCCTTCTGTAACACTTATAATATCATTTTCATTAATAAAACTCATTTCCATATCAATTTGAGTAAATTCTGGCTGCCTATCAGCTCTTAAATCTTCATCTCTAAAACATCTAGCAATTTGATAATATTTTTCCATACCACTCATCATTAATAATTGTTTATAAAGCTGTGGTGATTGAGGTAAAGCATAAAATGAACCTTTATTAACTCTTGAAGGAACTAAATAATCTCTAGCACCTTCAGGCGTAGATTTACACAAAATAGGCGTTTCTATTTCCATAAAATCTAAAGAGTTTAAATATTCTCTAGTAAACCTCATAATATTATGTTTAACCATTAAATTATTTTTAAGTTCTTCTCTTCTTAAATCCAAATAACGATATTTTAATCTAGTATCCTCTAAAGCCGTAACATTATTTAAATCAAAAGGTAAATCCAAAGATTTATTTAAAACATTAATACTATTAACAATAACTTCAACCTCGCCAGTTTTTAAATTTTTATTAGTCTCTTTACGTAAAACTACTTTACCTTCCACCTCAATAACAAACTCATTTTTCAAATTAGAAGCTATTTCATAATCATTACAATCAGGATTAACAGTTAATTGAATTATACCACTTCTATCTCTTAAATCAATAAAAATTAATCCACCTAAATCTCTCTTTTTATTAACCCAGCCATCAAGTTTAACTATCTGACCAACTTTCTTTTCATCAATACTCGCATTATTAATTTTCATGTTCATCACCCATTTTTTCATCTAAAAATTCAACAATTTTATCAAGTTCTACCTTATACTCTTCTTTAGTTTTATTATCTTTTAATGTAAGCAATTTAGTGTTTACTTCCTCTTCACCAATAATAATTATAAATTTAGCATTTAATTTATCAGCTCTTTTAAAATTATTTTTAAAATTCTTACTATCATAATCAACCTCAACATTAAATCCAGCCATTCTTAAATTATTTGCTAATGACAAAACATATGGTTTTTGTTCAAAAGAAGCGGCAAAAATATAAACATCTGGACAACATACCTGTTTAATATCAATACCCTCAGCCTCCAAAGCTAAAAATAATCTTTCCAAACCAACAGCAAAACCAACGCCAGGAATAGATGGACCACCAATATTTTCAACTAAATTATTATATCTACCGCCACCTGCTAAAACATTTTGTGAACCAAAATCTTTTATAGAAGCAACCACCTCAAAAACCGTATGAGTATAATAATCTAATCCTCTAACAATATTAGGATTAACTTTATATTCAATATTCATAGCATCTAAATAATCTTTAACTTTTTCAAAATGAATCTTACTTTCTTCATTTAAATAATCAACAATTTTAGGAGCACCTTGCATAATCGTTTTTTCACCATCTATTTTACAATCTAAAATACGTAAAGGATTTTTTTCATACCTCTTCTGACAATCATCACACAAATCATTTAAATATGGTTTAAAATAATCAACTAACGCTTGACGATAATTATTTCTAGATTCACTATCACCTAAAGTATTTATATTAACACATACTCCTTTTAGTCCTAAAAGTTTAAATAAATTAGTAACAATGCTTATAACCTCAGCATCCATCATAGGATCATACGTACCAAACGCCTCAAAACCAAATTGATAAAATTGTCTATATCTTCCAGCCTGTGGTCTTTCATATCTGAACATAGGTCCCATATACCAAGCTTTTAAAGGTAAAGCATCAGCATATAATTTATTTTCAATAAAACACCTAGCTATACCTGCTGTACCCTCAGGCCTTAAAGTCAAATTTCTATCGCCTCGATCTTTAAAATCATAAGTTTCTTTACTAACAATATCACTTGTTTCCCCCACTCCACGATGAAAAAGTTCACTAGATTCAAAAACAGGAGTTTCAAAGTATTTAGCATTATACTTATCCATTAAAGCTTCTACTAATTTTTTAAAATATAATCTTTCTAAAGACTTATCACCATATATATCATATGTACCTTTTGGCTTTTGTAACATGTTCTCACTCCTAACACTAATTAAAATTATATTGTTTTTTAAAATAAAAGTCAATGAACTAAAGGAAAAAATATAACCGACAGATAATATTACATAAAACAAAAAAACTAGAGAACACTCTCTAGTTTAAAATTATTTAATAACTTCTGAAACGTTACCAGCACCAACTGTTCTACCACCCTCACGGATAGAGAATTTAGTACCATTTTCAATAGCGATTGGTGCAATTAATTCTACTGTCATTTCAACGTTATCACCTGGCATTACCATTTCAACACCTTCAGGTAATTCAATAACACCAGTAACATCAGTTGTACGGAAGTAGAATTGTGGACGATAGTTACTGAAGAATGGAGTATGTCTTCCACCTTCTTCTTTACTAAGTACATAAACTTGAGCTTTAAACTTAGTATGTGGAGTAACTGATCCTGGTTTAGCAATAACTTGACCACGTTCAACTTCATCACGGTTAACACCACGAAGTAATAAACCTGTGTTATCTCCTGCTTCAGTAAAGTCTAATTGTTTACGGAACATTTCAATTCCAGTAACAACAGTTTTCTTAGTAGGTTTTAAACCAACAATTTCAACTTCTTCGTTAAGTTTTAATTCACCACGTTCAACACGTCCAGTAACAACTGTACCACGACCTGTAATAGTGAATACATCTTCAACTGGCATTAAGAATGGTTTATCGTTATCACGAGTTGGAGTTTCAATCCAAGAATCAACGGCATCCATTAATTCACCAATTTTAGCTTCGTAAGCTGCATCTCCTTCAAGAGCTTTTAATGCAGAACCTCTGATGATTGGAGTATTATCGCCATCATAACCATATTCAGTTAATAATTCACGAACTTCCATTTCAACTAAGTCTAATAATTCTTCATCATCAACCATATCACATTTATTTAAGAATACAACCATACGAGGTACTCCTACTTGACGTGATAATAAGATGTGCTCACGAGTTTGAGCCATAGGTCCATCTGTAGCAGCAATAACTAAGATAGCACCATCCATTTGAGCAGCACCAGTGATCATGTTTTTAACATAATCAGCATGTCCTGGACAGTCAACGTGTGCATAGTGTCTATTAGCTGTTTCATATTCGATATGAGCAGTATTAATAGTTATACCACGTTCTCTTTCTTCTGGAGCTTTATCAATGTCAGCATATGCTTCGAATTGAGCCCATTTTGGATTTTGATCTGATAAATATTTTGTAATAGCCGCAGTTAATGTTGTTTTACCATGGTCAACGTGTCCAATAGTACCAATATTAACATGTGGTTTTGAACGGTCAAATTTTTCTTTTGCCATTTATATTCCTCCTTTTTCTATTTCAATAATTATTTTAACATGAGTTACACTAAATTTCAACTATTTTTATTTAGTTTCCCCCATTTTTTTTGATAATATCTTCAGCGATATTTTTAGGTACTTCTTCATAATGATCAAATTTCATTGTAAAGTTTCCTCTACCTTGAGTATTAGAACGTAAACTTGTTACATAACCAAACATCTCTGAAAGTGGTACCATTGCATCAATCATAAGAGCATTACCACGAGATCTTTGTCCCATAGGTCTACCACGACGAGCTGTAATATCACCCATAACTGTTCCTAAAAATTCATCTGGAACTGTTACTTCAACACTCATAATTGGTTCTAAAATAACAGGATTACATTTTTTCTTAGCTTCTTTTAAAGCAAGTGAGGCTGCAACTTTGAAGGCCATCTCAGATGAGTCTACATCGTGATAAGAACCATCATGTAATGTAGCCTTAACATCAATTACTGGGAAGCCAGCTAAAATACCAGATTGCATAGCTTCTTGAAGGCCTTTATCAACTACTGGGATATATTCTCTTGGAACTACACCACCAACAACAGCGTCAACGAACTCATATCCTTTACCTTCGTTTGGTTCAAATTCAACCCAAACGTGACCATATTGTCCACGACCACCTGATTGTTTAATATATTTACCTTCACAATCACCTTTTTGCTTAATTGTTTCTCTATAAGCAACTTGTGGATTACCAACATTAGCCTCTACACCAAATTCTCTTTTCATTCTATCAATAATGATGTCAAGATGTAACTCACCAACACCAGCAATAATAGTTTGTCCTGTTTCATGATCTGTAGTAGCTCTAAAAGTTGGATCTTCTTCAGATAATTTTTGTAAAGCTAAAGCCATTTTATCTTGATCATCTTTTGATTTTGGTTCAACTGCAAGTTCGATAACTGGTTCTGGAAATTCCATTGGAGCTAAGATACAAGCATGTTTTTCATCACATAAAGTATCACCAGTAGTTGTAGCCTTAAGACCTACAACAGCAGCAATATCACCGGTATAAATATCAGTAATTTCTTGTCTGTGATTAGCATGCATTTGTAAAATACGTCCAATTCTTTCTTTTTTATCCTTATTTGCATTTAAAACATAAGAGCCATTAGATAAATGACCAGAATAAACTCTAACAAAAGTTAAACGTCCAACAAATGGATCAGTCATAACTTTGAATGCTAAAGCTGAAAATGGTTCACTATCCTTAGGATGTCTAACAATATCTTTACCATTTAAATCTACTCCAGCAATTGCTTCAACATCTATTGGTGATGGCATATAATCAACAACAGCATCCAATAATAACTTAATACCTTTATTACCTAAAGCAGTTCCACACATAACTGGGAAGAATTTAACAGCTAAAGTACCTTTACGAATAGCAGCTTTTATTTCTTCAACAGAAATTTCTTCACCCTCTAAATACTTATTCATTAAATTATCATCAAATTCAGCAACAGCTTCAATTAAGTCATTACGTTTTTCTTCAACTAAATCTACCATGTCAGCTGGAATGTCAATTTCTTCAGTATTTTCTTCAGGTTTGCCATCATACTTATAAGCTTTTCTAGTAATTAAATCAATAATTCCATTAAAATCGCTTTCAGCACCTATTGGCCATTCAATTGGTTTGGCATTAACGCCTAGTCTTTCATCAATACTCTTTAAACTAAACTCAAAATCTGCACCCATTTTGTCCATTTTATTAGCAAAAATCATTCTTGGGACATTATATTCAGTAGCTTGACGCCAAACAGTTTCAGTTTGTGGTTCAACACCAGCTTGAGCATCAATTAATGCAACAGCGCCATCTAATACACGTAAACTTCTTTGAACTTCAACAGTAAAATCAACGTGTCCTGGAGTATCGATAATATTTAAACGGTATCCCTTCCAATAAGCTGTAGTAGCTGCTGATGTAATAGTAATACCACGTTCTTGTTCTTGTTCCATCCAGTCCATTTGAGATTCACCATCGTGTGTTTCACCAATTTTATGAATCTTATGAGTATGGAATAAAACTCTTTCAGTACAAGTAGTTTTACCAGCATCAATATGAGCCATGATACCAATATTACGAGTTTTCTCTAAACTATATTCACGAGCCATAATTTATTTCCTTTCTTAAAATTACCATCTATAATGAGCAAATGCTTTATTAGCTTCTGCCATTCTATGAGTTTCCTCACGTTTTTTAACTGCTGCTCCTACGCCATTAGAAGCATCAATTATTTCATTTGCTAAATTTTCAGCCATTGAATGTCCGCCTCTTAATCTAGCATAATTAACAAGCCAACGTAATCCCAAAGCTTGAGCTCTATCAGCTTTAACTTCGATTGGAACAGGATAATTAGCTCCACCTACACGTCTTGTTTTAACTTCCAAAGCAGGTTTAATGTTTTCTAAAGCTTTATTAAAAACATCCATAGCATCAGCATCAGTTTTCTCTTTTACAATGTTAAATGCATCGTATAAAATTGTTTGAGCTGTACCTTTTTTACCATCTAGCATAATTTGGTTAATTAACTTAGTAACAACTTTTGAATTATACATAGGATCTGGTAAAACATCTCTTTTTACTGCTCTTCTTTTACGCATAATTTCACTCCTTTCTTAAATATTAGTTATTTTCTTTTGGTTTTTTTGCGCCGTATTTTGAACGTCCTTGTCTTCTTGCGTCAACTCCAGCAGTATCCATAGTACCACGAACAATGTGATAACGAACACCGATTAAATCTTTAACACGACCACCACGAACTAATACAACACTGTGTTCTTGTAAGTTATGTCCTTCACCAGGAATATAAGTATCTACTTCTTTTCCGTTTGAAAGTCTAACACGAGCATATTTTCTTAATGCTGAGTTTGGCTTCTTAGGTGTTTTAGTACCAACACGAGTACATACACCACGTTTTTGTGGAGAATTACTTACTGTTTCTTTTTTATCTTTGCTGTTAAAACCAATATTTAACATTGGTGATTTACTTTTCTTAGTTTTAGAACCTCTTTTTTTTCTAACAAGTTGATTGATAGTTGGCATATATTTCGCCCTCCTTTCATTACACATACCCAGGTGTTTCATAATTTGTTTTAATTAAAGATTTACCACAAGGTAAACCTAAAATTAAAATGCATAACTAATATAACATTTGCTACATATTTTGTCAATTATTTTTTTAATATTTGTTAATCCTTTTTTAAAATATATACCCTAATATTGTTATACTATCTCTTGCAAAAATATTGATTCTATTTTAGTTCACATCTTAATTAATAAGTCTTATAATAGTTTCCATTAGATATAAAAAAATCATCCGGTATTATAATAATTTTGAAAAGCAAACAACAAAAGAATAATTTTTATAAAAAATATAACAAAATCAAATGTATTAATCACTAAAGATCCAATTATATTACACTTTTGGTCCTTTCCAATTTTCAAATTTTGCTTTTAATTCTTTTAATTGTTTTGTGCCTATCGTTATTACTCCATCTTTAGTTTGTTTATCTTCTATCGCTATAGGATTACAGCCATCTTCTACAAGATTATCTAGTTCATCAATAGCAAACATATTACCACAGTTTTGACATTGAATTTTATTGCCAACTTGTACAAAATATGCATATGGTGAGCCGCCACATGATTGACAAGTATTTACTACAACTTTCACATTATTTTTTGAATCTTTAACTGCAATTAATCCAATAGTTACTCCTTCATATTCATAGCTAATATAAACCACTTTATCTGTAATATCATTTTCTTTAATTATAATATTTCCATCTTTATCTATATTAGCCTTTACTATTTTCCCTGTTATTTTTTTTAATATAATTGAATTTTTTTCAGTTTGTTCATCTTTTGTCTCACACCCAGTTAATGAAATTATTAATACAAGCATAAATAATATACCAATTTTTTTCATTATTCACCTGCCCCTATACTAACCACTTTATAATCTAATTTTTCAATAGCCTTAATTATAGAATCATTATTAATATTAAAATTTGAATATATAATCACGGTTTTATCTTTCAAACTAACTTTTACCTTAGAAACGCCTTCTAACTCTAATAAAGTTTTTTCTACTTTTGCCTTACAGTGCTCACACATCATACCATCAACAGTGATTATCTTCTTTATCTTTTTATTAAACATACATTACTTCTCCTTCCATCTTTTTAAGCTTAGTGCATTTATTATGACAGTAAAACTAGATAATGTCATAGCAAGTCCTGCTATCATTGGATTCATTGAAATATTAATACACTCTAATAATCCACATGCGACTGGAATCATACAAATATTATAAAAGAATGCCCAAAATAAATTACCCTTTATATTACTTAGTGTTTTTTTGCTTATATCAAACAAATTATATATTGAATTCAAATCATTTTTCATTAATATAACATCAGCAGAATCAGCCGCTATATCAATAGCAGAATTTAAACTTACTCCTATATCTGCAAAAGACAAACTTGGAGCATCATTTATTCCATCTCCAACCATCATAACTTTTAAGCCTTTATTCTTTAATTCTTTAATTTTATTTGATTTATCTTTAGGAGATACATTTGCTGTTATTTCTTTAATGCCAATATCTTTAGCAATTATATTAGCAGTAATTTCATTATCTCCTGTAAGCATAATGACTCTTTTATTTATTTGCTTTAATTTATTTATAACATCAATTGCATTATCTCTAATAATATCTTTTACACCAATAAGTGCAATTACTTTTTTATTTTCAATAACATATACAATACTATTACCACCCAAAGACAACTTTTTTTCATCTTTAAAAATCTTATTATCTATATTGTACTTTTTAAGTATTTTATTATTTCCTATTAAATATTCTTTTTTATTAACAATCCCTGATAATCCAATACCTGCTATATTTTTAAATTCACTAACTTCTAATTTTTTCAAATTATTTTCACTAGCATAATTTTTAAAAGCACTAGCAATTGGATGCGTTGATTTACTTTCCAATGATGAGACTATTTCTATTAAATCATTATCTGAATAAACGGAATTATTTATTATTTTTGATATCCTTAAGTTTCCATAAGTTAATGTACCTGTTTTATCAAATACTATTACATCAATTTTATTTGCATTTTCAAGTGTTTCCGATTTTTTTACTAAGATTCCATTCTTAGCACATAATCCTTCACTAACTACTATCGCCAGCGGAGTTGCAAGTCCTAAAGCACAAGGACAAGCACAAACAAGTACAGTTACAAAATAAACAATAGATTTATTAAAACTAAAACCTAATAACAAATGAGTAATGAGCGTTATAACCGCTAAAACTATAACGACTGGAACAAATACTCCACTTACTTTGTCAGCAATTCTTGCGATTGGAGCCTTTGTATTTGTAGCTTCAACTACTAATCTTACTATTTCTGATATTGTTGAGTTCTTGCCTATATTTTCTGCTTTATATAAAGCCTCCCCATCTAAATTAACTGACCCCGCAACGACTTTATCATTTATATTTTTTCTAACAGGTGCTGATTCACCACTTATAAATGATTCATCAACGTGTGAAGAACCTTTAACTATAATTCCATCTACAGCAAATCTATTTCCTGGTTTAGCTATTAAAATATCTCCTTTTTTCACTTCATCAATAGAAATTTCCTTTTCTTTATTATTCTTAAATAAAACTGCAGTCTTTGGAGTAATAGTTACTAACCCCTTTATAGCATCTTTAGTTTTTTCTTTACTAATACCATCTATATATCTACCAAACTTAATTAAATAAAGAATAATACAAACACTTTCAAAATATAAATTTTCCACATATTCATTATTTCCTTTTAATATCATAATCATATTGAATGTACTAAATATAAAACTTGAAATAACACCTAATGTAACCAATGTATCCATATTAGGAGATTTATATTTGATATTTTTAATACCATTAATAATAATATCTCTTCCAAAATATATAAAATACAAACTAAATATAAATAAACATACTGAATAATTCATTGGATGATTTATCATATGTAAAAAAGGCACTACAGGTAAATGAACCATATGTGACATTGAAATATATAAAACTAATAATGCTAGTAATCCATTAACTATAAAATAAACATTTTTATTAGTATTATTATCCTCTTGTTCATCATAAACCCCTAATGATTTAAAACCTGCTTCACTGACAAATCTATTTAAATCTTCTATAGTAATATTATCGTCATAACTTATACTTGCTGAAGACATTACTAAATTTACCAAAGCATCATTTATTCCTTTTTGTTTTAGTAAATATTTTTCTAAACTTGATGAACAAGCACTACAAGTCATACCATCTATTTTTAAAATTATCTTATTCATTTTCTCACCTCAAAATATTTTTCGTTATCTATAACTTTGATATTATTCGAAATCATATTCATCCAACAATTAATAAAATAAGTGCCCACTTTATCTGGAGTAAATTCTATAATATT
Source organism: uncultured Bacilli bacterium (assembly GCA_934183155.1). Lineage (GTDB taxonomy): Bacteria > Bacillota_I > Bacilli_A > RF39 > UBA660 > Coprosoma. Next base: position 51,684 of record CAKPSB010000005.1, on the reverse strand, counting down.
TTCCCCTTCTTTAAGTTCTTTTTTTATATTAAATTCATCTATCATTACAACATTATTGCATCCAGTTAAATATTTTCCAGAAGCATTAATAATTAATCTAACTTTCATGCCTTTTTGAACTATTATGTCGTCATAACTTCCATAAGATAAATTTATTTTTACTTCTTGATAATCTTTATAAATAGTTGAAGCAGTATAATTTCCATAATCATTAAATAATGCATTGTAATTTATACCTAAAATACTTAATCCTCTAAATAACATTGCTATAGATAGTAATAAAATAAGTACAGATGCTATTTTATTTAATATTATCCTTTTTCTTCCATCTACCACATTAAATATAACTCCAACGCCAAGCATTAATGGTACTGTCCCTAAACAAAATAAAAGCATTGACAATGCACCTTTTATAAATGATCCAGTAGATAAAGCATATATCTGCATAGCCTGTAATGGGCCACATGGCATAAATCCATTTAATAAGCCAATTATAAAAGCATTACTTGTTTTAACATTATTTTTAATCTTTATTAATTTAGGTAATTTAAGCTTAATTATATTTAACATGTTTAAAGACATCAATAACATTACTACAGAAGCAAATATAATAATTACCCCACCCATAGTCTCACTAACACAAATAATTGAACCAATTAATCCTACAACTCCACCTAATAAAGTATAAGATATTAGTCTACCTAAATTATATAAAATTGGTCTTTTTAAATTAATTTTATTTTCTCGATTAAACGAGGTCATTAAATTTATAGCACCACACATACTAATGCAATGAATGCTAGTTAATAGTCCCGTTATAAATAACATTCCATAAGTAATATTTTCATCTATAGTAGGAATTACATTAAAAATATTATATCCAAATATTTTTTTAATTAAAAACATTAATAACAAAATAGAAATAAATATAATAATAAATTCTTTTAATTTTATATCTGAATCTATATTCTTAATATTTTCACTTATATAATCTTTTTTTGTAAAATATCCCAATGAATTAATTGTATTAATAATTTTTATCTCATCAATTTCTTTTAAAGAAGTTATCTTAGCTATATTTTTAGTCATTCCTACCTTTTCAATTTCTTTTATATTTAACAGTTCTTTTTTTATTCTATTTCTGCAATTATCACAAGTAATACCATCAATTTTAACATATAGAATGTGCATTAATTAAGTCTCCTAATTAGCTCCATTACTTCATCAATTATCTTTGGGTCATCATTTTTAATATCTCTAACAACACATGTAGATAAATGATTTTTAAATATTTCATTACTAACACTTTTAATAGATTTATTTATTGCTAAAAGTTGAACTAATATATCATTACAATATTTATCTTCATCTATCATATTTTCAATGCCACGAATTTGACCCTCTATAGTTTTAAGTCTTTTATTTAGTTTTTTCTTTATCTCTTCATCTCTATGAGTACTTTTTGTACAAGATGAACAATGTTCACATTTATTTTGCATATATTTCATCTCCGCATATAATTATAACACTCCTAGGGGGTGTTAGCAAAGACAATAAAGTAAATTTTAAATTAATTTTACTATCATAATTTTCATAACTTCAATAATTTTAATGTTTCATCACCTAATTTCACCTTTGCATACATTTTATTAACATCTAAATAATGTCGATTTTTATTTTTTACGTTGTCCATCGCCTTTAATTAATAGTGGTTCTACTATACATGTTGTAGCAAAGTATTAGAACACGCAAAAATAGATGAGACATTAAACACTATTTAAGAATCAATTAAATGAAATAATTAATATTATAGACAAACTAAATTAAAATGGGTACCTATTTGGATACCTAATACATATATCAAATGGCATAAAGCCCTACATTACCTGTAAAAAATGAAAACGACATAAGTTAATCGCTCTCTTCAGGGGGGCGATGGGGATTTCTTAGAAAATTTATCATTTTGTCAAATCTTTTACAAAGCGTTTTTAGTATATAAAATACAAAGCTTTATCTTATATTATTCATATAATCAGACCATAAATGAGGCCTAAATTTATCATTACAACTTTATTGTAGTTTGTTATATTTGACATTTAGGTACGATAAAAATTAGTCCTAAATACTTGACTAATACCAATAAATAAGTGATTAATACAATACCTTTTGAAAGGAGGTATTTGTGTGATTGCTAAGGAAATATTAGAGATAATATCAAAACCCTGGTGTTCTAATCAAGATATCATGAGGATAGCAAATGTTTCTGCTTCAACAGCTAGCACAATTAAACAATCCATTGAGAAAGAGTTTAGAAAAAAAGAGCCTAACAAGTTTATGTCTGCTTATTGTATACCTACTAAAGAAGTCATCAAGTACTTTGATCTAGATATAGAGTTTCTTAAATCAATAGCATACTTTGATAAGGAGATTAACGATAGATTGTCTTTTGCTTGGAAGATATAGATCAACAAAAATTATTGATGATAATGTTTCTTGTTTAGTTATTGTTATAAATGATGAAGATGGAGATTTAACTATTCCAATTATTACTAGCACAGATGTTGCAAATAAAATAATAAACAATTGTGAAGATAATTCTTTAATTGGTATCAAGGGCAAAATAGATGCTGATGAAAATGGTTTAATAATTAAAGCAGAAAAAATATCATTTTTAAGTCATAAAGAAAGAGCCGATTAATTTCGACTCTTATTTATTTAATGAATTTATCTATATTTTCTAATACATAAGCATTTATATTAACTTTCATGGCTTTATCACTTATCAAAGGTTCATTAACAATAAAGCAATAATCAATTCTCCATTTTTTCTTTTCTAAGCCATAATGTTGAATAATATCCATAATATGATCTTTGCACCACTCTACTCTTTTCATATGCTTATTATAAAAGCTTTTTTCATTATCAGGGTCAAACAAATCATGGTATTCATTATACATTTCATACATATTTCTTGATAATTCAAAATTTTTAACTTCACATACAATAATTCTTTTAAACTTTTTAGAGATAAAAAGTACATCAATATCTCCTAATGTATTCTTATCTGAATCATTAATTTTTATACCATTAATTTTACTAACTTTTTTATCTACAATGGAATTTGGAAATGTACACAAATAATTATATACTTTTTCGTTAAAGTCTTCTCCACTTTGTTTGTTTATAATACCAAGGTAAGTTTTCATCTTTTTGCTTCTTGCCTTAAATGTAGCATTATTAATTATTTCGAACAAAAAGTATATCGCATTTAAAAGAGACCTATAGCCATAAATAATTTCGTCTTTATAAATAATAAGTGGTTTTCTATTTAATGAAAGTTCCCTATTGTTTCTCCATGGAAATACATCTACATTTCGATATGGTGTAGGCGGATTTAAATAATCTTCTCTTTCAACTTGAGATAAATATAAAATAATTTTATTTAAAGTATCATCACTAACTTTATTTTTTATGTGATCTTTTAGTTCTTTTATAGTCGTTGAATACAATGTGTTAAAGTCACCATTTTTATCCTCAGCTATTTCCAACAATGATACAGTTACTTCAGTAAAATCTTTAAATGCAAATCCAAATTCATCTTCAAAAGCCTCTTCAAATCCAGGAATATCTTTTTTCTCAGTTTCATATTGCGATATCATTTTTTGTTTATCTTTTGCTCTGGATCCCATCCTACCCATCTTTGCATTTTTTAAAAAATGGTTTGCCCTTATCAAGAAATCTTTATTGTACCCTAATCGATTAGAATTTAATAAGGTTAATGTATTATCGGCCATTTTATAGTTGTAAATATCACATGTATATGCATAATCAATTATTTTGGAAGCTTCTGTTAAAATATATTCAATTTCATATAGCGAAATATCATCGGTTCCATCTATTTTAATTGATGAAACTAATTCTATGATAAATTTTAATGCGACTGAAGTTCGATTCAAATCATTTATCTTTTCATCTATCTCTTTTTTTCTATCAGGATAACATACTAAATTGCTAGCATAATTTGCTTGCCTTATTAATAATGATGATAAATTTTTTTCAAACTCTAGATATAAAAAATCTATTAACTGACGCTTATTATACTTTTTAATGTTCTTCAGAATATTATTGTATAGATGTCCAACGACATCATTTAAAATTTTATAATCTTCTATTTTCCCATAAGGTATTTTTTTGTCATCTTTTAAATATAGTCCTACATCATCTATTATCAAATTTGAAATAACATTACTAACGCATAAAACACATTCATCTTCAAAAGGAAGCATATACCCATCATCATTAGAATTCATAATAATTAGTTTCTTTTTATACTTATTACTAAAAATCTGATTAATCAACTCACTTGGATACTCAATTTGATAGATTTCACATATTTTCTTTACTATATTAGATATAAAATCTTTTTCTTTATCATTATCAGTGGATTCGAAATACCTTAAAGAGTTTTTTTCGAAAGTAATGTCTAACTGTCTACTATTAATATTGAATAATATTTTACCAACTTTGCTATCTTTATCATAATGTGTAATATATATTGATGGATCACAATGAATATTAATTTTAAACACTCCATTCAAATCTTTAAATAATGTTGAAAATTGATTTAACCAATATGAAATCATATCTATAATTAGATTTGTTATATGATAAGAATTATTATCAATATTTTCTTCGCTTAAAACCCATATATTAAATTTATTAAATTCAAGCAAATTGTTTAATTGACGCTTATAAAATAATCCAGGAGCAAAACAAACTCCATCTTCCTTTTTCATCACTTCTAATAAAGATGTTCTACTAAAAAGAGCTAAGTGATAACCATTTTTTATATAAGATTTTAAAATATAATCACTACTATATTCACCAATAAAAAACAATGATGCTTCTTTTGAATCACATTCATTACCTAGATAGAATGATTTATCTCTTTCAGAAAAAAAAGCAACAAAATTTAGTTCAGTAAACAAATTCTTTTTATAATGTTTTAATCTATTTCTAGCGACAATATACTTGTATAAAAACATATTTTCTTCAGACTCATTAATACATATTGACGTTAATTCATATGGAGAAAGCATTAGTAAATTTTTATTAGAATTCAAATATACTGCGCATATAGTATTTCTACCAATAGTTGTCGGAGTAATGATTACTACAATTTTATCTTCTTTAAAACCATGTTTTAATAATTGTTTTTTGACCTTTTTTATTCGATTACTTATATAATTATTATTTATTGAATATTTATATTCTTTGTTAGTTTCATAGTCTTTTCCATCATCAAATAAAACAATATTGTAAAAAACTATATCATTGCCACACAAATATATAGATTCATCAACTATATTATTACTTTCAAGTTCCAATTCAAATTGTTTGCTATCTAATAATTGGAAACCCATGCGTGTAAAATCTCTATGCAAGTCCTGTAAAAGCAAAAGATTATAATCTTTTAGAACATCAATTTTATATGACATGAAAAACTTAATTATCATATCCATTAATAGCATGATAATAACAGTGCAATCTACCAAAACAAATTTCTCACCATATCTAACAAATGGTTTACGATAAAACTTCTGATTATCGAAATCATCTATTTCATCAATACTTATTTCTCCAAATTCAATAACAAGTTGTTCATATTGTTCTCCAAATAATTCAACCATATCTTCTTTACTAAAAGTCACTGTTTCTTTACTGGATTTAAGAACGCTAGCTGAAGGTATTTTGATATCAATATCTTTATTAAAAGATTTTAAATCATTAAGTTTAATATTTAATGAATTATAAACAAACTCGGATACATTTAGTAAACCCTTAACAACAGTATTAAATTTTCTATAATCTTCATATGGAAAGTCATCTTTATGGACACCTAATATTTTTAACATATGATCTAAATAATGTGGAGCTAACGTGCTAGCTCCCATAAACAAATGATAATTTCCATAATAAATGGCAGGTAATGCAAAAGGAAATTCAGGAGGATCTATCATATATTTTCTATTAAGATTTGAAAATTCTTTAATAAAGTACTCAAGCTTATTGCGACTCATGATATTTTCACTCTTAAAATCATCGTGCTTTAATGATAGAGCCGTACTTATAATTGCTTGAAAAATAACCGATTTGCTTTGATTTTCAGGAATTAAAATTAATCCAGATATTTGTAATAGAAAATCAATCATATTATAATTTTTTAATTCTTCTCTTAAATGTTTTATTGCTTCGGCATCCTCTTTATTTAATTTTTCCATATTATTATTAAAAACTAATTCTGGAATCATTATATTCCTCCTAACTAAAAAAGAGCATATTCCATCTTAAAAATGAAACACACTCTATTATTTATTTATATTATACCACTAAATTAGAATTTATTGTTAGATATACTGAAGAATTTATCAAAGAATTCTAATAGTTTATCTATAACTTTATTCTTCTTTTCTTGTCTATCATTATTAGGAGTAAACATACTCATTGGAGGAAGTATTGTTGATACTTCTGTACCATTAGTTTCTACTCTTCCCTGTTCAAATGATCTTTGAATAAAGTTATATGTTTCTTCTTTATTAGGATTCTCTTCTACAATTATCTTATCTAGCTCTTCTTTCTTTTTACTATTCATAAAAGTTTCTAGGCATTTGTAATTACAACTTTTTAATAATAGACACAAATTACATACGATTTTTATGCCTTATACATAATTATCTTGGTACCAAGCAACTTCCTTTTAATTCCTTATAAAATGGGCAAAAATGTGGGAAAATGCCAAATAAAATTGGACCAAAATTGGACCAAATATTTTAATTTCAAAAATCAAAAACCATTATAAACACTGGCTTTAAAACAAAAATGAGAGCCAAGCGGCTCTCTTCAGGGGGTAAAGATTACTTATTCATATTAAAATCATAAATAAGAAACCTTGCATAAGCAAAACTACCTATGCACTAAAAGTATAGTTTATTCAAATCTAAAAGTCAATAATTTCACATCCCATTAATGTATAGTTTACACATCAATCTAAATTAGTAGAATTAATAACAATTTTTCTAATATAAGCATACTTCTCATCCTCAAAATCATGATTTTTCATAAATTCTTCACTATCTTCTTTTGCTCTTAAAAGCATATCATAATCATTTTTAACATTAGCTAATTTAAAATTCATATCACCACTTTGACGTACACCAAATATATCACCGCCGCCTCTCAATTTAAAATCTTCTTCACTAACCTTAAACCCATCATTAGTTTTAGTCAAAACCTCTAACCGTTTAGTTTCTTTATCACTAATAAGAATACAATAACTCTCAAGTGAACTCCTGCCAACTCTTCCACGCAATTGATGTAAAGCAGAAAGACCAAAACGATAACTATCAAAAATAACCATCATAGTAGCATTAGCAACATCAACCCCAACTTCAATAACCGTTGTACTTATTAAAATCTGTATTTCATTATTTTTAAACTTTTCCATAACCTCAGCTTTTTCGAAGGCTTTCATTTTTCCATGTAATACTCCTATATGACATATTTTGCCAAAAGCTTTATTCATTTTTTCTTCCAAATTATATATATTCTCTAAATCAATTTTATCGCTTTCTTCAACCAAAGGCGCAATAACATAAACTTGATGATGCTTCTTAATTTCAGCAAGCATCATATATAAAACATCCGTTATTTCACTATTTTTCTTCAGCAAAGTTTTTACCGGTCTTCTACCACTTGGCATAGTTCTAATACTAGAAATATCCATATCACCATATAATGTCAATGCATAAGTTCTAGGAATAGGCGTCGCACTCATATATAAAATATCTGGCGTAATACCTTTATTTTTCAAATTTCCTCTTTGAACAACTCCAAATCTATGCTGTTCATCAGTAATTACCAAACCCAAATTATTATAAACAACATCCTCACTTATCAAAGCATGAGTTCCTATAATAATATCAGCCTCACCCTTTTTAATTAAATCCAGTACTAGTTTCCTATCTTTAGTCTTTAATTTACCCGTAAGTAAAACAGTATTTAAATTTGGAAAAAGCTTTATAAAATTATTATAATGCTGAGTAGCTAAAATTTCAGTTGGTGCCATCAATGCTCCTTGATATCCCGATAAAAAATTTATATATAAACTAATGAAAGCTACCACCGTTTTTCCACTCCCAACATCACCTTGTAATAGCCTATTCATACTTTTTTTACTAAGTAAATCGTCATATATACTTCTTACCGCTTTTAACTGATCACTGGTTAATTCAAAAGGAAGTTTTTTTTCTATTTCAAGTACATTCGAAAACGCAATATCACGACTAATTCCCAAATTTTTATCATTAGACATTTTTAAATAATTAATCTTCAACATAAACAAAAATAGTTCCTCATATTTTAATTTTTTCAAAGCCGCCATCAAACTATTTTTATCTTTAGGATTATGAGCAATCAAAATAGCCTTATTCTTATCCATAAACAAATATTTTTTGTTAAATTTACTAGGCACATAATCTAAAACTTCTACCTTATCTAAAACCATATTTATAATTTTAGAAATTTTTGCACTAGTTATTTTAAATGAACTATGATAAATTGGCTCAATTAATGTTTTTTCAATTAAACCAAATTTAATATCACTTGCCGTAATATTATTATGTTTTTGATCATATTTACCAATAACCGTCACAACAGTTCCAACATTCAACTTACTTTTTAAAAAGCCTCTATTAAATATAGTAACATTAGTTATAAACCTACCAGTATCCAAATGAAAACTCATTTTATTTAACTTCTTACTAAAATGAAAAATATTTGGCACATTTTGAATTATACCACCTAATACCACTTTATCTCCATCCTTAATCAAAGATAAATCAGTGTTTTCAATAATTTCATATCTAAAAGGAAAATAATTAATCAAATCATAAACATCATATATACCAAGTTCATTTAAATATTTTCGCGTAGTTATTCCTAAGCCATTAATATCCTCTAGCCTCATATTTTCTCCCTCATTTTCTATTTTTTTAAAAAAATCTATTGACATATTTTTATTTCCTGATATTATATTAAGTACCAATTCAATTGAAGTTGAATTGGCGCTAGTGTAAACTAGCCAGCCCCTTTTTATTCTTTTATTTGGAACAGTCCTTCAGGGGGTACTGTTCCTTTTTTTGTTTCTATATATATTATACCTTATCTAAAGCCTATTTCCTTTTTTAATAAAAAAGAAATTTAAATATATAAAAAAATCAAAGAATTCACCTTGATTTATTCTTGACTTTCAGAAACAGATTTAATCTTAATCAATCCGCGATTAATTTCTTCCAAAGCTCTACCAATATTTTTAGAAGATTTATACTCACTTTCCTTCATTTGAAAATATCCGGTTTCATCCATTTCACGAGCTCTCCTTGAAGCCACATTAACTAATAAATATTTTGATTCTATTTTTTTTAATAAATCATCAATAGATGGATATATCATAATAACGCCTCCTATACAAAATATATACTTTTTTAATAACTTTTTCAACAAACTAGCAAAAATTTGACATTATTTAACATGCCAAAAAACAACTTTTTATAAAACTGTTAAAAAAAACAAAAGCCTAGTATTTAAATAAAAACTAAACTTTTTTAACTTTATAATTTTATATACAAGTTTTTTATAAAACTTATTATAATAATTAAATATTTTTTAAAATCAATATTATTTTTGTTTATAATTTATTATAACAGACATATCTTTTCTAACAGTACCAATAGTAGATGTGCCATTATTATACATTGCCGTAACCGTCATTTTAGTAGACTGCCCAGCCTTTAATTCATCGCCTAAATTAATACCACCAACTGAATAAATAATTTGATCACTTGGTTTATTTTCCGGAATTATATAAATACCATCAACCATAGCATCAATCGTTCCACTATTTTTAATAGTTAATTCATAAACAATCTTATCACCTTTACCAGTAAGTGAAACATAAAAACTAGCTTTAGTACTTGTATAATCAGGATGGCTTAATTCTCTAGCACCACCAATTTTACTTTCTAATTTCATATCAACAAAGCTAATATTCCATGCCCCAGTTTTCATTTGTCTATTGTTAAAAGCTAACGGTTGAGCAAATATTGAATACCACATTACCAAAAAAGCTCCAATTGTTACCAAAGCTATAACTATCCTATTCACTGATTTTTGAGACATTTTTATATGGCGATCTTTAGCAGAAGTAATTTCATCAGCATGTGGTTCCCATACCTCCAACACTTCAATATCATCATTATCTTTCTTTATTTCATCTTGTTTATTCATAAGCTCCATCCTTACTTTTCAAAATTAGTATAACATAATATTTTTTATTAAGCAATTCATATTTTAAATATATAGACATATTTTTAATTAAAGAGGTGCTTATGAAAAATATTTTTTTTAGTTTCCTTTATACATTTATTTTATTTCTAACATTATCCTTAATTTTAACAACTTTAAATTATCTCAATACAATAAATTACAATGGTCTAGTTATCGGCAAAATGATAATTCCCATCATTAGTTTAATCTTCTCAGGAATACTTACAGGTATGAAAGCAAACAAAAACGGCTGGCTTGAAGGAATAAAAATAGGCTTTATGATTACTTCATTTTTCATAATAGCCACAATACTTTTTGATGAAATTAATATAAAAAAAAGCATTTATTTTCTAATATTAATCTTCTCAGCAATTTTTGGAAGTATTATTGGAATTAATAAGTTTCAAAAAAAAACACCTAACTAAGGTATTTTTTTAAAAATTGTTCTTTATATTCTAAAAACTGATCTTTTTTTATGGCCTCACGCATATTTTCCATCAATCTTATCAAAAAACGAATATTATGAATAGACAAAAGTCTACCTCCTAAAGCCTCCCCAGCAACAAACAAATGTCTTACATATGCTTTAGTAAAATGAGTACATGTATAACAATCACAATCATCGTCAATTGGTGTAAAATCCTCTTTAAATTTAGCATTTCTTAAATTTATCTTACCATGACAAGTAAAAGCATTTGCATGTCTAGCTATTCTAGTTGGAAGAACACAATCAAACATATCAATGCCTCGTTCAACCCCTTCGAATAAGTCAACAGGCTCACCAACGCCCATCAAATAACGTGGTTTATCCTTTGGTAAATATTTTATAGCATCATCAATCATTTTATACATTGTTATTTTATCTTCACCAACTGATGTTCCGCCAATAGAATAACCATCAAAATCTAATTTAACAGTTTCAGTAGCACTAAACTTTCTTAAATCAGCATACTCACCACCTTGAACAATTCCAAATAATGACTGATTTTCATTATTAAAAGCCTCTTTTCCTCTTTTTGCCCACCTTAAAGTTCTCTCAGTGCTTTGCTTAGCATATTCATAACTTGCAGGATAAGGAATACATTCATCAAAACTCATAGCAATATCACTATCTAACTTATTTTGAATTTCCATAGAAAGCTCTGGCGTTAAAAATAAAGGTCTACCATCAATATGACTTTTAAAATGAACACCATCTTCCGTAATATCCTTTTCCTTATTTTTAGCAAGTGAAAACACTTGAAAACCACCACTATCAGTTAAAATAGGACCATCATAATTCATAAATTTATGAAGGCCACCTGCATTAGCAACAACATTCTCACCAGGTCTAAGCCATAAATGATAAGTATTTGATAAAATAATAGCACTATGTGCATCTTTCAACTCTTCAGGAGTAAGCATCTTTACATTAGCTAACGTTCCAACCGGCATAAACATTGGAGTATCAAAAGTACCATGATTAGTAATCAATCTACCAACTCTAGCCTCACCATCATTTTTTATTAATTCATATTTGATTTTCATCGATACATTTTCCTTTCCTTTGGCTTGAAGCTATTTATATATAAATCAAATTCATTTTCTTTTATTTCAAAATATCCTTTATTTATCAAATCAAAACAAAGTTCTTTGCCTTCTTCACTTTGCATTAAAACATCAGCTGGAAACTTTTCAAAAGCCAAAGGAGTTTCACCTTCCTTCGGTAAAAATTGTAAATATGTAGGATCAATTAAATAATCACCATTCCCAGATACAATTAAAAAATAATGATCATAATCACATGAAGTTAAACTTCTAATATTCCACATATTAACTTTCATATCCATTAATTCTAAATCATGTTTTATATTATTAGCAAAATAAAAGCACAAACCATCCAAGTCCTCGCAATTTGCCTCTCTTTTTGCCTCGTTTAAATTTTCATAAATAGCTATTTCAATAAATTCTTTTTCCATACTTATAATAATATATTAAAAAAAAGTAAAAATCAATGCTTACATATATTTTTGCATTGATTTCATCATTTGATTCACTTGCTTTTGGCTTGGTGTTCTACCCATACCAGCCATCATTGCTTTAATCATTTTTTCATTAACAGGTGGATTTTCTTTAAGTTGCTTTTTCATAATTTTTTTAGCAATAAAAAAGCCAATAATTATACCAACAACCATACCACCAACAACTTTTAATAAATCTAATAAAAAGGCTGCCCAATTCATTATATCTCCTCCTATGCAAATATTTTACTAGAAAATATAATTATTAGCAATACATTTTAACTAAATTATCCGCTTTTAAAACAACTTATAAAAATTATTCCACTTTGAGTTGAGCCGTCTCATAATCATCATTCTGAATTTGATTTTCATATTTAACATTATCAGACGCACTTATATAACAAACACTAAGTATCATAACAAATAAAGCAATAATAGATTTACATTTTAAAAATTCCATCTTCCCACAACCTTTCAACAATTTAATTATACTGCGAACATACTTTCGTGTCAATGAATTTTTCAAACAAATGTTTGACTACAACTTTAAAGTATGTTAAAATGTGTATAGAATGATTTAGGAGGATATGATGGAAAAATTAACAAAAAGACAAGCTGATGTTTTAAATTATGTTAAAAACTTTATTGTTTCACATGGATACCCACCAACCGTTAGAGAAATTGGAAGAGCCTTAGACATTTCATCACCAGCCACAATTCATGCCCATTTAGCAAATCTAGAAAAAAAAGGGTTTATAAAAAAAGAAGGTTCTAAAAATAGAGCCATCGAATTACTAGTAAAAAATGAATTTGAAAAACAAAATGATCTAGTTGCTGAAGTACCACTACTTGGAAGAATTACTGCTGGTAGTCCCATTGAAGCTATCGAAATGCCAGATGAATACTTTGCCCTTCCAACATACTTGCTACCAAAAGGCAAAGAAGTTTTTACCTTAAAAGTAAATGGAACAAGCATGATTAATGCCGGTATTTTAGACGGAGATGTCGTTATCGTCGAAAGAAATAGCAATGCTAGAAATGGTGAAATTGTTGTGGCCATGACTGAAGAAAATGAAGTCACCCTTAAAACTTTTTATAAAGAAAAAGGTCACTTTCGCCTACAACCAGAAAATGACACAATGGAACCAATTATTTTAAATGACGTAACAATTTTAGGCAAAGCTATCGGCCTATATAGAAAAATATAACATACTTAAAAAGTATGTTATTTTTTATAATAAGTTGCCGAAGTAATCAAATTATTGCCTTTAAACACCTCAGCAACTATACTATTTTCTTTTAAATTAACTGTAGTTTTTTTATCAGTCTCAGTCCAAGTCTTACCGCCGTCCAAACTATACTTGTATATAAAATCTCCATCTGGATATTTAATTGTAACATTCTCATTACCTTCAAAACTAATTTTTTGAATTACTTTTATCAACCGTTTTCTTTTAGTTTTATTACCACTACCATCTTTAGCTTCACACTCAATAATATAATTTCCAGGTTTTGGTAATAATGGATTATTACATTTAAAGCTAACTTTACCTGAATTATCCGTCGCCAAAACTCCATCAGTAACATTGTAAAAAGCTACCTCATCAGTAGTAATAATTGTATCCTTTGGAACAGATAAATTTGGAGAAATACTATCTATTACAATAACTACTCTAGTTGCCTTATAAACCTTATTTTCATACGCAAGTTCATATTTAATAATAAAAGTACCTTCATACTTTGTATCTATCTCATTAACTTGTCTACCGCCCTGAAAATAAGAAAGGGTTACTTTATTTGAAACATCTTTTCCATTTATATAAGCCGCTACTTTTTTATCCTTATACTTTGTATTTATTTCAGCATAAGTTAAAAAGTCACCCTTTAAAATTATTTTAACTTTCTCATCCTCTACACCAACATTTTGTAAAACTTCCTTTGGCCCACTTGTTTTTTTTAATATAAAACTTCCTATAAAAAAAACTATTAAACCAATAAAAACCAAAGCAATAAATCCAACCATTTGAGCAACTGTAAATCCTTTTTTCATTTAATCATTTCCTATTACACATTGAGCTTTACTTATTTTACTAAGAGTAATATTCTTCTCATTATTTTTTTTAATTGCACAAATTTTAGCGTCATCACTCCATAAAGCTAAAGTAACTTTACCATTTTCATCTATTTTTAATTGCCCCGCATCAGGCAATTTACCTTTAGTTTTTAAAAGCGCTTTTTTTTCACTCGAATCATTAGCATAATCAATTGTTAAAACAACATCACTATTATTCTTTTGTGCCTCAGCTTGATAATTAGTAGCCGCAAAGACCAAACTATAAGCACTATCTTTAAAAGATTTTTCCTTAGATGTACTAATCACATTTAAAATCAAAGGCGTTGTTATAGTAGCAATAATAGCAATTATTGCAATAACCGCTAATAATTCAACTAAAGTAAAACCCTTTTTCATTCTTCCTTAGCCTCAAAATTTTCTAAAGACCCATTGTCCATCACAATTTTATTTACTTTCTCTTCAATATTATTAAGTTCTTCATCGCATTGCTTAACTAACTGCATAGCCTCAGTATACTTTTTGATTGAATCATCAAGTGGTGTATCACCATTTTCTAAAGTAGTAACAATATTTTCAAGTAACGCTATTTTTTCTTCAAAAGTTTTCTCCTTAGTCATTATTTTTCCTCCTTAATCTCCATTACCTTCGTTTTTATAAATCCATCAGTTAATTTTATATCTATTAAGTCATTCTTTCTTACACTCTTAACACTCTTTAACGTTTTATCATTAAAATAAGATATACTATACCCCCTTGATAAAATATTAAGTGGATTTAAAAGATTTAATTTATCTATAATATTTTTAAGCAAAATTTTTTCATTTTTATAAATTAAACTAGGGTTTTGTAAAACATAGCTTTTCCTTAAATGATTCAAGTTTACTTTTTCTTTTTCAATTTTATTTATAATAAGATCATATAATTTATTATTCAATAAATCTAAATTTTGTTTTCTATTTTCAAACATAATCATAGGATTCTTTAAAGCAAATGAATTCTTAATAGAATCTAAATATAACTTTTGATAATTAATTTTTTTATTTATAGCTTCATTTAATCTTATTTCAAGCTGTTTTATATGATTTACTAAATCTCCCATATTCGGAACCGCAAGTTCCGCCGCTGCCGTTGGCGTTGGAGCCCTTAAATCAGCAACAAAATCAGCAATCGTAAAATCAACCTCGTGACCAACTGCACTAATAACAGGTATTTTAGAATCATAAATAGCTCTAGCAACAACCTCTTCATTAAAAGGCCACAAATCTTCAATAGACCCGCCACCTCTACCAACGATCAGAACATCCAAATCATAATTTTGAGCTCGCAAAATATTTCTCGCAATATCATCTTTTGCATTTTCACCCTGTACTAAAGTTGGAAAAAGAATAATTTCACATATAGGATATCTTCTTTTAATTGTAGTTAAAATATCACGAATAGCCGCTCCTGTACTAGCCGTTATAACTCCAACCTTTTGAGGAATCTTAGGAATAGATTTTTTATGCCCCTCATCAAACATTCCTTCAGCAAGTAACTTCTTTTTTAACTGTTCAAAAGCAACATATAAATTACCAACACCATCTTCTAACATTTCATCAACATATATTTGATATCCACCTAATGATTCATAAATACTAATACGTCCAGTTACTAAAACTTTCATTCCATCAGCCGGTTGAAACTGAATCTTGCTAGCATTACTTCTAAACATTATAGCGTTTATTTTACTATTTTCATCTTTCAAAGAAAAGTAAAAATGTCCAGAAGAATGAGCCTTAAAATTTGATATTTCACCTTTTAAATAAACCTTTTGAAGGTTTTCATCAACTGCGAATTTTGCTTTTAAATAACGTGTAATTGCACTTACAGATAAATATTTATCATTCATTTTGCTTTTCCTTATATATTTTATCTAAAACGCCATTAATCATTTTTCTAACACTATCATCGCTATATACTTTAGCAAGTTCAATCGCTTCATTAATAGCAACCACCGCTGGTGTAGAAGTATATAAAAGTTCAAATATTCCCATTCTTAATATAGCAATATCCGTATTACCAAGCCTATCAATAGTCCAGCCGTCTAAATATTTATTAGCTAATCTATCTATTTCATTTTTGTAAGTAATTACACCATAAACAATTTCTTTTATATATTCATTTTCAACCGGAGAAATCTCCTTAATTATATCATCAACACTATAATTCATTTTATTTTTATCATAAATATTCATTTGATATAAAATTGTCATACACTCACGTCTAAGTTCACTTCTATTTTTCATAATATCACCATCACTTCATTTTAAATATATACCAAGTATGAACATAAATATACAAT
The DNA here is from genome assembly GCA_934183155.1 of uncultured Bacilli bacterium. Classification (GTDB taxonomy): domain Bacteria; phylum Bacillota_I; class Bacilli_A; order RF39; family UBA660; genus Coprosoma. Next base: position 34,886 of record CAKPSB010000005.1, on the reverse strand, counting down.
AATATAAATAACGTCCAACCTAAAAAAGGCACAATTAAACAAATAATCCAAGGATAAGGATACATATAAATTTCTCTACCTGGAACATTTAATTTTTTACAAACAAGGCAAGAAATATAAATATTAAAAACAGCAAGCATTATAAAACCAGGAATAATGCCAAAGAAAAAAGCCAAAACCCAATAATACCAATTATAATACCATGCTTTTTTATCATAAATATCTAATTTGTAAGCTATATAAAAAGTAAAAAAGCCTCCAGTTATAATATTCAAAATTAAACAAAGCCAAGGCCTCTTTAATTTTCCCATAATAATACCCTCTCACCTTAATGAGCCACAAAAAAAGTAATTCTACTCACACTTACCTTTTCCTGGCTGAGATCCTTCAACATACTGTTTATCAATGAGTTTACAAGAAGATTTAGTTACAGAATCTTGTAAATAGCCTCCTAAAAGTTTAACAACACTAACTACAATAACACTTATTACAGCAATAATTAATAAATATTCTACTAATGCTTGCCCTTTATTATTTATCTTCATAGCACCCTCCAAATGTCCTTTTAGACCTTAAGACAATTATAAATTTTTTTAAAGTAAAAATCAAGCTATATAAATAAAGTTGTGTTAAATCATAAAAAATATGTTATAGTAAATTAGGTGATAAAATGGAAATAAAAGAAGCTACTACTTTTTTTCAAAAGCTAAAAGGCCTAATGTTTAAAAAAAATTTCAACTATATTCTAAAGCTCAAAACAAATGGTGTCCACACCTTTTTTATGAAAACAAACATTGACATTGTTTTAACAAACAAAAATGATAAAGTGTTATATATTTATAGAAATGTTAAACCAAATAAAATAATATGGCCTAAAAAAGGTATAAAGTACACCTATGAAATGCCATGTAATAAAATAAAAATTAAAATCAATGATACATTCAAATAATAAAAGCCTATAAAAAAATTGGCTTTTTTATTTTGCACTCTTTATAAGTTACAAATTTAAAAGACTTTTTATTAAACAAAAAAAGTGTTATCCTAATTTGGATAAACACTCACTTGTTTACGATCACGACCTAAGCGTTCAAATTTAACAACACCTGGAATTTTAGCAAATAAAGTATCATCTTTACCAATACCTACATTTACACCTGGATAAACCTTAGTACCTCTTTGACGATATAAAATAGAACCGCCAGTTACAGTCTCACCATCAGCCGCTTTTGCACCTAATCTTTTTGATTCTGAATCACGTCCGTTTTTAGTTGAACCTTGTCCTTTTTTGTGGGCAAATAATTGGATATTTAATTCTAATAATGCCATACTTTACACCTCCTCAGTTACTTGTATATTTTTTTTATATTGTTTCTCTAAATCTTTCAATAAATCAATCATATTTAAAATAAGACTCTTAACATCAGTCGCCTTACTCAAAACATCAATTACTAACTTATCATTTGATAAATTATAAATTAATGCCTTATCATCTAACTTCAAAATAGCATTAACTGTTGTAATAACTATTGAACTAGCAGAAGCACAAACAATGTCTTTGCCATATTCATCAAACATAGCATGTCCTAAAATTTCAATATGATTTTTTTTAACTTTAACTTTTATCATACTAAGCCACTAACTTTGTAATTTCAACTTTAGTATATGGTTGACGATGACCTTGAGTACGACGATATTTTTTCTTTTGTTTATATTTATAAACTTTGATTTTTCTAGCTTTACCATGTTTTAAAACTTTAGCCTCAGCTTTAGCACCTTTTACATAAGGATTACCACTGACACCACCAATCATTAAAACATTATCAAAAGTTACCTTTGAATCAGCTGCAGCATCTAATTTTTCAACATATAAAACGCTACCTTCTTCAACATAATATTGTTTTCCTCCAGTTTCAATAACTGCCTTCATACATTTACCTCCTTTATAAACTAAGACTCGCCATTAAGGTAAGATAATCTTTTAAACCTTTTTTGTGCGGTTGTAGATGGAGATCTACACATTTATAAATTTTATCACAGTTTATGCGTTAAGTCAAACCTTTCACATAAAAATTCCCGTTCTGAGACATATCTTTTTTTATTAAAAATTATATGCGTATAATCTCTTTTCATCTGATCAATTCTTTTTATCTTCTTATACTTATTAAACTTATACCTTTTTAAATATCTCTCAAGTAAAAACCTATTAAATAAACTATTATGAATTTTAATTTCTTTGATAACTTTAATTATCAAAAACAATAATATTAAAAACAATATCAAATTAAATTTAAAACTAATAAATATACAAACTAAAACTGATAAAGAAACAAAAATCATTATTAAATGACTTTTTTTAAAACTAGTTACAACATTTAAAAATAAAGATAATAATTTACTACCATCTAATGGATAAATTGGAAGTAAATTAAAACATAAAATAAATGTACTATAAAAATATATTTCTTTTGCCTTAAAAAAGAAATACATCAAAAAAGTAAATATCATTTGAAAAATCGGCCCCATAATAGCAATTAAAAATTCTTCAAACATTTTTCTATTCAAATCCTCATTGAAAATAGTTAAAGCTCCAAATGGAAGCAAAATAATTTTTTCTATTTTCCACTTATATTTAATAGCCATTAAAATATGTCCAAACTCATGAATAATAATTATTAAGCTAAACAAAATAAATCCTTTAAAATGGCCAGTAATTGTTGCAACAAAAGCAGCCAAATAATAAAACAAATGAACTTTAAATATATTTTTTATAATCAAGTTTTTTGCCATCTTTTGTAAATACTAAATACACTTTTTCCCCTACTTCACCCAAAATATCGCCTTTTTTTACATAATCATACATATCCACTTTTATATTTTTTATATTTGAATACCAAAGTTCTATACCATCAGCTTGCTGAATAATAACTGTATTACCATAGTCTTTTTTATTTCCCTTAAAAATAACTATACCATTTTTAATTGCTGGAAGATAATTATTACTCACACTAAGTTCTACCCCATCTTTATAAACTTTAGAGTCTTTATATTCTAATTTGTTTGAAGAAACTAAAGCAGCCTCACTTTTTACTGAAGAAAAAGGAAGTGATGAACCAAACCATTTTTCATATGTTTCATTTACCTTAGCAAAAGAAAAATGTTTTTCAAAAACATACTTATATAAATTTTTACTAAATGACGGACTCGACTTTAAAAAAATAAGTACTAAAAGAAAAAAAATAATACAAAGCAAAATTTTGCTAAATAGTTTTGATAAAAAGCTGGTTTTTTTTACTTTTTTTACCATAACATCACCTATCACATAATATTATTCATCTTTAAAAATAGAACTAATTAATAGGCAAAAGCATATAATATTTTAGGTGATATTATGGACATTTTAAAAACATTAGAAATAACTAAAGGTACAATTATAAATAAAATAAATTTAAACAAAAAAATAAAAGCCTTTAAAATAGACAGTCGTAAAATTTCTAAAGGAGACTGTTTTATTACAATTGGAAACAGTTATAATTATATAAATCAAGCTATCAATAATGGAGCTAGTTTGATTATAGCAGGCAAAAATATATTTTGTAATGTCCCAGTTATAGTTGTCCAAAATACAACTAAAACTTTAGGCCTACTAGCAAAATACATAAGAGAAAAATATAATCCTAAAGTAATTGCCATCACAGGAAGCAATGGTAAAACAACAACCAGAGATATTTTATACAATATTTTAAAAAGAAAATATAATGTAATTACAAACGAAAAAAATTACAATAATCATATAGGTGTGCCATTAACCATTTTTAACATACAAAAAAACACCGAAATAGCAGTAGTAGAAATGGGTATGAATCACCTTGGAGAAATTAGTTATTTATCTAAAATGATTAATCCAGACATAGGAATTATCACAAACATCGGAACAGCTCATATCGGCAATTTAGGAAGTATAGAAAATATTTTAAAAGCCAAACTAGAAATAACTGATGGCCTAAAAGGAAAACTATTTGTTAATGGTGACGATAATTTATTAAAATACCTAAATTTAAATATTTCTAAAAGTGGTTTTAATACAAATAATGATTTAAAAGCCTATAATTTAAAAACCAACCTAGAAAAATCCTCCTTTAACATTAAAGTTAATAACAAACAATACTTAATAGAAACTAATTTGCCAAAGCACCTTCTTCCTGACGTTCTACTAGCAATTAACGTAAGTCTACATTTAAAAATTGATATTAAAGATATAATAAAAGCCTTAAAAGAATACAAACCATTTACTAATCGCATGAATATTATTAAAAAAAATTCAAATATTATCATAAATGACTGTTATAACTCAAGCTTAGAATCTCTAATGGGCATATTAAATGTTTTAAAAAACGAAAAAAAACATAAAATATTAATTTTAGGTGATATAAAAGAGGCCGGAAAATACAGTGAAATAATTCACGAAAAAATCAAAGATTCACTTAATAATATTAACAATAAAGAAATAATTTTAGCTGGAAAACATATGAAAAAAATTAAAAATACCATTTGCTTTAATAATTACCAAGAAATAATTAATCATTTAAAAAACAAAAAAATAGAAAATTCTATTATATTAATCAAAGCATCCAGAATAATGCATTTTGAAAATATAACAAATTTTCTACTTAAAGCTTTTTAGATAATACTTTTTGCATTCTTACTTTATTTTCATCGGTAAGTTCAGTAAGTGGTAATCTTGGCTTTCCAAAGTCATACCCTAGCTCATTTAAAGCATATTTAACAGGAATAGGATTTACTTCACTAAATAAAGCATCAATAGTTTCAATAGCATCTAGCTGCATTTTTGTAGCTTTTTTTATATCGCCATTTTGAAAACTTTCAACCATTTCCTTAGTATATTTAGGATAAATATTAGAAAGAACAGAAATTACCCCTTTACCACCTAATGATAAAACAGGAACAATCTGATCATCATTACCAGAATAAATATCTAAATCATCGCCACATAAACTAGCTATTTTGGCTACTTGTGAAATGTTTCCGCTAGCTTCTTTAATTGCAACAACATTACCAATTTTAGATAATTTCAAACATGTTTCTGGTTTTATATTAACCCCAGTTCTAGATGCCACACTATAAACAATTATTGGCAATGATACAGAATCTGAAATAACTTCATAATGTTTTACTAAACCATCTTGTGTAGCTTTATTATAATAAGGAGTAACTACTAATAAACCATCAGCACCAGCTTCTTCCGCTTCTTTACTTAATCTAACAGCAACTTGTGTAGCGTTACTTCCAGTACCAACAATAACTTTGCTTTTTCCATCAACCTTATCAATAGTATGATGAATTAACTCGCTTCTTTCTTCATAGCTCATAGTTGCTGCTTCACCAGTAGTTCCACAAACAACAATAGCATCTATATTATTTTCAAGTTGATTTTCTAATAACTTATCATATTCTTTGTAATTTATACCATCTTCATTAAATGGGGTAGCAATTGCTGTGCCTACTCCTTCAAATAATGTTTTCTTCATTTCTATCACCCAATCTATAAAAATTACTTTTTTAGTATAACACATATTGAAATTTTTACTAATATGAAAAATCCACGAAAAACATTTTTTTACCCACAAAAACTATTTATTTTTTTTGTAAGTATACTCATCTATATCAAACAAAGATCCTTGATCATCATCTTCTTTTTTCTTATCTTTTTTCTTATCTTTTTTATCTTCTTTTTTTGAAACTTTATCTTTTCTATTAAGCTCATAGTTTAAATAAGCTAACTGACTTGAAGTAAGTATATTAGGATCCTTAGGTATTTCTTTACCTTGCAGTTTTAAACTATAATGATATTTTCCTATTTCAATTCCTCTAATTGCCTTATAATAAGAAAAATAGTGTATAAGAGTACTTCTAACCTCACTAATTTCCTCATAGCTAGCCCTTCCAAAATCATAATCAGTAACAGCCAAATATTCACTGATAGCATCAGAAAGCCAAGAACTGATATATCTATAAGAGTTATCTCTACTAATAAGAAATTTATATAAATCAGAATTTGCCTTTATATCACTTAAAAATTTTTCCATATAAGCGCTTACTTTCGTTTTTATTTTAGCCTGACCCTTATTTGAAGAAGCTAAAGAAATTAAAAACGTCATGTTATTATAAACTATATCCATTTTTCGTAGTTTACCATTAACTTTATATTGAATATAAATATCACTTTTTGGAGCAATGTTCAAACCAGCACTCTCATTTAAAATATCAATTAACTCTTCTAAATTAGTGGCTTTTGACGTAATAAGATCAAGTTCAGTCAAAGAAAAGTTTTTTCTCTCTACGCCACTGTCTTGAAGTTTTAAAGGTTGTGTCTGTCCATCAACCGTAGTATACATAAGTTGATACATATTAGAATTATTTCTTTTCATATTCCTCTCCTTCAAATTTACAAATATTATATTTCTTTTTTACCTTTTGTCAAATCACCATTTAAAATTTACAATTTCAGGCATATCTATTCCATTTTCTCTTATATAAGCATAATGCTTATTTAGCGCCTCTTCCATCTGCTTAATAACAACTTCACCCTCTTGAGCTAAATCTAATTTTTTTATAGCATTTATAACTAAATGATATCTATCTATCTCATTTTTAACTCGCATATCAAAAGGTGTTGTAATAGTTCCCTCTTCTTCATAACCATAAACTAACATATTTTTATTGTTTCTATCATAAGTAAATTGATGAATCAAAGATGGATATCCATGAAAATTCATAATAATTGGTTTATCCTTAGTAAATATCCTATCATACATCTCATCACTTAATGATTTACTATATTCCTTTGACTTCTTTAAAACCAACAAATCTAAAATATTTACAAACCTAATTTTCAAACTTGGAAATTTTTCTTTTAATATTTTAGTAGCCGCAAGCGATTCTAACGTTGGACAATCGCCACAACAAGCCATTACTAAATCAGGATCATCATCAGAAGCAAATTCCCATATTTTTAATCCAGCATCTAACTCCTCCTTTGCCTGCTCTAATGTTAACCACTGATAAGAAGGATGTTTTGAAGCAACAATCACATTTATTTTATTTTTCTCTTTCATACATTTATCAAAACAAACCAATAAACTATTAGCGTCAGCTGGAAGATACATTCTAATAACACTGTCTTTTTTATTAGCTAAACTACTTAAAAGGCTTGGGTCTTGATGGGTATACCCATTATGATCTTGTTGCCAAACGTTAGAAGTTAAAATCAAATTCAAAGATGATATATCCCTTCTCCAAGAAAGTGTTTCACACACTTTAAGCCATTTTGAATGTTGAAAAATCATAGAAGCAGCAACATTAATAAAAGCCTCATAACTAACAAATACTCCATGACGCCCAGTCAATAAATAACCTTCCAATAATCCTTCACAAAAATGTTCAGATAAATAACTATCAATTATTTTACCATTTTTACTTAAATATTCATCAGTTTGTTTTATTTCTTCTTGCCAATCTCTTTTTTCAGTTTTAAATATTTCATAAAGCCTATTTGACATAGCTTCATCCGGTGAAAACAATCTAAAATTATCATTTTTCTCATAAAGCTTTTTAATATACTTACTCAAAATCAACATATCTTGAGCTTCTACAGAACCAGGCTTTAAAAAATTTAAAGACACTTCATCTAACAAAGGTAATTTAAGATCACGGCGTAAAAGACCACCATTAGCGTTAGGATTTGCCCCCATACGATATTTTCCTTCAGGAATTATTTTTTTTATTTCATAAACTATAGACCCATCCTGATTAAATAATTTTTCTGGTTCATAACTTCTAAGCCACTTTTCAAGCTGCTGTATATGCTCAATACTATCAGGAACTAAAGGTACCTGATGAGCTCTAAAAGTTCCTTCTATTTGAACATCATCAACATATTTTGGCCCCGTAAAACCTTTAGGCGTTTTTAAAATAATCATTGGATGCTTTTTCAAAGTTCCCTTTTTTACTTCTCTTATTTCCTCTAAAACTTTATTCAAAGTATAATACATTTTTTTATGAAGAAGCTTTTCATCATTTCCCTCAACCAAATAAGGATGCCAACCAAGACTAGAAAAAAAGCTTCCTAATTCTTCATTACTCATTCTACTAAAAACAGTTGGATTACTTATTTTATAACCATTTAAATTTAAAATAGGCAAAACAATACCATCTGTTTTATAATTTATAAATTTATTACCATGCCATGAATTAGCAAGTGGCCCAGTTTCAGCCTCGCCATCACCTACCACACAAGCCACAATTAAATCAGGATTATCAAATACAGCACCAAACGCATGAGCTAATGAATATCCTAATTCACCACCTTCATGAATTGAACCAGGTGTCTCTGGCGCAGCATGTGAAGGCACACCCCCTGGGAAAGAAAATTGTTTAAACAGTTTTTTTAAACCTTCTTCATCTTCCGTAATATCAGGATATATTTCACTATATGTTCCCTCCAAATATGTATTAGCAATTGGACTATTACCCCCATGTCCAGGCCCTGAAATATAAATCATGTTTAAATTGTTTTCCTTTATCAATCTATTTAAATGAGCGTATATAAAATTTTGAGCAGGCACAGTTCCCCAATGCCCAACAATTTTTCTTTTTAAATCATCTTTTGTAAGCTTTCTTTTTAAAAGTGGATTATCTAATAAATACAATTGACACGCTGATATATAATTAGCAGCCTTATAATATTTATCTAATGCATCTAATGCTTCTTCTGTTTTCATAATCATTCCCCTATTCTTATATAATTATAACTTTTTTAATAATTGACATCAAGTAATAAAATACTTTTAAATAGGATAATCGTAAAGCTTTTTACCATCAGCATTAAAAACAACCGTTTTAACATTATAATTTTCTTTAACAGATAAAGCAATCACATCTAACGTTTCTTTTAATAAAGCATTATTTAAATTCATATTTTTATTAAAATTTAAAGTAGCTATATCCTCCTTTACATCTTTAGAAATTAATTTAATATTCTCATTCAAGTAACTCTTTAAATTTTTATCAGAGCTTCTTGAAAGTTGCTGAATAATAATATCTATTTTATCATCATCATCATTCAAATATTTAGTTACCGGTACATAATAATAATTACCACTTATTTCATTTATATAATATATAGTTACATCAATAATATTTTTAGTACTTGTCAAATTAAATTCTTTATTAATTCCAAATGATCTATCCAATGTAGAAGGAAGATTTATTTTACTTTTAGGTAATTTTGTTAAAATATCTCCCTCAACATATATAATAACTTTATCTACGCCATCAATTGAAGTCAAAGTATAAACTATAGCTTCCACCATTTTTTCCTCTAACTTTTTATTTATATTTAACAATTCTTTAGAAAAATCTACCTTAATTAAATTATTTTCATAATTTAAACTAAGCACTTCCGTATTAGGTGGAATAACCGCTCTAAAACCATTTGGAAGTTTACTACTATCACTCCCAATTGTTAAAATTTTAATAAGTTCTTTAGCCTTATTTTCAACACTCTCTTCATTTACTGCCACACTAGTTAAAGAAACATAATTATTTTTATCAAACAAAAATATAGGACAATTTTCAACATTATAACTTACATATTCTAAACTTTTTTCAATATTTAACTTTTGATTAGAAGGAATTATATATATTAAAAACATAGCAAATAAAGCCAAAGAAGATAAAACTATTTTTCGCATTGATATTTTTTTTAACACACTATCACCTCATTTTTATAATATGAAAAAAAGGCCCTTTTTATGACCCTTAAAGTGAAAGCTCGCCAAGCTTTAAAAGTTCAATAACTGCGCCAGCACGTCCCTTAACTCCAAGCTTTTGCATTGCATTAGAGATATGATTTCTAACAGTTTTATCACTTATTTTCAATTTCAAAGCAATCTCACTAGTACTATAATTTTTTATTAACAGCTCAAAAACTTCACGTTCCCTTTTAGTTAATATGCCCTTTTTCATAATTCCTCACTTTCCTAAAGCGGTGGTTTATATTATTCATATTATTATATGTTCTGTTTTATCATACGTGAGGAAAAAAAGTATTATTTTTGAAATTTTACAGATATACTTTTTTGAACTTCAAATTGTTTTTGAACTAACCTCATTATTTTATTAGCTAAAGAGGCACTTTTTTGTTTACTATCAACAACCACACTAACATCTATATCATCAATACTAACAAAAGCTTTTAAATTAAACTCATTTTTTATTTTATTTTCTATAGTTTCTTCTAATCCTTTTTGCTTGTTTAATTTTTGCATTTGCTCAAAAGCTTCATTCTTTTCTTTAGTCGTTGATTTAGAACTCGTTATAACCTTTTTTAATTCACTAACTTTATCAAGCATCTTTTCTTCAGATTCAACCCTTAAAGCAGTAAGCTCAGCATTTTCATTTTCTTTAGTAGATACTGTTTGTGTTTTTTTACTACTATTATTAGTAGCCATTAAAAGTTCACTCGGCATAGTTATATAATAAATACTTAGTACCAAAATCAAACTAAATAAAGTTAAAAACCACAAGCTTCTTTTATTAATCATTATTATCCCTCCTAAAGCATTTTCTACTTAATTATATTAAGAGATAATTATTTTATGATTATTTTTTAGTCACTACAACTTTATCATTAACATTTGAAGCCTTATAATTACTATTTTCAATATCTAAAGTTATTTCTCCTTCATTATTTTTTATTGTTCCAAAGCCATCTTTTATTTTGCCAGTAAAATCAAGCTTTAAATCACTATCATTATTACATTTTAAACAAATAAGTTCATTGTCTTGATATTTATAAACTACTTCGCCACTTCTAGCATATTCGTTATAATCCATATCAACAACATTTTTAAGCTGTTCAACACTTCTGGCAAAAGAATTTTTTTCAGATGAACTAATAACATTTGTTACAACAGGTACAGTAATTAAAGCAACAATAGCAATAATAGCAATAACTGTCAAAAGTTCAATTAAAGTAAATGCTTTTCTATTCATATTATACCTACTTTCTATAGTTAATTATAATATATTTTTATAAAGAAAAAAAGACTTAAAAGTCTTTTATCATTTTTTTAATATAATTTAGAACCAACTGGAATTTTATCATCTACCATCAATAAATTTAATTTTTCTACGCCATTTTCTTCACAAATAGCACTTAAAAGCATACCTTCAGAATCAATTCCCATCATTTTTCTAGGAGGTAAATTAGTAATAGCAATTAAGTTCTTACCAATTAACTCTTCTGGTTCATAATACATATGAATACCACTTAAAATAACTCTTTCACCAATTCCATCATCTAATTTAAACTTAAGCAATTTTTTACTTTTATTAACAGCAGTGCAGTCTAACACTTTAACTACTCTAAAATCACATTTAGAAAATGTTTCAAAATCAACAAAATCCTCAAATAATGGTTCAACCTTAATCTTTGAATAATCTATTTTAGGCTTTTCAATAGTTTTCAAAGTATTTTTAACATCTTTTCTATTTTTCATATGTGGAAATAACAAAACTTCCCTAATAGTCTCAGCACCAGTCATAAGCATAACTAAACGATCAATACCAATTCCCATTCCACCAGCAGGTGGCATACCATACTCTAAAGCTTCAACAAAATCCAAATCCATTTCATTAGCTTCATCGTTACCTAATTCACGTTCCTTTAATTGATTTTCAAATCTTTCAAACTGATCTATTGGATCATTCAATTCTGTAAAAGCATTACCAAACTCCATACCACAAATAAATAATTCAAATCTTTCAGTAAATCTTGGATCACTACTTTTACAAGCAAGTGGCGAAATTTCTACTGGATGACCATATACAAAAGTTGGATTTATTAAAGTCTCTTCAACAAATTTTTCAAAGAAAGCATTAACAATATGACCAAACTCAAAATGAGGTTCTATCTCTACACCATATTTTTGCGCTAATTGTTTTGCTTCATCTAAACTCATTTGTTTCCAAAAATCAACTCCACAAGCTTCTTTTATAGCATCTACCATATGAATTCTTTTATAACCAGGAGCTAAATTTAAATGATGTCCCATATAATCTATTTCATATGTATTATGAATTGTTTTACAAACTTCACTAAAAATACCTTCCGCAACATCCATCATTCCATACATATCAGAATAAGCTTTATAAAGTTCAATACTAGTAAATTCAGGATTATGTTTTTTATCAACGCCCTCATTTCTAAAAATTCGTCCTATTTCATAAACAGCGTCCATTCCACCAACTAATAATCTCTTTAAAGGAAGTTCCGTAGCTATTCGTAGATAAAAAGGCATATCTAAAGCATTATGATGTGTTATAAACGGTTTAGCTGCCGCTCCTCCTAAAATTGGATTTAAAATAGGTGTTTCTACTTCAGTATAACCTAAATTATCTAAATACCTTTGAATTGTTCTAATTATTTTAGGTCTAGTAAAAGCTATTTTTCTTGATTCCTCATTCATAATTAAATCAACATATCTTCTTCTATACCTTTCTTCAACATCAGTTAAACCATGATATTTTTCTGGCAATGGTTTTAAAGCTTTAACTAAATGAACAAATTTAGTAGCATGAACACTTAATTCACCAGTGTTAGTTTTAAAAACAAAGCCTTCAATACCTACAATATCACCCAAATCAGAAGCTTTAAATAAATCATACTCTTCCTCGCCAACCTCATTTATACTGATATATATTTGTATTTGTCCATATTTATCTTGAATATGAAAGAATCCTGCTTTACCCTTTCTTCTTTTTGTCATAATTCTACCAGCAATCACAACAAACTTTTTCAATTGTTCTAATTGTTCTTTGCTTTGATTAGAATATTCATCCTTAATTATTTTAGAATTAGAAGTCACATCAAAACGACCACCAAACGGTTTAACACCTTTACTAATTAACTCATTAACTTTTTCTCTTCTTACTTTTTCTTGTTCCGTAAATTCTCTCACTCAATCTCATCTCCTATCAATTTAATTTTTTTATTTTTGCATAACCATTATTTAATTTATCAATAAACTCATTAGGCAACTTTGCTAAAGCCTGATCCTTTAAATGCTCAGGAATACCATAATATGCCTCAGCCATGGAACCAGTAATTGCTCCAATTGTACCAGTCGCTCCACCCAAAGAAACAGCTTTCCTTAAAGCATCTTCAAAACTATTACTTTGAAATAAAACACTTTTGCATTTTTCAAAAACTAAACAGCTTGAATCAAACTCATTAGTAAGTCGCATCTTATCAATTGGTGTTGAACTTGGACAAAAAATAATTTTCATTTTATCAAAATTAGTTCCTTGTCTAAAATTATAAATAATAGCATTTAAAACTTCTGCACCAGAAAGCGCTAATGAAGAATTATGAGAAGGCATTGTTGCCTTTTTAGTTTCATCTATCACTTCATCAAAACTATTATATAAATAACCAATTGGTGAAACTCTCATTAAAGCCCCATTACCATAACTACTTTTTTCTTCACTACCTTGACACCATTTTATAAAGTTTGGTGAAAATAAATTTTCGAAATGGTTAGCCTTAGTATTAGGAATATAATCTTTATACTTTAATACATACTGTTTTAAAGAATCTGCATAATCCTTTTCTTCTAATATAGCGTCCAATATAGCCATAGTTAAAACTGTATCATCAGTATAAAAACTATCCTTTTCTATCAAATTATCCTTTGTTAAAACTTCACAAGTTCTATCAATATTTTTTTTATTATACTCATCATATTCATAAATAGAACCAGCTAAATCACCAATAATCGCCCCAAGCATAATACTACCTTCTTTCCCCTATTAATTTATGCAACTCTTGAATAAAATTATCTAAATCTAAGCTATTTGTATCTTGACTTCCATATTTTCTAAAACTTATAATATTTTCTTCTTTTTCCTTATCACCAATTATTAAAACATAAGGTATTTTTTTAGTAACACTTTCTCTTAATCTATATCCTAATTTTTCATCTCTATCATCTAAATTAACTCTAATACCAGCATCATTTAACTTCATAACTATATCCCTTGCATAATCTAAATGATACACGCTATTAACCGGTATAACAGATACTTGCGTTGGTGCAAGCCAAAATGGAAATACTCCTTTAGTCTCTTCTATTAAAAATGCAATAAATCTATCCAAAGAGCCTAAAATCGCACGATGAATAACAACTGGTCTTTTTTTACTTCCATCTTCTGATACATAAGTTAATTCAAAGCGTTCTGGTAATTGATAATCTAACTGCACAGTTGATAAAGTTACATCATGACCAATCGCACTTTTCACTTGAACATCTAACTTAGGTCCATAAAATGCAGCTTCACCTTCCGCTTCATAATAATCAGCGTGTATTTCTTTTAAAACCTCTCGAAGTTCATTTTCAGACTTTTCCCACAGCTCATCATTACCAAAATACTTTTCCTTATTATTCTTATCTCTTAAAGACAATCTAAATTTATAATCTTTAAAACCAAAGTCCTTATATACTTCTAATATTAAATCTATAACTGCCTTAAATTCTGATTTTATTTGATCAGGTGTACAAAAAATATGAGAATCATTTTGAGTAAAAGCTCTTGTTCTTTCTATTCCACATAAAGCTCCTGAAGCTTCAAATCTAAAATCATTAGCAACCTCAGCTATTCTAATTGGAAGATCTTTATAAGAATGAAGATGATTTTGATACATCATCATGTGATGTGGACAATTCATAGGCCTCAACACATATGATTCATTATCTAACCTCATCTCAGGAAACATATCATCTTTATAATGTTCCCAATGACCAGACGTCTTATATAAATCAACACTTCCTAATGATGGCGTATATACATGTTTATATCCATGTTTTATTTCTTTATCAGTTATATAATCAATTAATAATTTTCTAATAGTAAAACCATTTGGAAGCCACATAGGAAGACCTTTACCAACTAAATCAGAAAACATAAATATATCTAATTGCTTACCTAACTTACGATGATCTCTTTCCTTAGCCTCTTCTAATTGTTTTAAATGCTCATCTAAATCTTCCTTAGTTTTAAAACATACACCATATATTCTCTGAAGAACTTTATTTTTAGAATCACCCTTATAATATGAACCACTAAACTTTAATAATTTAAAATTCTTACATTCCTTTACAGTATCAACATGTGGTCCCCTACACAAATCAGTAAAATCACCTTGGCTATAGCAACTTATAATCTCATTTTCTGGAAGTTCTTTTATTATTTCTACCTTATAAGGATCATCTTTAAACATTTCTAAAGCTTCACTTTTTGAAATTTCTCTTCTTATTATTTTTTTACCATCTTTAGCTAACTTTTTCATTTCTTTTGATATTTTTTCTAAATCTTCATCAGTTAATGTATAATCCCCTAAATCAACATCATAATAAAAACCTTCTTCAATAACTGGTCCTACCCAAAATTTCGCCTTTGGATATAAATGTCTTATTGCTTGTGCCATTAAATGAGCACAACTATGATTTAACTTACTTAAATATTCATCTTCTTTAATATTTACCATTTTAATGTTCCCTCCTATTTAAATTCTTTTGTCTGCCCTTTTTATCGAAATTACAATTTTCCTTTAATGCATAATCAAATGACTCTAAATCAGTATCATAATTTTCCTTTTCAAATAATCTTAATGGATTAATATAAGGAGCCAAATGTCCAAAGCAATCACTTACTAAAATAATTGCTCCAGTTTGAATATGCTCAACAGTCACATAATCAAAACTTGTTTTAACTAAATCTATACCATAAAATGGTGCTATTTGTTTTAATTGCTTATGTGTTGCCTTGCAAAAAAGTTCTAACAACATCTCATTATCAATTTCATAATATTTAATTAAAAAATGTCTCATATCCATATTATGCATTTTTCTTAATACCTTTTTTTCCACAAAAAATCCCCCAGCAAAAACAATATGCTAGGAGCGTATGAACGCGGTACCATCCTACTTTATCACTTAATTAACTATTTTAACGGATAGTACCCGGAATATTCTTTCGAAAATCTGTTCATGAGTAGTAATTATTAAATTATATTTATTTAGCTTACACCAACCTAAACTCGCTTTTAATATCTATTAATAATCATGTCTCAATCAAAACATTTATTTATATTTTAGTAGTCTATTTAATTTTTGTCAAGATAATACTTTTAACTTTCAAAGTTAACTGAGGAATTTAATTAATAAATCAGCTTTTATTAAATTTAAACAAAATAATCAGAAAAATTTTCTGATTATCTCAAAAGTGTCTATAAAGTTTTAATTAAATCTAAAGTATCTCTAGCAATCATTAACTCTTCATCAGTAGGAACAACAAAAACCTTTATTCTAGAATCATCTGTACTAATTGTTGTAAGTTTACCACGAACATTATTCTTTTCATCGTCAAGTTTAACACCTAAACATTTTAGATTATCACACACTTTTTGACGAAGTAACGGACTGTTTTCTCCACATCCAGCAGTAAAGACAATAGCATCTGCGCCACCTAACAAAACATAATATTGAGCAATATAATCAGTTATTCTTCTAGCATATTTATTATATGTCTCAATAGCTCTTTCATTTCCTTCTAATACAGCTTCTTCTAAATCACGCATATCACTACTAATGCCACTCATACCTAAAACACCACTATGTTTATTTAAATCATTCATAATTTCATTAATATCTTTTTTTTCATTTTCCATAACAGGCGGTATAATAGATGGATCAATATCACCACAACGAGTACCCATCATAATACCAGCAAGTGGTGTAAATCCCATAGAAGTATCAACACATTTTCCATCTTTAATAGCCGTAATAGACCCACCATTGCCAATATGACAACTAATTAACTTATAACTATTAGTATTTAAAAGATTAGAAACTGTTTCGGCAATATATCTATGACTAGTTCCATGAGCTCCATATTTTCTAATACCATATTTTTCATACCATTCATATGGCACAGCATACAAATATTGCTCAGGCTTCATAGTTTGATGAAACGCTGTATCAAAAACAACTGTATTAACAGCTTCTGGTAAAGCCTTTCGAAAAGCTTCAATTCCAAGCATATTAGCCGGATTATGTAAAGGAGCAAAATGCTTAATAGAATCAAGCTTCTTCCAAACATCATCATCTACAACAACAGATTTATCAAATAAATCTTTTCCTTGAACAACGCGATGACCAACTCCATCAATTTCCTTTAATGATTTTACAATTCCTAGTTCTGTTAAACTATCAAGTAATATTTTAACAGCTTCACTATGATCAGCTAATAAAGCTGATTTTACTATTTTTTCTCCATTAAACTTAATAGTATACTCGCCCATACCTGCGCTTTTTCCAATACGTTCGAAAACACCACTAGCAATAACAGACTCATCATCCATATTAAATAAACTAAATTTAAGAGAACTACTGCCTGCATTAATTGAAATTATTTTCATATTATTTCCTCCTACTACATTTTTTTCAAATAAAAATTAAATTAATGGCGTTCAAGAGGAGAATCGAACTCCTATCATTCCCTTCGGAGGGGAATACTTTATCCATTAAGCTACTTGAACAACCATATTAATTATACCATAGAAAAAGGCTTAAAAACTAGCCTAATATCTATTTTAATATTGTTAATTTGCCTTCCAAGTATTAAATACATCACAACTACTACTTGATGGTGCTGGATCAGGCATTTGCATTCTAACAATTGTTGGTATTTTAAAAGCCGAACCAAAAGCCATACAAGTTCCTGGCTGTAAAGTTTTTTGTTTTTCAACAATATCTGCTGAAATATTTGGAAGCATTTTCGTAATATAATCTAAATCCAAAGGATGAGTTATTTTAAAAATCAAAAAATTAGCACATTGCGAAATAACTGTATCAGATATTTCAACCGGTCTTTGTGAAATTAAATTAAATATCAACCCATATTTGCGTCCTTCCTTAGACGCTCTTTCAAATATATTATAACCAATCAATTCCACATCTCCATCATTTTGAACATATCTATGAGCTTCTTCAACAAAAATATGAAATGGAATAGATGCTCTATTTTTTAACCTTTTAGCAAAATTAAACAACATTTTTGTATATAGTTTAACAACAACTTTTGCAAACCAATCTTCAACATCTTCCAAATTAAAATTAATTATTTGAGCTTTTTTACCATTTTTAGCAACCAATGAAGCAATATAATTTTCCATAGTAACAAATGATGGATAACGTAAATATCTTGAATTTTCAGATATTGTTAAAGAATGAAGACGAACTTTTAAAGTAATAGCGTCAGAATAAGTCTCCTCATTATTTAAAAGTCCCTCACTTATTAAAGTAAACTCCAAAGCTTTTTCCAAATCTTCTAATGTAAAATATTTAAATTCAGAAGGTTCATATTTATCTAAACTTTCATCAATAAAACTAGTAACATACTCCGTCATTAAAATACTTTCAGGAAATTGTCCTTGGGTATCAATAGTAAAGCATTCTCTAAATTTTCTAGTATATCCAATTCCCTTAACAGGTGCTTCTAAGTTAAACTGAGGCGTAGAACAAGTAGCCAAAATTTTAAATACATCATTTCTTTTACTACTAGCCGTTTGATTAGTATATAAAATAGTCATAATAGCTTTTGCAATCAAATGATTCTTAAATCTATTACTAATATCATCATCAGTAGCAAAAATATTAACCAACTTTAACATTCTTTCAATAATCGTTAACTGTGAATGTCTCTCAGCTCTTAAAAGTAAAGCCCAATCATCAATATCTAAAAGCCAAATTGGTATAGACAAAACTTCTCCATCTGTTTGATTAACATTTGTAGTATAAAATTTAAAATTTAAATTAGGATTTATTTTGTCGATATTTTGAAGAGCATTATGATACTCACCATAAGCATCAAATATAAAGAAATTAGCCCTAAATGGTAGTAATTTTGGATTAGAAAAAACATTTTGTAAAAGTCTAGCCACACCACATGATTTACCAGAACCACTATTACCAAATATAGCCATATGACTACTAAATAAATCGTTTATATCTACTCTAATTGGATGATTATCATAAAGTGGACTTTCTCCTAAAACAAAAGATGAACTATTATCCTCACCAACAATCATACCAACTTCATCATTGTTAATCAAACGAATATTAGAATTAAAAGTTGGTTTTCTAATAACACCACCAACAAATCTTCCATTAGTAATTTCACCTAAAAACCTAATTTTAATAAGACTATCACTAATATCTTCAACTTCACCTAATATTTTTTTCTTTTCATCTTCAAATATAACATGCATATTCATTAAATTAGTCGAAATAGCACCACCTTGTGGCACTTGAACATGCGCTTCAGTATCACTTATATAAAGTATTTTTCCAAACATAATATCTCCCCTTTTATATCAATTTTTCTATTTTTTCTTTTGTTTCAATATCCAAATTCTTAATAATATTTTTAATTTTAATAGAATTTTCATATAGCTTCAATATCTTTTCAAAATGTAAAAGCTTGCCTTCCGCATCTTTTATCTGCTTATATGCAGCATTTCTTGAAACACTTTCATTTAAAGCTATTTCTGATAAACTTAAATTATTAAAATAATAATCTTTAAAATAATCCTGTTGTCTTTTCGTTAAAAGTTCGCCATAATAGTCAAATAAGTTTATAAAATATAATGTCTTGTCCATAATTACTCCATATCCTTAAACAAACCATAAATATATTTCTCAATATCAAAAACTCTTAAATCATCTTGTTTTTCACCAAGTCCAACAAATTTAACAGGTATTTTAGTCTCTTCTTTAATAGCTAAAACAATTCCACCTTTAGCGGTACCATCAAGCTTAGTTAAAACAATTCCCGTAATATCAGTTATTTCTTTAAAATTTTTAGCTTGACTAATACCATTTTGACCCGTTGTAGCATCAACAACCAATAAAGTTTCATGAGGAGCACCATCAACTAATTTTCCAATAACCTTATTTATTTTCTCAAGTTCCTTCATCAAACCAACCTTATTTTGTAATCTACCAGCCGTATCAATCAAAACAACATCATAATCTTCATCTTTAGCTTTTAAAATACCATCATACATTACACTTACAGGATCAGCATTTTCCTTATATACAATATCACAAGAAATTTTTGACGCCCATTCATTTAACTGTTCAATCGCTCCCGCTCTAAAAGTATCACCAGCAACCATCAAAACTTTTTTGCCATCTTCCTTAAGTTTATAAGCCATTTTACCAATAGTTGTTGTTTTACCAGCACCATTTACCCCAACAAATAAAATAACTGTAGGTCCTTCTTTAGCATAATTAATTTTATTTGTTATAATATCACCATCAACATATATTATAAACATCTCATCAACAATAATATCTTTAAGCTGTGAAGGAGAAGTTATATTTTCTTTTTTCACTCGCTTTTTTAGCCTATCAATAATTTCCATTACTGTACCTACACCAATATCAGACATTATCAATAACTCCTCTAAATTTTCAAAATACTCCTCATTAACAATTTTATATTTTGAATTTAAATTAGATAAAGCTCCTAAAAAATTTTTCCTTGTTTTTTCTAAGCCCTTATCATAAAGTTCTACTTCTGTTTTCTCTTCACTTTTAAAAATATTTTTAAATTTATCAAATAATCCCATCATATCACCTTTGTTACTATAATAATTCTACACTAATTTGCTTATGTTTTCAACATTATGTAAATCAAAAAAATTTTTTTAGCAAATAATTAGCAAAATAAATAACCTTGTAGTATAATTAAAGTAAATAGGAGGCCAAAATGAATTACAATATTGAAGACTTACTAAAAGAAAATAAACAAGCTAATCAAACTAATCAAAACGTTGAAGAAATTGAAAATCTTTTCAACGAGCAAGATAAAAATGAGCAAGAATATAATAATATAATTGGCTTAAATTATGAAGATTCTGCTTCAAAATTTCCCAGTCAATCTGAAGAGGTTAATCCCCTAGAGCAAACAAAAGACTTAAGTGAAATTGACTTAGAAAAACTAAAACAATTAAGTAATGAGCTTCATGCCATTTACGATGAAAAGCCTAGTCAAGAAGAAAAATCAGAAGGAGCTTCAAAAGGAAATGCAAAAGTTTTAACCAAAGCCACCAAAGAAGGAAAAGCCATGGCTAAAAACGAAATAGCAGACGCCTTTATTAATTACGTCATTTTATGTTTCACAACAGCTCTTATTGGCGGAGGATGGTTTTTATACCTCATAAATCATTTAAATTAGGATGCATTCCTAATTTTTTTATACATATATTTTAATGAGGTGTAATATGTTTGAATTTTTAAAAAAACTATTTAAAGATTTTTATCTCTTCACAGCATCTTATTCCAATAATGTTTTCCCAGATCCCCTATCCAAAGAAGAAGAAGAAAAATACATAAAATTAGCCATCAAAGGTGACAAAACAGCTAGAAATAAACTTATTGAACACAATCTAAGGCTTGTCGCCCATATAGTAAAAAAATACGAACATAATCAAGAAATGAGTGACGATCTAATTAGTATAGGAACAATTGGATTAATTAAAGGCATAGATAGTTATTCCTACAAAAAAAGCACCAGATTAACCACTTACTGTGCTAGATGTATTGAAAATGAAATATTAATGTTCTTTAGAGCTAACAAAAAAAACAATAAAAACATCAGTATAGACGAACCAATTGGCTTTGATAAAGAAGGAAACACTATTACCTTTTTAGATATATTAAAAACTGAAAAGCCAGATTATGTTCTAGATATTCACACAAAAAACAACATTAAATTATTAAAAAAATATTTTAACATTCTAACTGAAAGAGAAAAAGAAATAATAATTAAAAGATATGGACTATCCGGAAAAAAAGAAATTACACAAAAAGAAATTGCTAAACAATTAGGTATATCTAGAAGTTATGTCTCAAGAATAGAAAAAAGAGCATTAACAAAAATGCTCAGAGAATTTATTAAAAATAAAAATAGTTAACATAAAAAATAGAATTCAAAATTGAATCCTATTTTATTAAATATATAATTTTATAAATCTTTTAAAACTTCGTGACATCTTGAGCAAACATGATCCGTAAGATCTATTTCATTAAAATAATTCCAACATCTTTCACATCTTTCACCTTCAAATTTTTGAACTTGAACAGCACAATACTCATATTTTTTCACATCCTCAGTTGTTAAAACAACATCAGATACAATAAATAATTGTTTTAATTTAGATAAAATTGGTTTTAATGTTTCTTTATCTTCATCTCTAAGTTTCAAAAATACCTTTGCTTCCAAAGACTTTCCAATTATTTTTTCACTTCTAGCTTCTTCTAAAGCTTTATATACATCATTTTTAATACCCAAAAATAATTCAAATACTTCTCTAACTTCTTCTTCATCTTTATATTTTTTAACTTCAGGAAAACTTTCCAAATGAATACTTTGTTTTTTATCACCAGGCATTAATTTATATACTTCCTCTGAAGTATAAGGTAAAATTGGTGCCATTAATTTAATTAGAGAAAATAATATCTCATATAAAACCGTTTGAACACTTCTACGTTCGTAACTGTCAGCTTTTTCAATATATAAAATATCTTTAGTATAATCTAAATAAAAATTAGATAAATTATTTACATAATTATTTATTAACTTATAAATTTCATCATAATTAAAACCATCATACTCATTAATAACTTTTGAAACTATATCATTTAGCTCATTAAGCATATATTTATCAGTTAAAGATAATCTATCATAAGATACCATATCAATTTTAGGATCAAAATCAAATAAATTACCAAGCATAAATCTATAAGTGTTTCTAATTTTACGATAAGCTTCTTTAACTTGAGAAAGTAACTCCGCACTAAATCTAACATCTTCAGTATAATCAACAGAAGAAACCCAAAGCCTTAAAATATCCGCACCTTGTTTACTTACAACTTCATTTGGTGTAACAACATTACCAAGTGACTTACTCATTTTAAATCCTTTGCCATCCAAAACAAAACCAGCAGAAATTAAACTTTTATATGGACTTTTTTCATTAGCAGCCATACTACAAATTAAAGAAGAATTAAACCAACCACGATACTGATCAGAACCCTCTAAATAAACATCAGCTGGATAAGGTAACTTTCTTTCAACTAAAGTACCGTTCCAAGAAGAACCAGAATCAAACCACACATCCATAATATCAGTTTCTTTTTTAAATTGACCATTTGGACTAGCTGGATTTGTATAACCTTTTGGAAGTAAGTCCTTAGCATCTTTTTCAAACCAAACATTTGAACCATATTTTCTAAATAAAGAAGCAACATGCATCATAACATCATAATCAACAATTTCTGAGCCATCTTCATTATAGAAAATAGGAATAGGAACTCCCCATGCTCTTTGACGAGATATACACCAATCTCCTCTATCTTTTATCATATTATGCATTCTTACTCTTCCCCATTCAGTGTGGAAATGAATGTTATTATCTATTTCATTTAAAATTTCATCTTTAATTTTATCTACACTACAAAACCATTGTTTTGTTGCTCTAAAAATAATTGGTTTTTTAGTTCTCCAATCATGAGGATATGAGTGTGTAATATACTTTAACTTAAGTAAATAACCATTATCCTCTAACCACTTAGGAATAACTTTATTTGCTTCATCAACAGATAATCCTTCAAACATACCAGACTCTTCAGTTAAAATACCTTGATCATTTACCCCATTAATCATACCTAAATTATTTTGCTTTCCTGCAATAAAATCATCAACACCATAAGCAGGAGCCGTATGAACCAAACCAGTACCAGCATCTAATGTTACATGTGAAGCAGCAATAACAGGACAAGTTCTTTCCATAAATGGATGTTTATAAATTACACCAACTAATTTATCACCTTTAAATGTAGATAATACTTCGTAATCAGTAAAGCCAAACTCTTTCATTAAATCATCAACTAAACTAGTAGCTACAATATAATTATCATTACCAACTTTTACTTTAGAATAATCAAAGGTTCCACCAACACACACCCCCATATTACCAGGTAAAGTCCAAGGAGTAGTTGTCCAAATAACTAGTTTATCACCTTTAACTACATATTCATTACCCTCACAAACAGTAAAAGGTACATAAATTGATGGATCCGTTTTATCTTTATATTCAATTTCAGCCTCTGCTAAAGCAGTTTCTGAAGATGGTGACCAATAAACTGGCTTTAATCCTTTAAATATGAGACCTTTTTGAGCCATTTTAGCAAATACCTCAATTTGTCTAGCCTCAAATTCAGGAAGTAAAGTTATATAAGGATTATCCCAATCAGCAATAACATTTAAGCTCTTAAAATCAGCTTTTTGTTTTTCCACTTGTTTTAAAGCGTATTCCTTACATAATTTTCTAAATTCAAATGTACTCATACTCTTTCTATCAACGCCACTATTAGTAACAGCCTGTTCAATCGGAAGTCCGTGTGTATCCCATCCAGGAATATAAGTAACATAATATCCTTCCATCATTTTACTTCTATTAATAAAATCTTTTAATATTTTATTTAAAGCATGTCCTAAATGAATATTACCATTAGCGTAAGGTGGACCATCATGTAAAACAAAGGGTTTATTATTTTTGTTTTTATTTCTGATTAAATTATATAAATCCATCTCATCCCATTCTTGTCTTTGAATAACTTCGTTTTCCGCCAAATTACCACGCATTTTAAAATCCGTTTTTGGCATTAATAATGTATCTTTATAATCCATAAATCCTCCTATTTAACGCCCTTTTTAAACCCTTGTGTATTATTATAATTACTTAAAATATTTGATGAAAAACTTGATGTTTTTCTACCAACATTTTTATAATCTTTAATAGCCATTTTAATCAATTCATCAGTTAAAGTTTTATAATCTTTTCCTTTCGGTTTATACATATAAAACGCAAGTGAACCAGGAATAGTATTAGGTTCATTTACATAAACCTCACCGGTTTCTTCATCAACTAAATAATCAATTCGGCTTACTCCTTTTAAATTTAAAATTCTAAATACTTTTTTAGAAATTTCATAAATTTTTTGAGTCATTTCATCTGAAATCTTTGCTGGAATCTCAAATTCACTATTAGACATAGACCCAGATTGTTTAACGCCCATTCCCTTTTTACTTTTACTACCAGATAAATATTTATCTTCAAAAGTTAAAAGTTCATGTTTCATTTTCATTTGAGCAATTAAACTAGTTTCCATATATTCATAATTACCACATACGGCACAATTTAATTCCAATAAATTAGGTATCATCTGTTCAACAACAATTTTTTGATCATACTCTATAGCTTCTTCAATAGCCTTTTTAACATCTTCCCTATTATGAGCAGTACTAATACCTATTGTACTTCCTAAATTAGCAGGTTTTACAACAACTGGATAGCCAATTTTTTCAATATCAGCAATTATTTGATCTTTATTTACCTCATATTCAGTATCATAAAACCACACATATTTAGGTGTTTTTATACCATTAGCTTCTAATACTTGTTTTAAAACAACTTTATCTTGTCCTAAAGCCGCACCTAACACTGATGGGCCAACTATAGGCAAATCTAAAGTTTCTAAAAAACCAGCCAAAGATCCATCTTCAACCCCTTTACCATGAACAATAGGAAAAGCAACATCTATCGTATTTACATTTCTTCCAAATACGCCTTTTACTTTTTGTAAAACAATCTCATCGCCTTTTCTACACAAAGAAACCTCTTTAACAAACTTCTTCATATTATCAAAATATTTATAAGTATCCATATCTCTTAATGCTTGTCCTGTATAAAAATGACGGTCTTTACTAATATAAATTGGTACAATTTCATACTTATTTGTATCAATATTTTCCATTGCCTGTAAAGCTGAAATAATACTTACTTCATGTTCTACAGAATTTCCTCCAAAAATAACTCCAACTTTTATCATAATTATCTTCCTTTCTCATTAAATATATCTGGTAAATCATTTTCCAAAAGTACATAAGTCTCACCTTGTTTTAAAGATTGTACTAGTGGAAAAGCTTTAAGTACATCATTAATAACATGTATTTTATTTTCATCAAATTTTTCTTCCTTTAAGCCATCATAAATTGGTTTTGTCTTTTCTCTACCAACTAAGATAACTTCATCACACCTAGTTGCAATTTGTTTACCAAATTCCTTATTTTTATTATACTCTTCATTTCCAAGTTCAATCATACCAGGTGTTACAACAATATGTTTGCCTGGCATTAGCTTTAAAACATCTAAAGCCATTAAGGCTCCCGTTGGATTAGAATTATAAGCATCATCTATAAATGTAATATCACCTTGTTTTTTTAATTCTAATCGATGTTCAACCGCTTTTACTTTTGCTACACCAGCTTGTAACTGTTCAATAGTCATACCAAACTCTTTACCTAAGCAAATTCCCGCTAAAATATTATAAACATTTGCATAACCAAGTAATCTTGTTTCAAATTTATAAGGTTTATCATCACCTTTAAAATAACAATCAAAACTCATTCCATTTGGAGATAGCAATATATTTTTAGCTCTTACATCAGCTTCATTATCTATACCTATCCACTTTATCTTGCAATTGTTTTTAATCTTATAACTTTTTTGCCATTCATCATCAGCATTCAATATACCAATTCCATCTTGAGGTAAAGATTCAATGAGTTCAAATTTCGTTTTTTGAATATTCTCTCTTGTCTTAAAAGTTGCCAAATGAGCAACCCCAATTTTAGTAATAATTCCATATTTAGGATGAACTAAATCACATAATTCTTTAATATCTCCACCTTGACAAGCACCCATTTCAGCAATAAATACATCCGTAAATTTATCTAAATAATTATTAATTGTAATCATTAAACCAAAAGGAGTATTAAAATTTTTAGGTGAAGCCATAGAATTATATTTTATATTTAAAATATCATTTAAAATATTTTTGCTACTAGTTTTACCATAACTACCAGTAATGCCAATAACTTTTAAAGATTTCATACTTTTAATTTTATGAATAGCTTTTTGTTTAAAATACAATCCAACCATTTTCTCCAAAGGTGTATTTATCAAAAGAGCAATTAATATATACAAACAATTAAAATAAGCACATAAACCCAATATTAAATAAAAACATACTAAATTTTCTTTATTTACAAATAAACTCATAAATATAATAGGTAAAACTAGTGTTATAGTATTTGTAACAACTAATCGTTTTACTCTTGAAGTATACTTTAATGGTAATTTATTTTGATCACTTTTTCTATCAAAATAAAGTTTAATAATTAAAAGCAAATAAAACAAAGTAAACAAAACCATACTTACTTTATAGTTTAAAAATATAAATAATATAAAAATCACAAACAATACACTATAATCATTTAAAACTTTTTTAAAATTACATTTAAGCCATTTTAAATATGTTTTTTTTCTATTATATTTATTTTGTTGAAGCATATGCATTGAGTTTTGGCTTTTCAAAAATACATATACTAAATATGTTAAACAAGAAATTATAAAACCTTTAGTCATTATTTTTCCTCCAAAAACTTATTTATGATTGAATTAGTCTGCCCCAATCTTTCTAAATAAGCATAATGTGTACATCCTTCATAAGGAATAACTGCACTATCTCTAATTAATTTTTCAAGTTCATAAGCATCTTCTATTGGAACGGCTTGATCACATGTTCCCCATATTATAATTGTTGGGCACTTAATTTTCTTAACCAAATCAGTTATATCAGTATTCACATGTTTAACTAATATACCCCGCATAATTGGACTAGCATTTCGATAATCAACAGACCCCATATGTTTTTTCATCTCTTCAGCCAATCGCTTCATACCAGGTAAAGTTTTCATTTTTCTCAAAAATTTTACCTTCAAACTATCAGGGTTTTTTTTTGCTTTAAATGGACTACCAAATAAAATCAATTTTTTAACATCATATTTGCTAGCATACATTAAACTTATCTTGCCGCCAAAAGAGTGACCAATTAAAACAGGATTACTAATTCCTAATTTTTCAAGAAGAGAATGAATCATCTCAACAAAATCATCAAGAAGCCATATTTCCTTTGGCTCATCACTTTTACCATGACCGGGAAGATCTATTATAATTACATCCTTATCCATCAAATTATCACCAATAGGCCTCATCATTTGAATATTTTGTCCCCAACCATGAAGTAAAACCACAGCTTGTCCTTTTTTATTTCCTTCTCTTATATAATTTACATTTACGCCTTTATAATTAAACATCAAATCACCTACCTAATTATAACAAAAAAAACTTTAAAAAACAACGAAAAACCCATCCTGATTAAGGACGAGTTTTCCCGCGGTACCACCTTATTTTAATAAATACACTCAAAACTATAACGCGTTACCGTCTTTTCCTACTTTATTTCTGAAAAACGCATCAAGAACGATCCATATATTAAAAGTCATTAACTTACACCAGCCGTTAACTCTCTTCAAACTTAAATTAATATAACATTTCCATCATTTGCTTTACATATCCAGCTTATCAATATCATCAATTATTTCCAATTGTGACTCAATAATATTTTTTAATCTTCTTTTTAAAACATTTATATTTCTTTTCACATTGTCAGCATCACTTTCAATTTTTTCAGCTCTAATTAAAGCATCATTGACAATTCTACTAGCATTTTTTTTGGCATCATCTATAATAATGTCTCTTTCCTTATGAGCAGCAACTTTTAATTGATCAGAAGTTTTTTGAGCCATTATAATAGCATGGTTAAGGGTACTTTCCATTTTTTCATATTGAGCAAGTTTTTCTTTTAAAGTATTAACTTCCTCATATTTAGATTGTAGAAATTTTATTTTTTCATTTTTTTCAATTATTAATTTATTTTTAGCATCAATATCAGCCACCATCTTTTCGACTCTCTTAATAACTTGATCTAAAAAATTATTAACCTCATCAGGGTCATACCCTCTAAGGGTTCTTGTGAATTTATCCATAATTTTCCCTCACCTTTAGTGCCCCTTAAAAGCACCTTCCTATTCTTTTACCACTCAATATCAATATTATCGTTGTCATGAATACCTTTGCCTTCGGTATCATTAGTAATTTTTCCTTGAACACTTACATTATTTGGCGTGCAAAGAAAAATACCTCCACCAATTTTTTGTAAATCTCCACCAATTGCATAAATAGTTCCACTTAAAAAATCAACTATTCGTTTAGCTTGCTCAGGTGTTACTCTTTTTAAATTAACAACAACTGTATTTCTTTTTTTCAAATGGTCCGCTATTTGTTGTGATTCAGAATAAGCTCTTGGTTCAAGCAAAATCATCTTTGCTCCACCTTCCTCAGTTAAAGCCTCTTCTGCTTTCAAATCATAATATTTATCAGTTGTAGGAGCTGAAAAAACATCTTCTTCCTCTCCCATTATCTTTTTAATCAAACCCATATTTATCCTCCTCAGTAATAAACTTACTTTGCTATAAATAATTTTACCATAATTATTTAAAAAAAGAAAACTTTTTTTTGTGTTTTATTTAAAGAACCTTATAAAATTTAAAATACGATATTTTCTTTACATCATTTATGTAAACCTTTTTAATTATTATTTACTTATTCATTATTTATATACTATCTAATTTTCATCATCGTCTAAATCATCACATTTAATATAATTAACAAAATAAACATCAGGTTCCATTGCAAATCTTGTAATTAATTGTTCCATTGCTCGACTTGTTTGCTTTAAACTAAAATTTACCAAAATTTCAATTTTATCTTCCTTCCTTTTAGTCTCTAAACCATTTAAAATCAAATCAGCTTCCGCAACACTTTGCGTAATCATTGTTCTTAAAACAAGTTCCTTTTCATAATTAGCAACGATTCTAAGTTGATAATTAAAACTATGATTATTTTTTAATTTCATCAATTTTCTAGTTAAAAATCTCAAAAATATATTTGCCATCAAAATCAAAAACGTACCAGTTATAGCTTCTAATAATAAACCATACGCACAAAGAACGCCAATCGCCGCATTACACCATAAAGTTGCCGCTGTGTTTAATCCTTTAATATTAGTACCATCCTTTAAAATTACCCCAGCACCTAAAAAACCAATACCACTTACGACTTGGGCCGCTACTCGCAAATCACCTTTACCCATAATGACGTCTAATGAAGCAAAGAAAAAAGCTCCGATACATACAAGAACATTGGTTCTAAGTCCTACAGATCTTCTTCTCCACTGTCGTTCAAGACCTATCAAAAAACTACCCAATAAGGCACAACCTATTCTTAAACAAAAATCTACATATTCCATCACTATCACCTCCCCTATTTTAAAGGCAAAAATAAAGAAGCCTATTTATAAACTTCTTATTTTGTTTTCACATAAATTTTTACTTTTTTAAGACCATCTTTTGTCTTTTTTCCTAAAATATTTTTTCCTAACTCTTTTCGTTTCAAAGCTACTGTTTCAGTATTCACATACATTTTATATTTGACTATCTCATCACTATAACCGCTATCCCACAATCCTTGTGCTTCATCTAATTCAAACTCAAAAGAAATTGGTTCATAGCCCTCATATGAATATTCACTAACTTCATTTGGACTAATAATTCTAAGATAAGGAAGACATACCTCATGTTTTAACGGCTCAATATATACATATTCATCTTGCATTCTTTCATATGTTTCAAAAGGAATTCCAGGAACATTTCTTATAATATTTCTATTATCAACAATTACAGACACACTATTAACATACACGCTCATAGGCGTATCCTCATTATAATCAGCTAATTTTCTTTTAGCTTTGCGAATTTTGTCGTAATCAATTTTTTCCATTTTTTCATATCCTATAGTCTTATAACCATCTGGTAAAAACACAATGTGTTCTCCCTTAGGTATTAAAACATGTTCTTCATCATAATATTTCATTTTTCACCTCGTTATATTTTATGTCCTATAAATTTATTTTATTATTAATATATTTCTCTACATCTTCTATTTTCAATATTGTCTGCTCCATCGTATCCCTATCCCTTAGCGTAACCGTTCCATTATTCATAGTATCATCATCTACTGTTATACAATAAGGCGTTCCAATAACATCCTGTCTTCTATATCTTTTACCAATATTACCACTTTCATCAAAAGAAACCATAAATTTCTTAGAAAGTTCATTATATATTTCCATTGCTTTATCATGATGATGTTTTTTTACCAAAGGAAGTATTGACGCCTTATAAGGAGCTAAAGCAGGATGAAAAGCCATAACCTCTCTAGTCGTTCCATTTTCTAATGTCTCCTCTTTATAACTGTCAGTAATAACAGCTAAAAATAATCTATCAACACCAACACTAGGTTCAATAACATAAGGAATATATTTTTCATTAGTTTCAGGATCTAAATAAGTTAAATCAGCCTTAGAATGTTCCATATGTGTTTTTAAATCATAATTAGTTCTATCAGCAATTCCCCATAACTCACCCCAACCTTGAGGATAATTATATTCAATATCAACAGTGGCATTACTATAAAACACCAATTCTTCCTTTTTATGATCTCTATATCTCAAATTCTTTTCATTTAACCCAATCAACTTAAGAAAATCCATACAATAAGCTCGCCAATAATCAAACCATTTGTTTTCTTCTTCTGGTTTAATAAAATACTCTAATTCCATTTGCTCAAATTCTCTTTGTCTAAAAATAAAATTTCCAGGAGTTATTTCATTTCTAAAAGCCTTACCTATTTGTCCTATACCAAAAGGTAACTTAGCCCTCATACTTCTTTGAACATTACTGTAATTAACAAATATTCCTTGAGCAGTTTCTCCTCTTAAATAAACTGTATTTTTAGTATCTTCGGTAACCCCAATACTCGTTTCAAAAAGTAAATTAAATTTTCTTATACTAGTAAAATCTGTACTCCCACACTTTGGACAAGTAATACCATTTTCTTTAATATAGTTTTCTAATTTTTCATTACTCCAACCATCGCCAGTTTCGTCTCCATCAGTAAATTGTTCAACTAATTTATCAGCCCTATGTCTTGATTTGCATTTCTTACAATCAATCAACGGATCCGCAAAAGAAGCCACATGTCCAGAAGCCACCCAAACATTTGGATTCATTATAATAGCACTATCTAATCCATAGTTATTTATTTTTTCCTCTATAAACTTCTTCCACCAAGCTCTTTTTATATTATTTTTCAGTTCAACCCCGAGTGGACCATAATCCCAACTATTAGCAAGGCCACCATATATCTCACTACCTTGAAATATAAACCCATACTGTTTTGATAAATTAACTAACTTTTCCATTGTAACCTTTTCCATGCTCTTCCTCCTATAAAAACTTCTAACGTATAATATATACGTTAAAAAAATACAATCTCCAAACATTTCATTACTCAATTATATTAATTAATAACAACCATTGTCAAGTTATAAATACTAATTCAAAATAAGTTCTGTTATTATATCTAAACTATCAACAAAAAAATCACTTACTTTATAAATAAAATCTTTAAAAAAATAATTTTTAGTTTTTTCGTTATTTACTTTTAAAATAGCCTTATTATCATAGTAAGCTAAATGTATATCAAAAGTATAACGCATATATTTTAACTTTAGCTGCTCAATTTGTTCTTTATCCCCATATATATATAAACTACCCTTATTTATATAAACACTACTTGGAATAAAACTTCTTCTAAATTGATAAATCGTATTATAATTACATATAATGGTATCAACTGTCTTCTTTTTAAAATATTTTCTTATTTTTTTAATATTTATTTTTTTTGTTTTTCCCCTGCCTGTAACATTAAACCTTTTACCAGTCAAACTAATATTACTTAAAACAAAACATGTATAAATATTATCATTTTCATCAATAGCATCTAATATTTCACTATCAACAAGACCAATATCTAAAAGCGAACCTTTAGCTTTCTTTATAATTTGTAATATTTCCTTATTCATACCTATCCTCCAAAAGTAAACGAAAAACATAACTAGCAGCCATTAACCCCGCAGAAGGTGGCACAAAAGAAGTAGAACCCACCTTTCCTTTAACAAGCGGTTTTTCCTTAGAAAACACAACCGGTATTTTGCCAGAAATTTTGTCTTCCTTTACCATTTTTCTAATTATTTTAGCAATAGGGTCATATGAGGTTTTTCGAACATCAGCAATCTCTAACATTTCTGGATGGACCTTATTACCAGTGCCCATAACAGATATAAACTTAATCTTTTTCTTTAAACAAAACTTTATAATTAACTTTTTAGTATTAACAGTATCAATCGCATCAATAACAAAATCAATTTTGTTGTCCAAAATTTTTTCTATATTAGACTCATCCGCAAAAATTTTATAACTTATAACTTCACACCTAGGATTAATTTCCAAAGCTATTTCTTTAGCAACATCAACTTTATTCTTACCAATCACCCTTCTAAAGGATAAAGCTTGTCTATTCAAATTAGTTATATCAAAAACATCATTATCTACAATAATAATTTTTCCTATACCCATTCTTACTAAAGCTTCAAAAGCACTGCCACCAACACCACCTAGGCCAAAAAGCAAAACCGTTTTATCATTAAAAAAATCAACCTTGTCACCTATTATTATTTTTAATCTATCAAACACTAAAACACCAACCTTTTAATTTTCTGAAACATCTTTGGCGTAGAAACATCTCGATAATCCTGTTCAAAATCAGCCAGTAACTCTATCGCCGATTCAAAAAGATAAAAAAGAAACATATCTATGAGAAGTAAAATTATAAACTTTTTCATTTGTAATACCAATAAAGCTAACAGAAAGCGTTCTATTTAAAAAAGCAAGTTCAAGACTACTTTCTAAACATTTCAAAAAATAATTTATACATTTTATAAAAGCATATTTATCTAAATTTACCCTTTCTTTAAAAAAAATTTTTTAAGAAAAATAGTAAAATTCACTTCATCTTTTGTTAATAAATCTACTTCATCATCCGTAATCGCCATATATATATTTTCACTTGTTATTTCTCTTGCCTGTTCTAAAAGTAAAAAATCATATTCACCATTCATATACTTAACTTCTTTTGTCAAGTATACTAACACTTTCCTAAACAATTATCAAAAAACTTCATTAACATAATATTTAAATTCATTATAAGTAATTTTTTGAACGCATACCTTTGTTTTTAAAGAAAAGCTCTCATTTGTTTTAGGATTTTTAATGTCCAAAGGAAGATTACCATTTTTCTGTAACTCATCAATACTCTTACATAAAATCTCGCCATCATCTTTAGGCATTTGTTTAATATTTTCACTAAGATAATCTTTTAATCCCTTTTTTAACTGTTGAATTTGTGTATCATATAACTCACTTTTTCCTTTATCAAGTGACTTATCAATTGCTGGCACCGTTATTAAAGCAATAATACCAAGCACAGCAATAACACCAAGCAATTCAGCTAAAGTAAAGCCTTTTTTCATTTTTATCACCAACACAATTATACTATATTTAAAAAAAAATATAAATATTTTATTATTACAAACTAAAATATTATATAAAACTTACTAATAACAAAAAAAAACTAACTATTTAGTTAGAATTTCATACTCGAAAATAAATCTCAAGTTTTATAACAATATATGGAGCCCTTATGGTTCTGGTAAAGCAACCATTATAAGCAATAATTATAGGCAGTAATAACT
>CAKPSB010000004.1 GCA_934183155.1 uncultured Bacilli bacterium | reverse complement strand
AAGTATCTATTAAAGAAAGATACTACATTAATAGCAAAAGCTTCTGAGCCAGAGCCTATTATGATGAAAAGAGATACATCTAAAGCATTCTGGCAAGGTATATATAAGAGTAAAATATCTACAGTAGATGTTCTTGATAATAAAAACGTTCCTTCAAATGCAGTAGCATCATGGGATGTATCAGAGAAACAAAATAAATCAGTAATGGCTTGGATTATAAACGACCCAGATAATAGTGGTATGTATAAACTTTATATTGGTGGTAAAGGCAAAGTAATAGCCCCAGCTTATTCATATTCATTATTTGGCGGATATAATTCTAGTTTTAGTAAAACAAAGACAATGAATTTAGCAAAATTAGATACATCAAGAGTAACATATATGGTTCAAATGTTTTATAATTGTACATCTCTTACAAATTTAGATGTAAGTAACTTTGATACAAGCAATGTAACAAATATGGATGGTATGTTTTCTGATTGTAGTTCTCTTACCAGCTTGGATGTAAGTAACTTTGATACAAGCAAAGTAACAAATATGTCTAGTATGTTTCTGGGCTGCAGTAAACTTACCAGCTTAGATTTAAACAACTTTAATACAAGCAAAGTAACAAATATGGCGTATATGTTTAGAGACTGCAGTTCTCTTACCAGCTTAGATGTAAGTAAATTTAATACAAGCAAAGTAACAAATATGTCTAATATGTTTTATAATTGTAAGTCTCTTACAAACTTAGATGTAAGTAACTTTGATACAAGCAAAGTAACAAATATGAGTGGTATGTTTTCTAGTTGTAGTTCCCTTACTAGTTTGGATTTAAGTAACTTTGATACAAGCAATGTAACAAATATGGCGTATATGTTTAGAGACTGCAGTTCTCTTATCAGCTTAGATTTAAGTAATTTTGATACAAGCAATGTAACAAATATGAGTGATATGTTTAGGTATTGTAGTTCCCTTACAAACTTAGACGTAAGTAACTTTAATACAAGCAATGTAACAAATATGTCTTCTATGTTTTCTAGCTGCAGTAAACTTACAAACTTAAATGTAAGTAACTTTGATACAAGCAAAGTAACAAATATGTATGATATGTTTAGGCTTTGTAGGTCTCTTACCAGCTTAGATTTAAGTAACTTTGATACAAGTAAAGTAACAAATATGCTTCAAATGTTTTATGGCTGCAGTAAACTTACAAACTTAGACGTAAGTAACTTTAATACAAGTAAAGTAGCAAATATGGATGGTATGTTTGAAGGTTGTAGTTCTCTTACTAGCTTAGATTTAAGTAATTTTGATACAAATAATGTAACAAATATGTCTTCTATGTTTTCTAGCTGCGGTAAACTTACAAACTTAAATGTAAGTAACTTTGATACAAGCAAAGTAACAGATATGTATGATATGTTTAGGTATTGTAGCTTACTTACCAGCTTAAAATTGTGCTCATTTGATACATCTAAAGTAACGAAAATGAATTTTATGTTTAATGGTACTTCAAAATTAACTAAAGTTTATGTTGGACCTAAATGGACAACAGCAAATGCTACTACAACTGATATGTTTACTGGTAGTGGAGTATCAGCGGTAACTCAGTCAAATACATGTGAACTTGATGTATATGGAATAGCTATTAATAATATTTCCTCTAGGGCAACGGTTAACTCAATAACATTAGTTACTGACGCATCTTCTAAAAGTGGAAGTATTATTAAATATGAATTTAGTAAAGATAATGGTAAAACTTGGATAAATAATGGTAGCAATAATACTTATGAATTTACTGGACTTACTAAAAACACCGATTATAAACTAAAGGTAAGGGTTACCAATAGTAATAATCAACCAGCCATTAAGTCTATAAATGTAACAACAGAAAGTATAGCGGCCCCAACATACACCGATATTAAAACTGATAGTGGCCGTGATGTAACAATTGACTTTGGAGTAGATTGTTCAAATAGTACTTACACTTGTTCTTATCAAAAAGATAATGGAACTTTTGTAACTACTAAAAATACTAAACAAGTTGTTTCTTTCACAAGTGATGGAACATTAGTAGCTAAAATAACAGCTGGAACTAAAACTGTAAGTAGTAGTTATACCGTTGAATCTTCTCCAGTAATGATGAAAAGAGATAATTCTAAAGCATTCTGGCAAAGTACATATCGTGATAAAATATCTACAGTAGATGTTCTTGATAATAAAAACGTTCCTTCAACTGTAGTAGCTTCATGGGATGTATCAGAGAAACAAAACAAATCAGTTATGGCTTGGATTATAGATGACCCAGATAATAGTGGTATGTATAAACTTTATATTGGCGGTGACGATGGTGTTACCGCACCAACTGATTCAAGTGCTTTATTTACTTATTCTAGTTTCGGTAAAACAAAAACAATGAATTTAGCAAAATTAAATACATCTAAAGCAACAAATATGGGGGAAATGTTTAGAGGTTGTGCTAGTCTTACTAGTTTAGATTTAAGTAATTTTAATACAAGTAAAGTAACAGATATGAATTATATGTTTTCTGGTTGTAATTCTCTTACCAGTTTAAATTTAAATAGTTTCGATACAAGTAAAGTAACAAATATGAGTTATATGTTTAACTATTGCAATTCTCTAACCAGCTTAGATTTAAGTAATTTTAATACAGGCAATGTAACAAACATGAGTGGTATGTTTTA
Organism: uncultured Bacilli bacterium; assembly: GCA_934183155.1. Classification (GTDB taxonomy): domain Bacteria; phylum Bacillota_I; class Bacilli_A; order RF39; family UBA660; genus Coprosoma. The sequence continues at coordinate 110,987 of CAKPSB010000004.1, read as the reverse complement.
TGATTGTAAATCTCTTACCAGTTTAGATGTAAGCAGTTTTAATACAAGTAATGTAACAAATATTGGTGGTGGTATGACAAGCGGCATGTTTTGGAACTGTGAGTCTCTTACCAGCTTAGATTTAAGTAATTTTAACACCAGCAAAATAACAAGAATGAGTTATATGTTTTATGGATGCAGTTCTCTTATAAACTTAGATGTAAGTAACTTTGATACAAGTAATGTAACAGAAATGGATTATATGTTTTATAGTTGTAGTAGCCTTCCAATTTTAAAATTATGTTCATTTGATATGAGTAATATTGATACTACGAGAGTTGAGTTAATGTTTGCATATACAACAAATTTAACTAAAATTTATGTTGGACCGTCTTGGGATAACATTGAGGGAGAGTTAAATGATTATTATGATAATGTGTTTGAAGGCAGTGGAGTATCAGACGTAACTCATTCAAATACATGTGAAGCTGATGCTGCACAGGCAATTGTAAACATTTCAACAAAAGCAGCAACCAATTCTATAACAGTAATAGCGGTAACTTATACAAATAGTAATATTGTAAAATATGAATATTCTAAAGATAATGGTACAACTTGGATTGATAATGGTACAAATAATACTTATACATTTGCCTCTCTAACTCAAGGAACAAGTTACAATATTAAAGTTAGAGTAACTGATAAATCAGGTAAACAAACTACTGCATCTAAAGCTGTTACTACAGGAAAAATACAAGTTCCTACATTTAAAGAAGAGGATAATAGCGGAAATGGTAAAAAGGTAGTTATAACTTATCCAGATGGTTGCGGGTCTACATTAACTTGTTCATATCAAAAGGATTCAGATACTGAGGTACAAGTAACTTCAAAAACAGCAACAGTTTATTTTACTGATAATGGTTCGGTAGTAGGTAAAGTATCAGATGGAACAAATGATATGAGTTCAAGTTACAATGTACAAATGACAGATTATTATGTTTCTTCTACTGGAAGTGATTTAACTGGTAATGGTACAATAAGTAAGCCTTTAGCTTCTATTAAAGAGGCTTATAACAGAACTAAAAGTGAATCAACGATTCATTTGATGAGCAATATTGGAATAACTGAAAAACTTGTTTTGAAAGATAGCAAAAAAATAACTTTAACTAGTTATAATGGAACTTATTCTTTAATAAGAAATTCTAGTTTTATTGATGGAAGTATGGTTGATTTTGAAAATGGCACACTTACTTTAAAAAATATTGTTTTGGACGGTAATAGTGTTCATTCAACGGGGTCACTTATATATACTAGTAAAGCGCTTAATATTAATGATAATGTGGTTTTAAAAAATGGTTATAGCTCAGAAAAAATTAGAGGTGGCGGTATAACTATTGAAGGAGGACAGACTAATATAAGCGGTAGTTCTATAAATATAAGTGCTAATACAAATAGTCAAAATACTTTATATAATAATATTATAGTTATAAGTGGAACTTTATATGATAGTAGTAAGAAATTTACAACGACAACTAATACTTATAGTATAGCGTCAGCTTTAAATAATAATTTAAAAATTGATGTTTATGGAGCAGCTGCTGCAAACGGAACTAATGTTCAAATGTATACTGGTAATAGTTCAAGTGCTCAAAAGTGGAAAGTTATGGCTAATAGAATAGAAAATAGTAATATTATTTATAATTTTCAATCACAAGTAAATGGTAGTCAGTATTTGTGGGTTGCTGGTAATTCTAGTACTTCTAAAACCAACATTGTAACTTGGAGTTTTCATTATAATCATGGTGGACATTATTATATAAGTAGTGTTGGAAATGATTATTATGAGTTTAAAAATATTGATGGTTTATGTGTTGATGCATCTGGAAGTAGCAGTGGTTCAAATGTTTGGGGTTATACTTGTAATAAGAGTAATGCTCAAAAGTGGAAGTTTGTAAAGAGCTAGAATTATAATTAACAAAGTAATCTTTTATAGAAAAATAAAAGACTATGATAAAGGTTATTTTGCTAGAATACTTTATAGATTCTAAAGAGGGTAATTAATAATTATTAATTACTCTACTAGGGTTTATAAGATATATGTAAAAATTTGTTTTATAAATTAAGCCTAGCTTAAGAGCTTGGCTTTTTTTAATTTAAAAGTTATTATTGCTTTATTTTAGAATATAATAAAGTTAGAAATATTTTTTATTTTTAGCACAAATGTGTTGACAGTGCTAATGGGCTATGCTATAATTAAATAGCAATCGAAAATTGAAAGTGCTAAAGAGGTGATGAGATGCTTTCTAAAAGACAAGGAGAACTTTTAAAATTAATTGTTGAAAATTATATTAAGACGGCTAAACCGGTTAGCTCAAAAGCACTTTGTAAGAAATTAAAATGTTCTAGTGCAACTGTTAGAAATGAAATGGTTGCTTTGGAGCAGTTTAACTTGATTGAAAAAACACATATTTCTTCTGGTAGGATTCCTAGTGATTTAGGCTATAGATATTATGTTGATAATATTATGGTCCCAAAGGAACTTACTGGGGAAGATATGATTAAATTAAGGCAAATATTTTCAAATAATGCGTTGGTACTATCTGATGCAATAACTAAAAGTATGGAAATTGTGTCAGAACTTACTAATTATACAGCGGTTGTGCTTGGTAAGTCTTCTGATGATAATAAGATTGCTAAAATTGAGGTTGTACCAATTAATGATAATAAGATGATTGCTATTGTTATCACAGATAAAGGTCATGTTGAAAATCGTAATGTAGTGATTGATGGTAATGTAAGTAAAGCAGAAGTTAAACAGACAATTGATATTATAAGTAAGTTGATTGTTGGTGTGCCTTTGAATGAGGTTAGTAATGTTCTTGAATTTGAAGTAAAACCAATTATTTCAAAATATGTAAAAGAACATGATGCTTTATATAGTGCTTTTTATAATGCTTTTAGTGATTTTACAGGAAAACCAAATATTAAAGTTAGTGGAACTAATAATTTACTTATGGAACCTGAATTTGATGATGCTAGTAAGATAAGAAGTTTACTTAATAAATTTGAGGATAAAAATATTATTAAAAATATTAAAGCTGAAGATGATGAGGTAAAAGTTTATATTGGTAGTGAAAATCAAATTGATGATAATATTTCGGTTATTAAAACATATTATGATAAAGACGGTGAAGAAGGTACTATTGCTTTGATTGGACCGAAGAGAATGGAATATGCAAAGGCTGAGGCATTACTTAATTACATTAAGAAAAATATAGGCAGGTGATAAAATGGAAGATATTAAGAAAGATAAACATCATGATGAACATAAACACCATGATAAACATTATGATAAACATTGTAAGTGTGGTGAGAAGTGTGAATGTCATGAAAAAAAAGAGCATAAGCATCATGACAAAAAATTAGATGAGGCTTTAGAAAAAATAAAAAAACTTGAGGAAGAAGTTTTAAAAGCTAAGGCTGATAATATTAATTATAGAAAACGTAAAGATGAGGAAGTAGGTCGTATGTTAGAATTTTCTAACGAAGATATTGTAAGAGATATACTTCCATCTATTGATAATTTTGAAAGGGCTATTAATTTAGATGATGATAATTTAGATGATGAGCTTTCAAAGTTTTTGACAGGATTTAAAATGATTTATTGTCATTTGATTGAAGTTTTAGAAAAGTATGATGTTAAAGCTATTGATGATGTTAGAAAGCCATTTGATCCTAAGTTTCATCAAGCTGTTTTAACAGAAAAAATTGATGGTGTTGAACCGGGTATTGTTATTGATGTTATGCAAAAAGGTTATACTTTAAAAGGAAAAGTTATTAGACCAGCAATGGTTAAAGTTAGTGAATAAAGGAAAGGTGATATTATGAGTAAAATTATAGGTATTGATTTAGGAACAACTAATAGTTGTGTTGCTACACTTGAGGCAGGTGAACCAAAGGTTATTACAAATCCTGAAGGTTCTAGAACTACTCCTTCTGTAGTAGCGTTTAAAAATGGTGAAATTATTGTAGGACAAGCAGCTAAAAATCAAATGGTTACTAATCCTGATACTGTTACTTCTATTAAAAGATTAATGGGAACAAGTAAAAAGGTAAAAGCTAATGGTAAGGAGTATACTCCTGAGGAAATTAGTGCTATGATTTTGTCTGATTTGAAGAAATCTGCTGAAGCTTATTTAGGCGAAAAAGTTGATAAAGCTGTTATTACAGTTCCAGCTTATTTCAATGATGCTCAAAGACAAGCTACTAAAAATGCTGGTAAAATTGCTGGTTTAGAGGTTGAAAGAATTATTAATGAACCAACAGCGGCTGCTTTAGCTTATGGCGTTGATAAGCAAGATAAAACACAAACTATTTTGGTATACGATTTAGGTGGTGGAACATTCGATGTTTCTATTCTTGAAATTGGTGATGGTGTATTTGAAGTTAAAGCCACAAGTGGTAATAACCATTTAGGTGGAGATGATTATGATCAAAGAATTATTGATTATTTAGTAGATGAATTTAAAAAATCTAATAGTATTGATTTATCAAAAGATAAAATGGCTATGCAAAGATTGAAAGATGCTTCTGAAAAAGCTAAGAAAGATTTATCTGGTATGACTACTACTAATATTTCATTACCATTTATTTCTCAAGGAGCTGATGGCCCTGTTCACTTAGAGTTAAGTTTAACTAGAGCTAAATTCGAAGATTTAACTAGAGATTTAACTGATTCTACGTTGGAACCTGTAAGAAAAGCTTTGAAGGATGCTAAATTAACTAAAAAAGATATTGATAAAGTATTGTTAGTTGGTGGTTCTACAAGAATGCCAAGAATTCCTGAAATTATTAAAAGCGAATTAGGTCAAGAACCTTCTAAAGGTGTTAACCCTGATGAAGTTGTTGCTATGGGTGCAGCTATTCAAGGTGGTGTTTTAACTGGTGATGTTAATGATATTGTATTACTTGATGTTACTCCACTTTCACTTGGTATTGAAACTTTAGGTGGTGTTTGTACTGTTCTTATTCCAAGAAATACAACTATTCCAACTAGTAAATCTCAAGTATTTTCAACGGCGGCTGATAATCAACCTGCTGTAGATATTCATATTTTACAAGGTGAAAGACCTATGGCAGCTGATAATAAAACTTTGGGTAATTTCCAATTGAATAATATTCCAGCGGCTCCTAGAGGAGTACCACAAATTGAGGTTACATTTGATATTGACGCTAATGGTATTGTTAATGTTAAAGCTAAAGATTTAGGTACTAATAAAGAACAATCTATTACAATTACATCTTCTACTAATTTGTCTGATGATGAAATTGATAAGATGGTTAAGGAAGCAGAAGCTAATAAACAAGCTGATGAAAAACGTAAAGAAGAAGCTGACGTTAAGAATGAGTCTGAACAATTGATCTTTGCTACACAAAAATCTATTAAAGATTTAGGTGAAAAAGTTTCTGAAAATGATAAAAAAGAAGCTGAAGATTTAATTAAAGACTTAGAGGAAGCTTTGAAGAAAAATGATATAGAAGACATTAAGTCTAAGAAGGATAAATTACAAGAAAAAGCTATGGCATTAGGTGCTAAAGTTTATGAAGAGGCAGCTAAAGCAGCTCAGGAAGCTAAAGGATCAGATGAAAAGAAAGATTCTGATGTTAAAGATGCTGAATATGAAGAAAAATAGGAAGTTCTAGGAGACTAGAACTCTCTTTATTAAAGACTATCTAAAGGAGCGTTTATGGTAATAAAAGACAAAACTCGTGATGAAATTGATGAAAAAATGAAATGGGATTTAAGCAAAATTTATAGTAATTTAGATGATTGGCAAAAAGATTTTGATTATATTTTAAATAAGCAAGATGATTATTTAAAATTTAAGGGTAAGCTTAATAACAGTGAAAATATTTTGAAGTTTTTTAAATTTGATGAAGATTTTTCTAAAAAAGCTGATGCTTTGTATATGTATGCGGCTTTGAAATTTGATGAAGATACGAGTAATAGTAAATATCAAGATTTAAAAGGTAGAATTGAGAAAGTACTTACTGAAGTAAGTGCTAAGAGTTCTTTTGTTTTACCTGAACTTCTTAAATTGGATGCTAGTGATTTTACTAATTTTATGGAAGAAAATATTGAACTTAAGAATTATAAGTATGAATTTGATACTATTTTAAGGCAAAAAGCTCATGTTTTATCTGATAAGGAAGAAGAGTTACTTTCTTCATTTTCTAAAACGTTTTCTTCTTGTGAGGATACGGCTAGTTATTTAAGAAATGCAGATATGAGGTTTGGTGTTATTAAAGATTCTGATGGTAATGATGTTGAACTTTCTAATACTAATTTTTCTAAATATATAACAGATAATAATCGAGATGTTAGAAAGGATGCTTTTTATACTTTATATAAATCTTATGAGAATTTAAAGAATACTTTTGCTTGTACGTTTAGTGGTAATATAAATGCTGATAATGTTTTAGCTTTAAAAAGAGGCTTTAAAGACGCTAGAGAAGCGGCGTTAAGTGCTGGTAATATAAATAGTGCAGTGTATGATAATTTGATTGATGTTTTACATGATAATCTTTATATTATGGATGATTATTATGCTTTGAAAAAAGAAGTTATGGGACTTGATGAACTTCATATTTATGATATTTATAGTGATTTAGTTCCTTCTTCTTCTAAAAAGTATACTTTTGATGAGGCTAAGAATATTGTTATTAATGCTTTGTCAGTTTTGGGTGATAAGTATATTAATGATTTGTCTAAAGCGTTTGATGAGAGATGGATAGATGTATGTCCTAGTAAAGGTAAAAAAGGTGGAGCATATTCTTGGGGATGTTATACTTCTAATCCTTATGTTCTTTTAAATTTTAATGGTAGATATGAAGATGTATCAACGCTTGCTCATGAACTTGGTCATTCGATGCATTCTTATTATTCTAATATTAATAATTCTTATATTTATCATCAATACAAGATATTTGTAGCCGAAGTTGCTAGTCAAGTTAATGAAATAATATTAGCAAGGTATTTAATTAATAATACGTCTAATAAGAATGAAAAGTTGTCTATTTTAGATAGTTTAATGGAACTTTTTAAGGGTTCTATTGTGAGACAAACAATGTTTGCAGAATTTGAATATTTAATGCATAAAAAAGAACAAGATGGTTTTATTTTAACTAGTGAGTTTATATCTGATAATTATTATGAACTTTATAAGAAGTATTATGGTAATAATATGGTTTGTGATAAGGAAATTAGATATGAATGGGAAAAAATTCCGCATTTTTACTATGATTTTTATGTTTATCAATATGCAACGGGACTTGCTGCTGCTAATTATATTGCTTCATCAATATTAGATGGAGATGAAAATATGGTGGAAAATTATTTGAAGTTTTTATCTTTGGGTGGTAGTATGGATCCTATTGATGAACTTAAAGTTGCGGGAGTTGATATGAATGACCCGATGGTTATTCAAAAAGCTATGGATAGTTTTAAGAATTTAATTGAAGAGTTTAAAGAAATTTATCGAAGTAGGTGATGAGTATGAATAAGAAGGATTATTATGAAGTTTTAGGCGTTTCTAAGGATGCTAGTGCTTCGGAGATTAAAAGTGCTTTTAGAAAGTTAGCTAAAAAGTATCACCCTGATGTTTGCAAGGAACCTGATGCGGCTTCAAAATTTAAAGAAGTACAAGAGGCTTATGAGGTTTTGTCTGATGAAACTAAAAGAAGACAATATGATCAATTTGGTCATGCGGCTTTTAGTCAAGGTGCTGGAGGAGCTGGTTCTGGTTTTTCAGGTTTTGATTTTGGGGATATTAATTTAGATGATATTATTGATAATATGTTTGGCGGAGGTTTTTCTTCTAATTTCGGGGGTTATTCTAATAGAAGAACTAATCGTAGTCAAAAGGGTAGAGATACTATTGTTAAGGTTAATCTTGATTTTGATGAGGCTGTGTTTGGTTGTAAGAAGACAATTAATTTAAATTTGAATGAAGCTTGCCCTGAGTGTGATGGAGCAGGTGGACATGGTAGAAAAACTTGTGATAAATGTCATGGAACAGGAACGGTTACTGGTCAACAATCAACTTTATTTGGGTCATTTATGACTAAGGTTACTTGTGATAAATGTGGCGGTAAGGGTGAAGTTTTTGAGGATACTTGCCGAAGCTGCAGAGGTACAGGTAAAGTTCGTAAAAATAAAGATATTGAAGTTACTATACCAGCTGGTGTGGACAGTGGTAATCAACTTCGAATTGCTGGTAAAGGCGAAGCTGGTGTTAATGGCGGAGCTAATGGTGATATTTATTTAGAGTTTTATGTTAAGTCTCATCCATTGTTTGCTAGGGAGGACAATGATATTTATTTGAATATGCCAATTAGTATTGTTGATGCTACTTTAGGTTGTAAAAAAGATGTACCTACTTTGTATGGTACTGTGAAAGTTTCTATTCCTGCTGGTAGTGAAACGGGTGACAAGTTACGTATTAAAGGTAAAGGCGTTAGTAGTGTTAATACTGGTCGTAAGGGCGATATGTATATTGTTTTAAATATTATTACGCCAAAAAGATTGTCTAGAGAGCAGAAGAAACTTTTTGAAGAACTTTCTAAGACTGATTTAGAAAATTCTAAGGAATTTGATAAAATTAAAAAATATTTATAAAAAAAGGTATGTTGAAACATAACCTTTTTTTGTTTAATAATTTTTATCTACATTTATAGTTTTCTTTTTTTAGTTTTTCTTTGATTTTTTTATATGTTTGTTTTTCGTTAAAGTTAATGATTTTTTTGGATTCTTTATTCATTTTGTTATTATCAGCTTTAACTGATGCGGTAATAGTACTTTTATCTTTCGAAATATTGAATTTAATTCCTTGGTAGTTGTTATAATCTTTAAATGACTTTTTTAAATCTTTTTCCATAGTATTAATGTAATATTTGTATTCGTCTTTAAAATTAATAGTGATAGAGGTTGTTATTGTGTTTATTTTGTTATTTTTAAAGGTATATATTTTCTTTTCTTCACTATTTCCAGTTTTTGTTTCTTTTTTTAATGTACAAGTTAGTGTTTTTTGGCTGCAACCAGATAGTAGAAAGCAAGTTGTTATAATTATTAGTAATTTTTTTTTCATATTTTCTTTTTCCTTTATATAAATTAAAAGCCCTTAAAAAAGGGCTTAATTGATAATTTGGTGGAGAATAAGGGACTCGAACCCTTGACCCCCTGCGTGCAAAGCAGGTGCTCTAGCCAACTGAGCTAATTCCCCATAAGCAAATTTACTCATTAAGTATATCATTTATACTTTGTAAAAGTCAATGTTTTTTGTGAAAAAAGTATAAAAAGAGGAAAAAAGTTTATAAAATTGTATGTTATATATAGGTGATTAAAATGAAACTAGACAGATATCAAAGAAAAGTGGTTAAGTGTGATTGCAAAAACTTGTTAGTAGTAGCTGGTGCAGGTAGTGGAAAAACTTTTACTATTGTACAAAAAATTAAATATTTGATTTCTAAGGGTATAAAATCTGATGAAATATTATGTATAAGTTTTACTAAGGCGGCGGCTTTAAGTTTAAAAAATAAATTAAAAGAAGAGGGAGTTTTTAATGAAGTTAAAACATTTCATGGGTTAGGTTTTCAAATTATCAAATCTTGTGAAAGAGCAAATTTAGTTAGTGATACTGTTTTGCGTGATTTTGTTTTAAAATATGTTGATAATTTTGATGATTTAGATGTTTTATGTAATGCTTTTTTTATGGAATTTGGTAGTGGTGATAGTAAAATTTTAAAAAATGAGATTTTAAGACATTCTAAATATAAAATGTATTTAGTTTATACGATTGTTACTTTTATAAATTTGTTTAAGGGAAATAATTCTCATTTTGAGGATTTTTTTCGGTTAAATAAAAAAGTTAATAATTTTAGAAAACAAAAAAGACATAAAATTTTTTTAAATTTAGTTAAAAAAATATATATACATTATGAAGATTATTTACGTTCTTCAAATTTAATTGATTTTCATGATATGATTAATAAAGCTATTGAGGTCATAAAAAAAGATGGAATTTATCCTTATAAGTATGTAATTATTGATGAATATCAAGATGTTTCTTTGAATAAATGTGAATTAATTAGAAAAATTCAAATTAGTAGTGGCTGCAAGATAATGGCGGTTGGTGATGATTGGCAATCTATATATCGATTTACTGGTAGTGATGTAAATGTTTTTATTGATTTTAAAAATTATTTTTATCCTGCTAAAATAATAAAATTAAAGCGAACTTATCGAAATTGCAATGAACTTTTAAAAGTAACTAGTAGTTTTATTACTAAAAATCCTTATCAAATTAGAAAGAGGGTGAAATCTTATAAACATCTGGATAAACCTATTGAGATATTTTATTATGATAATGATGTAAATGAGGTTTGGCATAATATTTGTTTGGAGGGAAAGACTTTTATTCTTGGCAGAAATAATAAAGATGTTAAGATGGTTCCTTTTATTTCTTCTAATATGAAGTTTATGACGGTACATAAATCTAAGGGGTTAGAAAGTGATAATGTAATTGTTTTAAATTTAGAAAATAAGGTGGATGGTTTTCCTAGTAAGATTTTACCAAGTGAATTTTTGATGTATTTTAGTGGTGATGATAATTATGCTTATGCGGAAGAACGTAGACTTTTTTATGTGGCTTTAACTAGAAGTAAAGGTAAGGTGGTTTTATTGGTTAAAAAGGATAATCCATCAATTTTTATATATGAACTTATTAAAAATTATAAAAAATATATAAAAATTAGTTGACTTTTTATGACAAAAAGCATATAGTATACGTGTATACTGAATTAGTATATTAGTATACTTTTGCTGAGGTGACATATATGAATAAGAAAGAAGAAGTTATAAAGGCTGCTAGAGAACTTTTTGAACTTTATGGTTTTAAAAAAGTTAGTATGGATGAGATTGCTAAAAAATCTAATGTTACTAAGAGAACTATTTATACTTATTTTAAGGATAAAAATGATTTAATTAAATACTTTCTTTATGAAGAACTTGGTAATATGAAAGATATGGTTAGTGAGATTGAAAATGAAAATATGGATTTTGCTAAAAAAATTCATAAACTTATCTCTACTTTGCTTGAATATCGTAAAAGTTCAAAAATTTTGCAAAAGTTTAGTATGGAATCTAAAAATTTGTCTTTAGGTATTGCAAATGAAGGATATGACATTGTCAATAAAACTATTATTAATGAAGTTAAAACTCTTTTGGAAAAGGCTATAAAAGAGGGTCATGTTAAGAAGTGTAATACTGATCTTTCATCTTTTATTATTTATAAGATATATGTTGCGCTTATGTTTGAATGGGATAAGCCAATTGATAAAAATGAGGTTACAGAAAGTATAATGAAAATTTTAACCAATGGCTTGTTTTATTAGGGGGGAGAAAAATGGATAAGAAAACGAAAGTTATGAAAGTTGCTATTGTAATTGGCGTTTTAATTTTGCCACTTATTTATAGTATTGTTTATCTTGGTGGTTTCTGGGATCCTTATGGAAATTTGGAAGGTGTTCCAGTTGCTCTTGTTAATGAAGATAAATGTGATAAAAATTGTAAAGGTGAAGAACTTGTTAATAAGTTGACTGATGCAGCAACGTTTAAGTTTGATGTTGTATCAAAGAAGAAGGCGGAAGAAGGATTACTTGATAAAAAGTATTATGCTGTAATTACTATTCCTAGTGATTTTACAGATTCTTTTGATAAGGCTTCAACGAAAGAACGTCATGAGGCGGTTATAACTTACTGTCCAAATAAGAAAACTAGTTATTTAGCTTCACAAATAATTAATACAGCAATGACTAAAGTTCAAGGAGAGCTTCGTTCTGAAGTTAGTAAGCAAGTTGTTAGTAATTTAACTGATAATTTGAAAAGTGTTCCTGAGCAAACTAAGCAAATAGCTAATGGTTTAAATACAATTAGTACAGGGGTAAATACTTTAGATGAGGGAGCTTTAGCTTTGAAAAATGGTGCTAGTGCTTTAAATACTTCTTATAAAGCTTTTGATGGTGGTATTAATGAACTTACTTTAGGCATTAATAATTTACAATCTAATTATAAAAATTTAGATGATGGAATTAATAAGTTGTATGATAATGTTCATAATATTTTAATTCCAAGTGTAACTCAAAATATGAATGATTTAAATAGTGGAGTTACTAATTTAAAAAGTGCAAGCGATACTATTTCTAATGGATTACAAAACTCTGATTATAAAAATCAAATAAATTCATTTATGGATAATACTAATGCGGTTTATACTGCTTTAGCTCAAATGTGTAATGCTGGTCAGTTAAATAATCAGCAGTTATGTGGTGCGGCTTTAGGTTATACAAGTGTTGCGGATAATGGTAATACAAATCTTCAAAATCTTAAAGATGGTACTAATAAATTTATTTATGGTCAAGAAAATATTAGTGCGGGTATTAATTTATTAAGTAGCAAAATGAGCGGTGTTAGTGAGCTTGTTAATGGTGTAAATAGTTTAGATGCTAATTTATTAAAAATTAAAAATGGTTCTAATAGTGTTTATGGCGGTATTAATAAGTTAAATGAAGGTGCTAGTAGTTTAAGTAGTAATTCTGCTAAGGTAAGTGATGGTATTAATACTTTAGATTCTTCTTTAACGACTTTAAAATCAGGCACAAGTGATTTAAATAGTGGCGTTAATAAGGCTAAAGATGAAGTTAATAATAAAATTAGTGAGACTGAAAGTAGTGTAGGGCAATTAGATGGATTAGATGATTATGCTGCTAATTCGGTTAAAATAAAAGAAAAAGATTATGGAAAAGTTGATCAGTATGGTACTTTCTTTGCTCCATATTTTATGTCTCTTTCTTTATGGATTGGTGGAATATTAATTTTAATTGGTCTTTATTATGATCCTGATGGTAGATTTAAATTACTTGGAAGGAATACAAATAATAGAGGTTTGAGATTACTTATTTATAATGGTATTGGTGTTTTACAAGCTTTGATTTTAGGATTTGTTTTGAAAGCTTCTATGGGATTTACGGTTACTAATATATTCTTATATTATGGTAGTTGTATTTTGATTTCTATTTCTTTCTTAGCAATTGTAATGTTTTTATTCTTTACTTTTAAAGATGTTGGTAAATTTTTGGCTATTGTTCTTTTAGTATTACAACTTGCGGCTTCTGCGGGTACTTTCCCTGTTGAAACTGAGCCAGCTTTTTATCAAGCAATATATCCATTTATGCCAATGCATTATTCTATTGAACTTTTACGTGAGTCATTTGTAAATATTGATCAGGTGATTATTGGTAGAGATGTTACTATTTTGGTTTGTATATTTGTTGTATTTGGCGGACTTACATTATTAAATGGTTATATTAAATCTAAAAAAGAGAATAATAAAGAAGTAAAAGTTAAATAAGCTTTTACTTTTTATGTTGTTTTGATTAAAATGTGTGTTATAATATCTTTGATTTGAATGGGTGATTTTATGGAAAAAAAGTTAGAGGCCGCTAGTTTAATAAAAGATAAATTAGAAAATAAAACCTTTTTATCTTATAAGGAAATTGCTACTATTACGGGTTATCATCCTAAGTATTTATTAAAGTTAAAAAGGGAAGTTTTAGATGGTACTATTAGTTTTGAACATGGTAATAAGAATAGGGTGCCAGCTAATGTAATGAGTGATGAGGAGAAAAATAAGATAATTTCGCTTTATAAGAAAAGTAATGTTAGTATAAGAAAGTTTTGCAAGTTTTATAATAGTAGAAGTTATTCATGTATTTATAATTTACTTAAGGAAGAAGGACTACTTCGTCATAAGACAAAGTAGTTTTTTTGTCGATTAATAATAATTCTAAAATATTATATTTTTAATATTTTTTAGTAGGAGGATAATATATGAATGGTCTTACTAAAAATGAGGTTATTAAAAATCGAAGATTATATGGAAGTAATGTTATAAAAAAAATTTCTAAGGAAAGTTTTATACATAAATTGATTGCTACGCTGGGCGATCCTATTATTAGAATATTATTAATTGCTTTAGCTATTAAAACTTTATTTTTGTTTCAAAGTTTTGATTGGTATGAAACTATTGGAATACTTATTGCTATATTTTTGGCATCTTTTATTTCAACTATTTCGGAGTATGGTAGTGAAAGAGCTTTTGAAAAGTTACAGGAAGATGCTTCGAAGATTAAGGTAAAAGTGAAAAGAGATGGTGTTACTCAAGAAGTTACTATTGATGAGGTAGTAGTTGGGGATGTTGTTTTGCTTTCTACGGGCGATAGCATTCCTGCTGATGGAAAAATAATAAGTGGTAGTATTTTAATAAATGAATCTAGTTTAAATGGAGAGATGACTGAAAAAGAAAAAAAACAAGGTGATGGTGTTTATAGGTCAAGTATTATTTATTCTGGAATGGCTGTGATGGTTGTTGACAAAGTTGGAGATGATACATTTTATGGTAAAATGGCTCAAGAAGTTTTAGAAAAATCACCTACTAGTCCTTTAAAGTTAAGATTACTTGAACTAGCAAAGTTAATTAGTAAAATAGGTTATGTTGGAGCTTTATTTGTTAGTTTATCTTATCTTTTTTCGGTTATATTTATTGATAATCATTTTGATGGTGAACTTATTTTAAAGACGGTAAGTAATTTTCCTTTGATGTTTGGTCATTTTCTTCATGCTTTGACTTTAAGTGTTACTATTATTGTGGTAGCTGTTCCTGAGGGGCTACCATTAATGGTAACGTTAGTTCTTTCTTCTAATATGAAAAGAATGCTTAAAAGTAATGTTTTAGTTAGAAGACTTATGGGCATTGAAACAGCAGGAAATATTAATATGCTTTTTACGGATAAGACAGGGACAATTACTAAAGGAAAGCTTAATGTTGTGGCAATTAGTGATGGCGGTGGTAATTTATTTCGTGATGAAGAAGAACTTAAACGGAAATTAATTTATTATAAGAGAGTTAAATTATCTTTGACGGCGAATAATGAGGCGGTTTATGATGTTAATGGGGCGGCTGTTGGTGGAAATATTACTGATAGATCATTACTTAAATTTTTTAAAAATGATAAGGTAGATTATGATATTATTGATCGAAAACCTTTTTCAAGTGATAATAAATATTCTTTGACAACTGTAAGATATAAGAGTAAGATTATTAATCTTATCAAAGGAGCGCCGGAGGTTATTATAGATAAATGTACACATTTTTATATTTCTGATGAGAAAAGAATTTTAGTTAATAAAAAAAGAATATATAAGCAGATTAGTGAAGCTACTAAAAAAGGAATTAGAGTTTTGGCATTTGCTATTGCTCCTGATGGAAAAAAATTAGAAAGGTTTTCACTAGTTGGTCTTGTTTATATTAAGGATGAAGTTAGGCCTGAGGCGGCTAAAGGGCTTGAGTTAATTAATAAAGCTCATATTAAAACGGTTATGATTACTGGTGATAATATTGAAACGGCTAAGGCGATTGGTTATGAAGTTGGTCTTTTAAAAGATTCTACTGATATTGTTTTGACAAGTGAAGAGTTTAATCAAAAAAGTGATGAAGATATTCGGCGTATATTACCTAATTTGAAAATTTTAGCTAGATTACTTCCACAAGATAAAAGTAGGCTTGTAAGGATTGCACAAGAAAGTGGGTTAGTTGTTGGTATGACAGGGGATGGGGTTAATGATGCTCCAGCTTTAAAAAAGGCTGATGTTGGTTTTGCAATGGGTTCTGGTACTGAAGTGGCTAAAGAAGCAAGTGATGTTGTTATTTTGGATAATAATTTATTTTCTATTTCTAAGGCTATTTTATATGGGAGAACAATATTTAAAAGCATTAGAAAATTCATTATTTTTCAACTTACGATGAATATTTGTGCGGTTAGTATTTCTATTTTGGGTCCTTTTATAGGTCAAAATATGCCAATTACAGTTATTCAAATGCTGTGGATAAATATGGTTATGGATACTTTAGCGGGGATTGCATTTTCTTTTGAGCCACCTCTTTTGGAATATATGAATGAGGTTCCTAAAACGAAGGGTGAAAATATAATTAATAGATATATGAAGGATGAAATTATTTTTACGGGTTCTTTTTCGGCTTGTATGTGTGTGTTTTTTTTAAAGTCTTCTTTTATTCGTAATATATTTAGACAAGGTGCAGATGATCGATATTTAATGACAGCTTTTTTTGGACTTTTTATATTTATGGGAATATTTAACTCTTTTAATGCTAGAACACATAGATTAAATCTTTTTGCTAATCTTTCAAAGAATAAGGTGTTTTTAGTAGTTATTTTGTTTATAGTTTTAACGCAGGTATATTTGCTTTATTTTGGTGGTGATTTATTTAGAGCTTATGGACTTAATGCTTTTGAATTTGAAGTTATGTTATTGCTTTCTTTAAGTGTTGTTCCGGTTGATTGGATTAGAAAATTATATCTTAGAAAATGTGGGGAAATTGGTGGTGTTTAGGATTTGATTATTTTTTTTAAAATGCTATAATATAGGGTGAAATGAGGTAATTATATGGAAAAAATGAAATTGCAGCATTTATATTTGAAAGGCATGACGTTGGTTTGTGGAATAGCTTTGACTAATATGCTTACTGGTTGTGGTGCTTCTAAGCCTGAGACATATGTGGTTGAGTCTAATCAAGAAAGCGTTGATACTAATCAGGAAAGTAATAATGCAGATGATTCTACTGATTCATCTGAAGTTGATTCTTCACGTTTAGAAGATTCTTTAAATATTATTTTGGATGAGGGTAGTAAATTAAAAGAACATTCTGAAGAGGCAGCTAATAATGAAGAGGTTAGAGAAGAATTTAAGAGATGTTTGGAAAATTTTATATTTTTAAAAGATTTTGTTATGGGAAAAACTGATATAAATGGGGTTTATTATAATGATTTAACTGATTCAGCTAAGGAAAAAGTTAATTCTTCTTTAAATAAACTTGATGATACTTTGGAGAGTGTTCATCCTAATTATAAAGAAGATTTTAAGGAGTGGTTTACGGATAAAGCGGCTAATTTACTTGATAAATTTTCTGATTTAAAAGATGATGGAGTTATGCTTTGGGATGAAATACAGTCAAAAAGGAAAACTAAGTAAACAAATAGCAAACTTTTTTTAAGCTGTGAGGATAAGTAAAAAACTTGTCTTTTTTTCATTGTATTATATTTAAAATTATGATATAGTTACATAGGATAATCGTTTGTTTGTGAGAGGTAAGGTAATATTTATGATAAATTTTATTATTTGTGATGATGTTAAAAAGTATCGTGAAAAAATTACACATATAGTTGACTCTTATATGATGAAAAACAAAATAGAGTATAGAAATTATGTTTTTGATGATTATGACAATCGTTTTATGAAAATTGTGGAAAGTAAGATGCCATTTAAAGTTTATATTTTAGATATCGAAACACCTACGAGGTCTGGTATTGATATAGCGCGGGTTATTAGAAAAAAGGATGTTGATAGTGTTTTGATCTTTTTAACTGGTCATCAAGAATTAAGTAATCTTGTTTTGAAAAATGATTTTTTGTTTTTGTCTTTTATAAATAAATTTGATAATTGTGAAGAGAGACTTAGTGAGGCTTTGGATAAAGCTTTAAAGGTACTTAAGATAAAGAGTGTTATTAGATTTAAAGATAATGGAATTTTATATACTATTCCGGTTGATGATATATTATATATAACTCGTGATAGTGTTGAAAGAAAATGTATTGTTGTCACAGATTATAGTAAATTTAAGGTTAATAAAAGCTTGAATGTATTTGAAGATATGCTTAGTGGTGATTTTGTAAAAACGCATAGAGCTTGTTTGATGAACCGCAGGAGAATTATGTGTGTGAATAAAGCTAAAAGAGAGGTTATTTTTGATAATGGATTAAAGTCTGGTCTAATTTCAACTAGATATGCTAGGGAGTTGATGTAGGTTGGGTAGTATATTTAAAACTTTTTTGTGGATAATAGTTAATAATTTTTTTCTAGATATGCTGTGTGTATGTTGCTGGAATAAGTGTATTGATGTGGATAGAAGATTAAGTAAAGAAAATATGTTTGTTTTTGGTGTATTTATTGTTATTATAACGACGCTTTTAAGTATGGTATTACCAAAGTCAACGAGAATTTTTGTTATTTTTATATTTCTTATTATTGCTTGTAAAAGAGCTATGCACATTAATTATAGCACTTCTATTGTTTTAGTAATTATTTCTCAAGGAATTACTTGGATAGGTGAATTTTCTTTTGCAATTTTTATTTCACTTTTTTATCATGGTGATATACAGGAACTTGTTAGACAGCCTTGGATATATTTATTGTTAAATTTCTATGTCACATTTATTTTATTTGTTTCTTTGAAATTGAAAATACCTCAGTATTTATTTGAAAAAATAAAGTCTTATAAAAGCAAAACTTCTGTAATATATAGTATTATTGTTATTTTTTTAATAATATTGTCTACTATTGAGAGTTATATGAAATTAACTATAACTACTATGTTAATTATAAATGTTAGTATGGCTATAGTTCTTATTTTTATAATATTTATGGCTGGCAAAACTAAAGCTAATTATGATAAAATTAGTAAAAAATATCAAACTAGTGTTTCTAGTTTGAAAGAATTTGAAATTGTAATTGATAAATTTGGGATGATAACGCATGAAAATAAAAATGAATTTCAAACTATTAGAAATATGCTTAAAGCTGGTGAAGATGTTTCATATGTTGTTACTTATATTGATAAGTTAATCGATAATAAGATAAAAGATAATGTTAAAATTATGAAACAAACCTCTAAAATTCCTAATGGCGGTTTGAGAACAATAATTTATTCTAAGCTTTGTAGAATGGATAGCCTTAAAATTAAATACAAACTTAGAATTTCCAAGGATGTTCATACAACTGATTTGATTAATATTGATGAAGAATTAACTTTGAAAATATGTAAAATTTTGGGTGTGTTTTTAGATAATGCAATTGATGCTGTTGAAAATTTGAATAATAAGCAAATTATTATTGAAATATATATTATGGATGAGTTTTTGTGTATAGATATAACTAATAATTTTGAAGGTGATCTTGATTTGAATAAAATTTGTGTTTTAAAGTATACTACTAAAGGTGAAGGACATGGTTATGGCTTACCTCTTGTTAATCAAATTTTAAATGGAGAATCTGATAATTTATTGAATGAAAAAAGTATAAACGGAGATACTTTTACACAAACGCTCAAAATAAAAATGTAGAAAAATCTACATTTTTATTTTATTAAACTTTTTGGACATTCTGGTTCATCTAACCAGATAAGAACGCAAGCGGTACTAGAACTATTTGCGAATAATCCTCCGATTGAAGATAATAGTGAAGCTATAATATTCATTTGTTTTCACTCCTTTCTTTTATTTATGTTTAAATTAAATTTAAACCCGAGTTAAGTTTGATAATTTTTATAATTATCATATGGTTCTTTGCACATTTTGTAGATGGTTTTTGATGTAAAAACACATTGTAAAAGTAATGATATAATAAAGACGTTCGCTAAAAAGTTTTGATTAATTAATATTGATAACACTGAGTAGGTTATGGCTAAAGAAGTAGAAATAATTTTATATATTTTTCTTCTTTTTTTATTAATTATTGGTCTTTTTTTAGTATCAGCTGGACTATTTTTATATATTAATATTATTCCAATTATTCCTAGTATTATTTTAAAATTTATAGGAATGATTATGCTTTTGCAAAGAAAACTTGAAAAAATAAAAATTGTGGTTGATGATACTAAGCATATCCAACTTTTAGGTGCGTGCATTCCAAATGATGGCATTCTTATGATGTTATAAGCAATTGTAAAAATTAGTAGTTCTTTGAATATTTTTAAGTATATAGCTATTGCAAATATTATGATTGATTTAGTTATTAATAAATATAAACCAAGTAGACCATATTTTAGTTCTTCCATTTTTTCATTAGAATATTGTGGATAATAGGTTTTTATGATTTTTAGTGAATTATTAATAAAAGCTTCTTTCATATACTACCTCTTTTCACTACTGAAATGATAACTCAAAAAATGTCTAAAAAAAGTTATGTGGTTTTAATATTGCCTATGTTAGCTTATAAGGCATTAAAGTATTTTGTTTGTTATATTTTTTGTGCGTTTAGACAAAATAGTTTATCTTTTAAACATGTTTAAATTTTATTGATTTTATTTCGTGTAATATTGTTTTTGTCGATGTAGTAGTGCGCACATAGATGTGAAAAATTTTACAAGGAGAATTTTGTAATCATCATGTTTTATTTACAGGATTACTAGAGGGGAGATGTGCGTATGATGAAAGGTAAAGTTAAATGGTTTAATAACGAAAAGGGATTTGGTTTTATCGAATACAATGATAAAGAAGATATTTTCGTCCATTATTCGGCTATATTAACGCCTGGATATAAAACCTTGGTTGAGGGTCAATATGTTGAATTCGATTTAGTCAGAACCGATAAAGGTTTACAAGCTAAAAACGTTGTTGAAGTAAAAACTGCATTAGTGTAGTTTTTATTTTGTTTTGATTTTATTTTATTCAAAAAGATGATATAATGTAGGTGGAAGGTGATAAAATGAAATATATAATTCGTGGTAAAAAAGTAAAGATTACTGATGATCTAAAGAATTATACTGAGGATAAGCTTTCAAAGCTTGAAAAATACTTTAATGAAGAGGAAGAGTTTACTGCTAATGTGATGATAAGACTTATCGAGCCTATGTATAAGGTTGAAGTAACGATTCCAGTTAAAAAGGTTATTTTAAGAGCTGAGGAAAGTCATAAAGATCCTTTCGCAGCTATTGATTTAATTATCGATAAATTGGAAAGACAAATTCGTAAGAATAAAACTAGGATGAATAAAAGAGTTATTAAAGATAAATTTGTTGCTTTTACTGACTTTAAGGTTGATAGAGGTGAGCATGATAAAAGTAAGATTGTTAAACGTAAGTTTGTTGAACTTAAACCTATGAGTGAGGATGAAGCTATATTACAGATGAATTTAACCGATCATACATTTTTCATTTTTAGAGATTCAAAAACTGGTGATATTGAGGTTGTTTATAAAAGAGAAGATGGAAATTACGGTTTAATTAAAGAAAAATAATTATTATAATAAATTTTCAAGGTAAATATCATATTATTTTTGGTTTTTACCTTGTTTTTTTGATGTTTTACTATGAATTTAGTGTATTTTTTGGTAAAATGTTATGTAGACGAAAGGATGGACAATATGAAATTTTTTAGAAAAATATTTGATCATGAATATAAAGAATTAGAAAAGTTTAAAAAAATTGCAGATGAAATAGATGATTTAGATGAAGAAATGTCTAAATTATCTGATAAGAAATTGAAGGCAAAAACTTTAGAGTTTAAAGAAAGATTACAAAATGGAGAGACTTTAGGAGATATATTAGTTGAGGCTTTTGCGGTAGCTAGAGAAGCTGCTTATCGTGTTATTGGTGAGAAGCCTTATTATGTTCAATTATTGGGAGGACTTGCTATTCATTATGGTAATATTGCAGAAATGAAGACTGGTGAAGGTAAAACTTTAACGTCTATTTTACCAGCTTATTTGAATGCTTTGGAAGGTAAGGGTGTTCATATTATTACTGTTAATGAATATTTAGCTGGTCGTGATGCTAATTGGATGGGTAAAATATATGAATTTTTAGGTCTTACTGTTGGTATTAATTATCGTGAATATAGTCCTGAAGAAAAGCGAGATGCATATAACTGTGATATTATGTATTCAACTAATAATGAAATCGGTTTTGATTATTTAAGAGATAATATGGTTGTTAGGGTTGAAGATAGAGTTCAAAGACCTTTGAATTTTGTTATTATTGATGAGGTTGATTCAGTTTTAATTGATGAGGCTAGAACTCCTCTTATTATTTCAGGTGGAAGGATGCAATCAGCTAATTTATATATACAGGCTGACAAATTTGTTAAAACTTTGAAAGAAAACGAAGGATATATATATGATGAGAAAACAAAGGCAACATCTTTAGATGCTGAAGGTATTAAAAAAGCGGAAAAACATTTTAATGTTAAGAATTTATATGACCTTGAACATGCTACACTTGTACATTTTATTAATCAAGCTTTACATGCTAATTATAGTATGAAGAAAGATTTTGATTATGTTATTCAAGATGGTAAGATTGTTATTGTTGATCAATTTACTGGTCGTTTAATGCCTGGTAGAAATTTTTCTGAAGGTCTACATCAGGCAATTGAAGCTAAAGAAGGTGTTCAAATTAATGAAGAGACAAAAACTTTAGCGACTATTACTTTCCAAAATTTATTTAGAATGTATAAAAAACTTGCTGGTATGACTGGTACAGCTAAGACTGAGGAAGAGGAATTTAGAGATATTTATAATATGTATGTTATTCAAATTCCAACTAATAAGCCTATTATTCGTAAAGATTATAGTGATTTGATTTTTGCTACAGCAGAAGGTAAATACAAGGCTATTGTTAGTGAAATTAAGGAAAGACATGCTAAAGGACAACCTGTGTTGGTTGGTACTGTAGCGGTTGAAAATAGTGAAAAACTAAGTAATATGCTTAAAAAGGAAAAAATTCCACATGAAGTTTTGAATGCTAAAAATAATGCTAGAGAAGCTGAAATTATTGCTAAAGCTGGTGAAAAAGGAGCAGTTACTATTGCAACTAATATGGCTGGTCGTGGTACTGATATTAAACTTGGAGCTGGTGTTAAGGAACTTGGTGGTCTTTGTGTTCTTGGTAGTGAAAGACATGAATCTAGACGTATTGATAATCAGTTGAGAGGACGTTCTGGACGTCAAGGTGATCCAGGAATGACTCAATTTTGTGTGTCTTTTGAAGATGATTTAATGGTTAGATTTGGTACTGATAGTGCTAAAGCTTTGCTTCAAAAAGTTGGATTTGATGGTGAACTTTCTATTAGAAGTAAGGCTTTGTCTAGGTCTATTGAGTCTGCACAAAAGCGTGTTGAGGGTAATAATTTTGACACTCGTAAACATTTACTTGAATATGATGATGTTATAAATAATCAACGTTTGATTATTTATGGAAGACGTAATCAAATTTTGGATAGTGATTCTATTCATAATGTTACTCTTGATCATTTTAAAAATCATATTAGAAATATTATTGATAGTCATTTAGTTGATGGAAATTCATTAACTGGATTGGATGTTAGTGAAATTTTAGAGACGGTTAATGAAAATTTACTTAAAAATGATTTAACGACTTCTGATCTTGATAAATTAGATCCAGAAGATTTAACAGAAACTATTTATGAACATGTTGTTTCAGAATATGATGCGAAATTAGAAGAATTTTCAGAAGAACTAAGAAATGAATTTGAAAAAGCGATTTCTTTAAGAGTTATTGATAATCATTGGATGGATCATATTAATGCTATGAGTTTACTTAGAGAAGGTATTTATTTAAGACAGTATGCGCAAGAAAATCCACTTCAAGCTTATACTGCTGAAGGTTATGAGATGTTTGATAATTTGCTTGCTTCTATTGATCAAGATATTAGTAGATATTTATTAAATGCTGAAATTAGGCAAAATATTGAAAGAGAACAGGTTATTCAAGGAACACCTAATGAAGATAAAGGTAAGGTAAAAAAGCAAACACCAAAGAGAGTTAAAAAAGTTGGTCGTAATGAAATGTGCCCATGTGGCAGTGGTAAAAAATATAAGAATTGCTGTGGAAAATAACTCGCAAACCAGCATAAAATAAGGGATTGCGGTTTTTTTCTATGATTACAATATTTAGGTAATTTTTGAAATGCCCATTGTCTTAGATAAGTATTTGTTATATTATGTATATAGAGAGGTGAAATTATGAATCAAATTTTTTTATTTCCTGTCACTGAAATGTTAGATATTACAAAAATTGAAGAATATAATCAAGAATTTATTAAAGCATATCCAAATGGCTGGGAACCATTTGTTACCAAGAATAATTTTGATGAATATTTAAGAAGAATGGATAACTATAAGGAAGGAAAAGGTAATGATGGTTTAAAAGAAATATTTTACTGGCTTTTTGATAAAGATAAAATAGTAGGATCTGGCAGCATAAGATTAAATCCGGAAATTGATAAAATTATTGAAACTTATGCATGTCATATTTTTTATCAAATCGTACCAACATATCGCAAACAGGGTTATGGCACAATAATTTGCCATTTACTTTTACAAGAAATGCAAAAATTAGGTTTTAAAGAAGCAACAATATCTTGTTATGATACAAATATTGGTTCAATTAATATTATTGAAAATAACGGTGGCGAATTAATAGAAACAGTTTTAGGTGATGGTGATTTTCCAAATAGTGACAATGTAAAGACAAGACGATATAAAATAGATATAGATAAATCGCTCACAGAATATGATGCTAGAAACAAATTACAAAAAATAAATATAAAATAATTACTTAAAAATTGTAAAAAATTACATATTAAAAATTTTAGGCAAGTTCTGCTAGGTTTGCAGGGTGCTCGGGGGTGATTATAAGTGCCGAATTAATGATCCAAGGGCTTCCAAAGGCTGCCAAAATCCCCAATACCAAAAGTCTTGTGGAAGTGGTAAGAAGTATAAGAACTGTTGTGGTAAATAAGGAAATATAAGGCTTTGCAAAGATTTTGAAAATCAAAAATATGACTTTAGATTCATTTTAGATTCGATGATTTAATTAAGGCAAAATAAGATAAAATTTAAAGGCAGATGAGAAAATCTGCCTTTTTTATGTTATACTTAAATAGGATGATAAATATCGATATAAAAATGATAGAAAATATTTAGCAGAATTAGTTAAAGTGATAGACGATAAACTAACTAATATTGAACGGATAGTATGAAGTAAATAGCATTATGAAAGTAGATAAATATGAAACAAACTAAAACCGAGTTACACACTCATTTAATTGGAATATTATCTGCAAATGAATTTGTGGATTTTATAAAAAAATTAAAAATAAATGAAATAATAATAGATGATAAAATAATACCGACAGAAAAATTATTAGAAGAACCATTTTATTCAATGATTCAAATAAAAGATGGAGAATCAGTAAATTATTCAAGAATGAATAGTTATTATGCAAATAGAACTGAAATATTAAAATATATTGTAAATAAATACTATGAAAAATATGGTATATCAAAATCGAAACTTAATATTTACATTTATAATGAATTAATAAATGAAAGCTTGAAAAGTTTAATAAAAAATGGCGTTGAGTATGTAGAAATTAGTTATTCTTTTTTTGATAGAATTAGTAAATTTGTAATTGCTGAAGATATTAGTAATAAAATAAAATGTAGGTTTTTATTGTCCACTGATAGAAGTAATCCATTACATTCAGAAGAAACAGGAGTTCAAACATTTGAAAAGGCAACAAAGGACTTAAGTAAAGCTATGAAATCTGGTAATTGTGTCGGATTCGATATTATGGGTGAAGAAAGAAAATTGAGTCAATCTGAATTAAATTATAATAGTAATGATAGTTTTATGCGAAAATTAGAATTATTAATTAATGTTTTAAAAAATGGAGATTCTACACTTAGAATTCATTCTGGAGAAACAAATAATAGTTTTATAAATACTATTACAATATTAAAAATGATTGATGATATATCAGCAAAATTCAATATTGTTATTCCTCCTCCTGAAATTAGAATAGGTCATGGATTATACTTTGATAATAATCATGAATATATATATTTATTAAAAAAATTTAAATGTATAATAGAAATTAATGCTTCTTCAAATTTATTGCTTGGTAATGTTGAAAATATAGATTCAATTCCTTATAGATTTTACATTCAAAATGATATTCCTATTGTAATAAGTACTGATGGCCATGGTTTATATAATACCAATACAAAAAAGGAAGATAAAATCGCTTTTTCTGTACTACAAAATGAAGAATTATATGATAGAATAATTCAAACTGATACGGAAGTAATCGGAAAGAAAGGAAGATAATAATGGCTTTTAAAGATAATGTAAATCATTATAGTCGAGAAATAGTTAATTCTCAAATATCAATTAATGAAATGGAAGAAATGTCATTTAATGGGTATGATGGTCATTTAAATGAATATGAAAAAATTATAAGAGAGTATATAACATTACAATCTATTTTAGCTTTCGATTATGACGGCGATTATCAGGAATATAGTGATACAAATAAATTGGTAAGAAAGATAGGAGAGTACATTGATAATAGATCATTCCTTGATGATGAAATTGCTATCGAATCGATAAAAGAAATAATAGTTTATGCTCAGTTACAAGTAGGATGTAAGGTATCATTTTATAAAACGTTTGATGAAATGAAAAAAACGAATTTATTATCTTTTGATTATTCAACTTTGAAAAAATTAAATTTATTTAATTTCAAATCTTTATATCAATTGTTTTATGAAGAACAAATGAAAAAAAATGAGAGAAACACACATAATGACACATTTACAAATGAAAAATATATTTATGATAATTTAGAATTAATTTCTAAAAATATAAAAAACAAAAAAAATAGTAATTATGAAGAAATATTTGCTTATCTAGATATTATTGAAGAGACAAAAAGAATAATTGAATCTGCTAATAGTGTTGACGATATAAATTTTTGTAGAAAAGTTTTAGTATATTTAGAATACAAACTAAGCATAAATGTTAGAGACAAGGAAATTATAGAAATGATGACAAAAATTGGAGAAATTAAATGTTTAGAAGAAGAAAAGGTTACAACTTTTGATGAATTAAAAGAGATATTTAATTATCAAAGAATGAATAAGAGGTTATAGATATGGATATAATTGAAAATATACTACCTAAGTTAAATTCGGAAAATTCTAAAATAATTAAAAGTTTATCTGAAATCATATGTTTTAATAAATTTAAAACAATAGAAGAATTAGAAAAATATGAGAATGATAAATTTAATGCTAAGGGGAATTTTGTTTCAACTAAAGAAAGAATAGATTATTGTTTAAGTATTTTAGAATCTTCAGCTTATGATTATGACCAATTAGAATATGATGAAATACAAATATATAAAAAATTATTACCTATAGTGAAAGGCGAGAATAATTCGGATGAAGATAGAATAAAATCTTTAATTATTTTGTTTAATATAACTCATAGGGAATTATTATTTGTGACAGAGGCCTATAAATATATAATTGATGATAAATTATAATGGTTCTTTGTCAAATAGTGTTGGTGAACAATAAATTTGATAAATGAATTGTGATTATGAAGGATGATGAAAATCATCCTTTTATAATGCCATTATTAATATCATATTTAAAAGAATTTTCAATATATTTAATATTTTCATTGTATAGTCTTAAAGCTTGTTTCATTTTTAAAGATAAATTTTTATTTTGGTTAAGTGTTATTGATTTAAATTTATTAAAATCTTTATCTTTTAAAGAATTAATTAAGCCTTGATAACATTCATAAGTTGTTTTTAATATTGTGTCAGTATGAATTAAATATTGAACAATCTCTTTTTGAGACATTTCTTTATGAAAATGTTTAGAATAATGTTTTTCATCGGATAAATCATTTTCGTTTTTAATGATTAATTTCCAGTAGCCTTTTAATTTATTATAGTTAGGATTATCCTTTCTACATAAACTAACTCTAGTACTATTTAAAGCATTATAGGCTTGAATTACAATATGAAATCTATCGAAAGATATATCAGCATTTTTAAATATTTTTTTAGCCAAATAGATATAACCAGAATAAAAATCAATAGAAATATGCTTAACTTTATCGAGTCCTTCTTTAGAATGCCTTCTAAAATACTTTTCTAAATCTCTAGATTTTCTAGAATCATTTATATCAAATAAGTTGTTATTATCATTATCAGTAATAATAAAAGCCATTTGCCTTTAGTATCTTTGATAGCCTTAAATTCATCCCAATTCATGGACTTAGGTAAAGTATGATGCTTTAAAACAGTATGAGAAGAAATTTCATTTAATATACGATTAATAATAGAAATGTTGTTTGTGAAGAATTAATCTAGTAAAACAATTACCTTGTTTAGAAATTTTAACTATACAATTTTTTCTAAAGCCCCATTTTATAATATCATTAGTAGAATGGTTAATAATTTTACAACAAGGACAAAATTCAGGATTATAAGTTAAAATGGCTTCAATTATTTTTTACCTTTTATCGTTTTCTCTTTACATTCTGTAATAATATGAATGTTTTCATCTTTAATATTTAATAAATTTAGTATATAATTATTAGTAGACATAAGTTTGTTCCTTTCAATGTTTTATATCGATTACATTGTATCAAACTTATGTCCTTTTATTAAAGAAAAATAGCGTAGTGATTTTACACTCATAAGCACTATTTATAATACAACCGAATGTTTAACTAAAATAATTGAGTATTTAGATAAAGAAAATCTAGCCTTAAGTAAAAAAACACTAATATATGATCTAAACAAAAGAATGAATTTTTAAGGTTATAAATTTATATTAAAAAAATGCAGACTAATTACTTTAATCAATAATCAAACGAAAAAAAGAGCAAAAAAATGCTAAAAAGTATAAGAAAAATCATAAAGAAAATTACGAGCAGGTGAAAACTAGCTATTTTGGATACTTCAAGCTTGTAAACAGCAAAAATTTCTTACATAATGCCAAATTTTAAATAGAGCAAATTGTAATAAAAAACTAAAAATGCTAAAAAATTAAATATTGTATTATGGTATATATCAAAAAGGGAATATTTATGAATATTTAAAACTAGTTAAACTATTTCCCCTTATAACTATAAAGAAACGATATATTATACTATAATCAGCCTTAATTTTATTAAATCGGAAAGACAAATAAAAATTTATAGAAATCAGGGAGGGCTGTTGTTAAATAAGGTAAAACATGGTATTATTATGGTAATAATAGTAGCATAATAAATCAGCAATGATGTGTTACATATCTGGAGGTAGACGATGAAAGAATATAGAAAAGTTGTAGAATTTAATTTTAATAACATTAGATATAATATGTATTTGGATAATACAAATAAGCGCTTTTTTTTGAGAGTGACTGATAATGGTAATTTAAGTTATATAACAGTGGAAGAACTATTTGATTTAATTAAACATTTTAAAACAGTACCAAATGTAATGAATATAAATAGAGATTCTATAAAAGAAAAATTAAAATTTGTTCCTAAAGTTATTATTGGTGGTGTTACGGCAACTTTAACTTTGTCAATGCTCATGACATGTTTATCTGTTTATAATAGTCATCAAAGAGTAAGTGAATTTGAACAAAAATATTCTATGACACAAGTTTTAGATGAGAATGAAGTTCAGAATTATGTTTCAAGTGATTCAACAAATGAAAATGATGAAATACAAACAATGGTGGATAATGCGACAAAGGAAAATAGTGATGATTTAGTTGTAGATACATATTTAGAAAGTAATTGGTTAAATTATACTTATATTTATGACATGGATTATTTAGATATGGTATTTGAAAAAAAAGATATTACTTTGGATATGTTATACAAAGCTATTGATAATAATACATCAATTTCTGGCGATTTTAAAGATTTATTATATGAATATTGTACGTCCGTTGTAAAAAACTATCCTGATGTTGAATTGAGGGTGTTATATGAGAACATTAAAACTTTGCAAGTTGTAGAGTGTGATCAATTCGAGTTATCACAAGTGACTTTAAGTAGTGATGCTTCAGGCTGTTATGTGCGAACTGAAAACAAAATTTATGTTTTGAAAGATAAACATTATGAAAAAGGTACATGGGATTATCAAGTTATTTTTCATGAATTAAGCCATTGCTTAAGAACTGGTGTGTATAATGTGGACGGGAAACAGGTTAAGGTACAAGTTGAAGGACAAAACTTTAATAACACTATAACCGCAGAGGCTCTTAATTCATTGTTCGCAGTAAGTTTATTTGGATATGAGGAAAATGATATTGCTTATCAGTTACAAAGTAATTATCATAAAGTTATTTTGGATTGTATTGATAATTATGATTTATCTGATTATGTTAATCATAGTTTAAGTTATTATGCTCATAAATTGGATGAATTTAATGGTGATAAAAATTATGCGACAGTAATTTTGGAATTAATGCAAATGCAATATGATGATTTTCATAGTGATTCTATTAGTGTTGCTCCTTCTGGGTATTATCCAATATATGATTATATTTCTAATATGTATTTTAATAAGTATATCACTTCTGATATGAACTATGATGAAGCAAAGGCTGTGACCGATCAATTAGTTGAATCGATACTTTTCGATGTGCCAGAAGATTATAATATTGATACAAATCGTTTTTATGAAGATTTGGATCAATATTGTGCTGAACATAATATTTCAATTGAAAATTCAAAAGTAAGATAGTTATTATAAGAATGAAGAGAGGTAACATATGATAGTATATTTATTTAATGATGATATTTTCATGAGTATAAATTTACCTACTAAAGTAAGTGGTATGTATCCAATGTATGTAAATGATAAACTTATAGTTAATATTTTTTCGAATGATAGCAATAAATGGATTGTTCAATTATCTAAAGATTTAGTCTCAAAAGAATTTAGCGTGGGTGGTAACGAATTAATTCCTTACAAAATATATAATATTGTATCTAGTACAGGTAAAGATAATTTTAATATGATATCTATTCCAAAGTATGATTCAAATGTATATTATTTGGATGTTTTAAAGCAGGTTACTATTGGTAATGATCCAAATTGTGATATATATTTTCCATATAATAGTGGGGCAATGGAAGTTATGAAAGTTATGCCTACAGGTTCCAATTGCGTTTGGACTATTGAAACAAATTCTAATCATTTCTTTATTTCTGGGCAAAGAGCTATGAGTGGAATAAAACTCATGAGTGGTGATTATATTTTCTTCTATGGTTTGAAAATTATATTTGTTGGCTCTAGAATAATTGTTAATAATCCTAATAATTTATTAAAACTAAAAAGCGGAGGTTTACAAAGTCATACGACAGAACCGGATTATTTTTTATCGCAAAATCAAAGTGTGATACAAAACAATGCTCCTGTTTTTAGCAAAGAAGATTATTATTTTAAAGCTCCTAGATTTAATTTTATTATTGAGAAAGAGACTGTTGATATAGATGAACCACCGGTACCTGTACAAGATGATGATATTCCAGTAATATTAACAATAGGTCCACAATTGACAATGGTTTGTGCGTCAGTTTTATCTATGATTGGTTTTTTGGGTATGTATATGCAAGGAGGAGCAAATTCTTTTAGATTTTATGTTTCCATTGGTACAGTAGCAGTAACTATTATTGGTGCGGTATTATGGCCTAGCATCACTAGACGTTTTAATAAAAAAAGAATAAAGAAACGTGAGGAAAAACGTCAAAAAAAATACAAAGAATATTTAATAAACAAAAAAAGGCAAATATATCTTATAAAAGAAAAACAAAAGAGCATAATTATGCTTAATCATCCTTCTGCTGAGCAGTGTTTAAAAATTATTAGTGGTAAAACGAAGGAATTGTGGCAACGAAATATAGATCATGATGACTTTTTGTCATTACGTTTAGGGATAGGAAGTGTTTCTACTAAATTACAAATAAATATTCCAAAGGAGAAGTTTACTCTTGAAGATGAGGATAATTTATTTGTGGAGCTTCAAAAAATTGTAGATGATTCATTGATAATTAATGATGTACCAATAAGTTATACATTTACTGAAAGAAGTGTAAATGCAATAGTTGGTGAGCCTAATTTAATTAAACAATTTATGGATTGTGTGTTTCTTCAGATGATGACATTTCATTCTTATACTGATTTAAAAATAGTAATTTTTACTAAAGAACCACAAAAATGGGAATATTTAAAAATTATTCCACATTGTTGGGATAATCAGAGGACTATAAGATATTTTGCTACTGATGTAGAAGAATTATCAACTATAGCTACTGATTTGGAAAAAACATTTGATGCAAGGGTTGCTGATAGTGATGATGTTAAATTAGAAGATGATGGTGATAGTAAGAATGCTAAAAAAGATTTTCGTGATTTTAGACCTTATTATTTATTTTTTATTGATGATATGACTGCTGTTAGAAATGTTTCTCTTATTAATAAAATATTGCATTATAAAAGAAATATGGGTTTTTCTATTATTGTAACTTCTGATAGTATTTCTACCTTGCCTAGTGAAACATCAGATTTTATATGTATCAGTGAGAGTGAGTCTGCGATTGTGACTAGTGAAGTTGGTGATAAGCAAAGAAAATTTAAAGCCGACTTTAACCGTTTTGGAGCAATAGATATTTATACTTATGCTCAAATGCTTGCTAATATTCCTATTACTGTTGAGAAGGAAAAATATGAATTACCATCTTCTTTATCATTTTTAGAGCTTTATAAGTTGGGAAGGGTTGAACAGTTGAATAGTTTGGCAAGATGGAGTGATAATAATCCAGTAATAAGTTTATCTGTTCCAATTGGAGTAGATCAAAGCGGAGAAATCTTTAAAATGGATATTCATGAGAAAGCGTATGGACCACATGGCCTTGTTGCGGGAACTACTGGTTCTGGTAAGTCAGAGTGGTTAATAACTTATATTTTATCTTTAGCGGTTAATTTTAGCCCTGACGAAGTTCAATTTGTCATTATTGATTATAAAGGTGGAGGTCTTGCGATGAGCTTTGAAAATTCCGAATTAGGAATAAAATTACCTCATTTAGCAGGAACTATTACTAACTTGGATAAGTCTGAAATTTTTAGGTCAATTGCTGCGATTGAAAGTGAATTGAAAAGAAGGCAGGAAATATTCAATGAAGCTAGAGAAAAATTAAAAGAAGGTTCTATGAATATTTATAAATATCAACAATTTTATAGAAAAGGTATGGTGGAAAAACCGTTAAGTCATTTATTGATAATATGTGATGAATTTGCGGAGTTAAAGCAACAACAACCAGAATTTATGGATCAACTTATATCTACTTCTCGTATTGGACGAAGTTTGGGGATACATCTTATTCTTGCTACACAAAAACCAAGTGGTGTTGTTAATGATCAAATATGGTCAAACTCAAAATTTAAAGTATGTTTAAAGGTGCAAGACAAAAGTGATTCAAATGAAATTTTAAAAAAGCCAGATGCTGCTTTTTTGAAACAAACAGGAGCTTTTTATTTGCAGGTAGGAAATGATGATTATTATAATTTGGGTCAATCTGCTTGGGCAGGCGCTAAATATTATCCTTCAGATATGTCTGTGCATAAAATAGATGAGTCTATCGAGTATATTGATAATATTGGTAGAACTATTGGTTATTATGAGGAAAAGGCTTTAGAAAAAAGAGAAAGCAAAGGTGAAGAGTTATTAAATATAGTTTCTTATATTTCAGATATTAGTAAACAAATAGTATTAAAGAGTCAACCTTTGTGGCTTGAAAACGTAAGCACGAATATTTTGTTGAGTGATTTATATAAAAAATATAATAGAGCTAAGCCAATTCCATATAAATATAATTTAGCAGTTGGTGAATATGATGAACCACGAAGGCAGGAGCAGGGTATACTTGAGCTAGATTTGGAACAGGGGAGTATTGCGATTATAGGACAAAATGGCTCAGGTATTGATAGGCTATTGTCGACGATAATTTGGGCTAGTGTTATTGAACATGGACCGGCAGAAATTGCTTATTATATTATTGATTTTGGCGCGGAAACATTAAAAAAATTTGCTAAATTTCCACAAGTCGGTGAAGTGGTATTCCAAGATGATATGGAAAAAGTTGGTGGAGTTTTAGATTTGATAATAGATGAATTGGATAAACGAAAAGAACTTCTTTCTGATTATAATGGTTCATTTGAATATTATAATAAAGTTAGTAAAAATAAGTTGCCTTTAATAGTAACTGTAATAAATAGTTTTGATATATTTATTGAAGAAAATCCAAGGCTAGATGAATTAATGACTAGTTTGTTTAGAGATTCGGTTAAATATGGTGTAGTGTTTATATTGAGTGTTGGTGGAACTAATGCTTTAAGGCAAAGACAGTTACAGTTTTTTAATCATACTATAGTTATGCAACTTAATGATGATTCTCAATATAGAAATATTACTAATTGTCGAAGAGGACTTATTCCTAAAAGAGCTTTAGGTAGAGGTATTTGTAAAATTGGTGAAGATGCTAATTCTTATTGCGAATTTCAAACGGCATTTATATCAGAAGAAGATACAGAATTAGATCTTATTAATAATTATGCTAGTAAGTGTGTTGATTTTTATAAAACGAAGGTTAAACAACTTGCTAAAGTTCCTGATGATGTTTCAAGCGATGACTTGATTAAGTATGTTACAACATTATCAGATGTTCCAATTGGTTATAATTTTTATGAAAAAAATATTGCTAAATATAATTTCTTATCTGAAAAAATACATTTATTTACGGGAAGAAGTATAAAAGAAAATATGAATTTTATTTATGCTTTGTCAGCTATTCTTTCAAAAGTGTCAAACGTTAAGGTGAGGGTTGTTGATATGTTAGATTTATTTAAGCAACCAATATTGGATATAAAAATGTTTAATGAAGATATTGATTTAGTATTTGGAGCTTTAGAGAAGGATGTATTAACTAGAACTGAAGCTCAGGATTATGGTATAAATATTATAATTGGTGCAGGACAATATAAAAGAAAGCTTTCTAAAGGTGGCGTTGAGATATTTAAGAATTTATTTAATCATCTTCAAAATAGTAAAAAGAATATTTATGTTTTAGTTGATGATTATGATAAAATTAGAAATCTTAAATTAGAAGAATGGTTTGATAAAGTGAATACATCAAATGGTTTATGGTTTGGAACAGGATTTGCTAATCAAAGTTTAATTACAACTAAAGAGGTAAGTACTGAGGATAAAAAGTATAATTATACTGGATTAGCATTTAATGTAAATAATGGTGATTATAAGGTTATTAAGATGGTTATGGATGGTGATGAGTAATGGAATATAAAGTTTTAATTAAGTTATATGTTCCTGAAATTGAAGAAATATACGAAATGTATATTCCTATTAATAAAACCATTGGTGAAGTTTGTGAATTACTTTGTAAATTAGTTAATGATGTTTCCAAAGTATATCCAATAAAGAAAAATGCTTGTTTATGTAATAGAAGAACAGGAAAGATATATAAAAAAAACATATTTATCAAAGATAGTGATGTTAAAAATGGAACAGAATTAGTTATTTTTTAATAAAAAGTATGCTTAAAAGAGTATGCTTTTTTTAAATAGGTAAATTTTAAAAATATAATGAATTTGTTTTGTAAATAGGTGTTATTTTACCAAAAATGTTGTTTTTTATTGTTTTTATGTTATAATGAAGTTGAACATAGGGTAGCTATGTTAGCATTTTAGTATTTTCATATGAAGGAGCGTAGGAAAATGAAAGATTTTGTTATGGGTATAAAGGAAGACGAACTTAGTAGTTTAAGCATTGAAGTGTTAGATTATTCGGATAGAATATCTGAAATATTTGACAAAATTGATGCTTGTGTAAATAAGTTACCAATGCATTATCAAGGTCAGGCTTGTAGTAAACTTATTGATTATTACTGTCAGTTAGCCGAAAACTATTTAATTATTAAACAAAATTTTACAAGTTATTCTGATGATTTGACTACGTTAATTAAAAAGGTACGTGAAAATGATAAATATTTTGCTTCATTATTTCAAAGTTGTACGGAAGATACTAAAAGCAAAATTAAGTCAGTAGAAAAGATTGGGAGGTAGATATTAATGGCTTTACAAATAGGCAATGCTGATATTGGGGCTGATGCTAATGGTGTTCAACAAGCTATAAACAATTTGCGAACACATGTAATTCAAGATACTATTTCAAAAATGAATGGTAGTATGGAAAGTTTGAGAGCAAGTGTTGATGATGCTTGGGTAGGACACTCTGCTGAAATCTTTAAAGAAAATATGCAAAATGATAAGAAAACAATTAGTGAGGCGTTAGAGCAAACTTTTGAAGGCTTACAAAATGAAATTAATCAAATTGTTTCAAGAATGGGTGAAGCAGATGAAAATTTAATAAAGGGGAGGAATTAGATGTCTGTACAAAGTGTTTTAGGAAATTTGAAGCATGAATTTGATGATAGAGTTAATGATGCTTTAACAGGCGGCAAAGCATTTTTTGATAATCTGGTTGGCACTACTTCAGCTAACATTG
Source organism: uncultured Bacilli bacterium (assembly GCA_934183155.1). Classification (GTDB taxonomy): domain Bacteria; phylum Bacillota_I; class Bacilli_A; order RF39; family UBA660; genus Coprosoma. The sequence goes on along the minus strand of CAKPSB010000004.1, from coordinate 74,632 downwards.
GTAATATGTGGAGCGGCGGCTTTGTTGGTATGAGCGAAAGTGGCATGGAACAGTTAAAACAAGCTATTGAAACATATTGTAAGGAAATTGAAGCAATTATTGATGAATTTAATGAGGAAGGCGATATTGACAATGCTCTTAAAGGAGAGGTTAATACAGCGGCTCGTGATTTTATTCGTGCTGTAAAACAATTACTACAAGCTTATGTTTCAACAATGAGGCAAGGAAAAGATGAAGCTAATGAAGCATGGAATAACTGGAAGCAAGCATCACAAGATATTAGTCAAAATGTTACTTCTGATGCTGAACAAATTCGTTCTAATGCTAAACAAATTCGTATTGATTAATTAATATGAGAGGTGGTTATTATGTCATCAATTACACAATGTCAAAATGATATAGTTAAATGTGGAAAGTTAAAATCAAATTTAGATTCTATTATTACTATGCTGTCTTTGGCAGTTAAAGATACTGATGACCTTAATACTGAAATAAAATCGAAGTATTTAATTAATGATAATCCTGCTAAAGTGTCTTCAACGGTTATGATGTTAAAAAATGATATGAGGGAAACTCTTGATTATTTAAATAATACCATTAAACCAGCAATAAATGATTCTCTTGATGGTTTTAAAAGAGAAAAATCTCGTTTAGAACAGGTTGAAAGAGAACAGAAAGAAAAGGAAGAACGTGAACGCCAGGAGAGGAAAATAGCGGAAGGAAATAGGTGACTTAGTATGGCTATTTCTTATATAAACACTATTGAAGTCGATAGTATTGCAAAAGAAATAAATACTTTAGCAAATGAATTTAATAATGAAATTAATAATTTATTTAATAGATTTGCTGAAGTTCCTACTACAACGCAGGAATGGGTAGGTGATCAAGCATCATTCTATTTTAATACTATTGCTCAAGATAAAAAACAATATGTGGATTTTGCAAATAAATTGAGAAATGTTTCAAACAAATTATATTCAGATATAGCTGAAGTGAATTCTTGTTTGAAAAAAAATATTGATAATGAGTCATAGAAAGGTATATTTATGACAAAATTTTCTTATCCAAAAGATGGTATATATAGATATTGCAAAAGTCATATAGATTCCTGTTCAAAAAATTTATCTAGGGCAGTTGAATGTTGTAATTTTGATATACCAAATGATTTTCCATATAAGGAATATTTGTATGGATTAGGTGGTATATTGAGGGAATATTATAGTAGAATCAATAACATTGATTCTAAAATACAAAAATCAAATAGCAATCTTGATAGTTTATCTTCTGATTTGTTAAACAGTGTAAATAAAATGACAAATATGAAAATAAAGGAAAGAGATAGAATGATCTATTAAAGCAGATAAAAATATCTGCTTTTTATGTGCAATTTTATTTGAAGCATATTGTGATTTTTTAATGAAAATTAATTATTTAAATATTTTTTTGTTTCATATTTTATAATAAAGGAAAGTGGTTATTATGCAGATAATAGATGATAATACTATTGTGGTAAGTAATAGTGAGGAGTTAAGTCAAGTATTGAGTGAAGAAAATAATTATAATTATATTTATTTTGGTAATGATATTAATTTAACTGGGGGATTTGTTATAAATTCTAGTAAAAATAGTGTAGTAATTGATGGAACATTTAACAATGTTAAGCATACATATACAAATAATTTGACGGAAAGCACTGATGTGATAGGTGTTAGTGTGACAAATAAAAAGATTGTTTTAAAAAGCATGAATATAATTAGTTCTCATACTTATGGGGTTGTTTATGTTCCTTCACATCCAAATTATTCTAAATTAACTGTTGAATATAATAATGTTAATTTTAATGGGGTTGAACTTTCTTGTAATTATTATGGTGTGACTAAAATTGTTGATTCTATTATAACGGCTAGTGATACAAATGGAGTTACTGCACAAAAAGTATGTGATTCTAATAGAATTATAATTGGTGGAAATAGTACAATTACTAGTAGTTCAAATACAAATACTGTTTTCTTTTTTAATGATGTTATACCTTCTTATATTAAGATTGTTCCTAATAGTAATGTTAGTATTACTACTAATAAAGAACTTATGAATGGTACTAATAGACTTGATTTAATAGTTGGTCATGGGGCGGAATTTCTTTTAACGACAGGAAATGGTTTTGCTATAACAACAACACATGGAGCGCGCAATGTTTTAATAGAACAGATGGCTAAATTTACTTTTATTGAAAAAAGTCATCAAAGAGTTCCAATGTGGAATGTGTTTGGTGATTTTAAAGTTTTGCAAGGAGCTAGTATATCAGTTATTAATACTTATATGAATACACCAACTGATAATTATAATATTTATTTTAAGGGTTCTAATCAAAATTTTATATTGGATAATCCTAAATATGTTAATTTTTATACAAAAAACGCCAAGCCTTTTTATACAAATAATTCGGTTAATTTTATGTTTTTATTTAGCCGAATAAATATGTGGATATATGCTCTTGATTATTTAGATGCATGTTCACTTGACGATACCCCAGCATTTTGTTGGTTTAAGGAAGATGAATTTTCAAAAATATCGGGTGTTTTTGATAAAGATACGACGACTATTTTGTCTCATAATTTTACAGATAGTGAATTAACTTCTTTATCAGATATGAATAATTTTAAGTTTCAAGATATAAAAATATTAACATTAGGAATGTTAAAAGTTAATGTTCATCCAATTTTAAATTCTACAAATACTATATCTGGACATACTATAGCTCATTCGAATGTTAGATTGGATTATGATGATAAAAGTTTAATTGTTAATGCTGATGAGACTGGTTTTTTTGAAGCTAATGTCGGTAGTGTTAATAATAGTTTTATTAAGTTAACTTCTTGTTTTAATGGAATTTATAGTGAAAGAAAGATTGTTATTCCTTTTATGGGAGAGTTGACGCTTTTAAAGGTGACAGAAAATATTGTTTTTAATATGATACCTTTATCGGTTAAGCCGGTTACTTTGTCTAAAAAAGATGAAACGATTGTGACGGTGGTTGATAGTAGGGTAGATAGTACTAATTGGAAACTTTATATAAATTATATTAATCCAATGATGGAGAAAAGTGGAAAAGTGTTAATTGATTCATTGGTTTTTAAAAAATTTAATAATGATGAAATTGCTTTGAATACAAGTAGACAATTAGTATATGAATCTAGCGATAATGGTGGAAATGTTAGTGTAAGCAATGTTACTTTTTCTACTAATAAGGGATTGCTTCTTAAGCCAAGTGCTGATTTATTTGAAGATGAAGATTATTCTACTTTAGTCATTTGGAGTGTAGAGGCGTAGAGGGGGAGTTATGAAAAAAAGTTATATCTATGTTAAAATTTGGAATAATGAAAATGTTATTTCTAATTTAAATGTTAGGTTAAAAAATAAGTTTAATAAAACTGTTTTTAGTGGTAAGACTGATTGCTTTGGAAAATTAAAAATACCAGTATGTGATAATGAGGTATATAAATTATTTGTTTATCAATTAGTTATTCCTTTAATCGCTAAAAGTGAAAGAGTATATTCAATAAATATTAATAATGAAAAAAAACAATTTATTACAACTTTGCTTATGGATAAAAATTATCCAAATATTAAGATAGAAGGGGGAGAGATGATACTTTGGCAAGACATACAATTCCAATAACAAATGGAAAAGGTAGTATTGAGCTTGTTGAAGGGATATATAATGCCCAAGCGGTAGCTGGTGGATATGATGCTTCAACGCTTAATCCTAAAAGTGTTACTATTGTTGATGGAACAGATACTTATGCTTTTACTATAAGTGCTAAAGGCGTTTTAACACTTCATGTAACTGATACTGGTGAGGCTAGTACCGGTGTGCAGGTTGTTGGTGCTAAATTTATAAGAACTGATAGTACGGGAACTATAGTTGGAATGGAGGTAGTAACTAATCAAGATGGGAATGCGGTTTTTAATAATGTTCCGTTTGCACCTTCTGGCAGTAATGCAATATATTATAAACAAATAGCTAGTGATGGTGGTCATACTTTTGATGGTAGTGTTAAATCTATTGTTATGACAATGGAAACACAAACTGTTGAGATAGTTAATCCAACTGCTCCAGTTAGAAATATTACTTTAATGGATGCTAGTTTTCCAAACATACCAATTATAGATGGTCAAGTAATACTTGATGATAATTAATTCATGAAAATAGTTCATGAATTTTTAATATTAGATTTATATGTCAATAAAATGACTTATCAAAATTATTATTGACTTTTTTTGCTATGTTAATAGGAGGCTTTTTATGAATGAAGAAAAACAAAATAATGCGGAAGTTTCACCTGATGCGCTTACTGCTGAGATGAAATGGCAATTAATTGCTGTTCTTTTGTGTAAATTTTGTGTATTGCATTAAAGTATGATATAAAAATTTGTATAGATGGTATAATGAAGTTAAGTTAATTATTTATTTAGAAAGTGGTGAATATATGTGTACAGCAGCAACATATAAAACAAAAGATTTTTATTTTGGAAGAACTTTGGATTATGAGGTTTCTTTTAATGAGAAAGTTACTATAACACCAAGAAATTTTAATTTTAAATTTAAACGAGTAGCTGATTTAACTAATCATTATGCGATGATTGGGATGGCTTTTGTTTCAAATGATTATCCATTATACTATGATGCAGTAAATGAAAAAGGTTTGGCTATGGCAGGACTTAATTTTGTGGGAAATGCTTATTATGGAAAAGAAGTTTTGGAAAAAGAAAATATAGCTCAATTTGAATTAATTCCATATTTACTTGGAAAGTGTTCTTCGGTTAAGGAAGTAAGAAAGTTACTTAATAATATTAATATTACCGACGATTCTTTTAGTGAAAGTTTGCCAACGGCTCAACTTCATTGGATTATTTCTGATTCTTGTGAGTCTATTACTTTGGAAGCTGTGAGGGATGGTTTAAAAGTTTATGATAATCCGGTAGGAGTTTTAACTAATAATCCTACTTTTGATAAGCAAATGTTTAATTTAAATAATTATCGTCATTTGTCTTCTAAAAATTTAGATAATACATTTAGTGATAAATTAAATTTGGATGTTTATAGTAGAGGATTAGGGGGTTTAGGATTACCTGGTGATTTATCTAGTATGTCGCGTTTTGTTAGAGTGGCGTTTGTTAAGATGAATTCAATTTCAAAGGATAGTGAAAATGAAAGTGTTAGTCAATTTTTTCATATTTTGGATTCGGTTAATCAACAAAGAGGGTGTTGTGATTTAGGCGATGGTAAATTTGAAATTACAATATATACATCTTGCTGTAATACAAATAAAGGAATTTATTATTATACAACTTATGATAATCATCAAATTAGTGCAATTGACATGTATAAGGAAGATTTAAATAATTCTTTGTTGATTCAATATCCATTAATTACGAATGAACATATTAATTTTCAAAATTAAATTCTTTTTAATGATTATTTAAAATTATTTATTTAATAGTTTTTAAATGAAAAATATGATAAAATATTTTTAAGGAGTTTTGTTTTATGCGCGATATTAAATTGAATGCAATTTATAGGCATTTTAAAGGTGACAAATATTTAGTGATTGATTTGGTAACTCATAGTGAAACTAACGAGAAATGCGTTTTATATAGAAAGTTATATGGTGATATGAGCTTATGGGTTAGACCGGTTTCAATGTTTTTAAGTGAAGTCGATCATAAGAAATATCCAGAAGTTAGTCAAAAGTATAGATTTGAGTTATGTGATATTGATAGTGTTGTTCCTTTATTTGATGAAAAACATAAGCAATTTGGAGAGGATAGATAGTGTGAGAAATGTTATTTATGACAAGGTATTAGATTTTAAAAGGAGATATCCAGCAACTATTGCTTGGAGATTAGAGGCACATTGTAAAGTTGTGGCTGATCATATAAATGATGATGAGGAAGTACTTTATGCTTTTGCGGCTCAAAAAACACCTAATCTTTTTGGCTTTAATTCTACTTATGTTATTGTTTTAACTGATAAAAGATTAATTCTTGCTCAAAAAAGATTATTGTTTGGTTATTTTTATTATACAATTACACCAGATATGTTTAATGATTTAACTTTAAAAATGGGACTTATTTGGGGTAAGGCAATAATTGATACTGTTAAGGAAACTGTTTATTTAACTTGTCTTTCTAAGGGAGCTTTAAAAGAAATTGAAACTGTTTTATCTAAGTATATGATGCAGGAAAAAAGACAATATGAATCAGCAATTACCGATGAAGAAAGTAGAAGACTAAAGAATGAACTTCATGATATATCTAAAAACGGGGAGTAGTTTTAGGAGGTAAGTAATTTGAAGTATTTATTTAAAACACTAATTATTTTTTTAACTACTTTTTTGATGCTTAAATTTTTATTGTTTTTGTTTGATAGTGGACATAATATAAATTATACAACTGGTAATTTTAAGGTAAATGAACAGTTAACTGTTAAGAATAATGAATATTATTTTGAAGTGGGACATGAAAAATTTAAAATTAGTTTTAGTGTTAATGAAAATTATAATAAAGCTGAGAAGGTTATAAGTAAAATAGTATATAAGAAAGTTGATGGATATGATTGTGTTTTGCCAATTTTTAAAAATGGTAAAATTTTAACGGATGTTATGTGTTTAAAAGATGGTATTGTTACTTATGGACACGACATTAATGATTATAAAATTAAAAATTATATTAAAACTTTGAAAAAATATAAATATGATTTATCTAAATATAAAGATACAGCTTCAGCAGTTAAACTTTCTAATACACAGGTGCTTTATGAAAAAAACATTTTGGATAATAATTATTTAGTTGCCGAGAATTATAAGGGATTGAATTTGTTTAATGGAAAACAAAATTATGTTAAGATTTTTGAAAATGATGTTTATAAAAAACCAATAAGTTATTTTTTTGACAAATATTATATTGTGGCAGATTATACAGAAAATTATACTTTTAAAATGTTTCATGTTATTAATGTAATCAATGGTCAAAAAGTTGACATTAGAAGTTATGATGATATTTCTTTTGATTCTTATATTGAAGGGGCTATAGGCTCTGATGTTTATTTGTTTGATAAGGATGCGGGCGTGCAGTATAAAATAAGTATAAAAAATGAAACTGTGGAAAAGTTTCATGGTAAGGATAATTTAAAAACGTTTAATGGTAAATGGGAAGATATGAGCCTAAAGGAAGCTATGGATGGGAAGTTATTTAATAATTATGTTTCTTTAAAAGTTAAAGGTTATGATATGGTTTATAAAATTGGTAATTATTATTATTTTTATCAAAAAGAAAACTCTTATTACAAGGTTTATAGAAGTAATAAGAAGGATAGTATAAAGACTTACTTATTTAAAACAACAAATGCAAATAGCGTTATTTATTTGAAAAATAGTATTTATTATCAGTATGATGATACAATTTTATATTATAATAATTTTGGTAGTCGACGTGTTTTAAAGAATACTGAATTTGAATTTAACAGTGACTTATCATTTGGAGTTTATGAAAAATAAGCTTAGAAAGCTTATTTTTTGTATAATGAAATGTTTGGAAATGCTTTGAGTAATCTTTTGAACCATAAGGATTTTTCCATTAAAACACTTTTAACTTTTTTTGATATTTCTTCGGTGTAATCTTTGCGTATTGTTTCGGCGGATAATTTTAATTTTTGAATGATGTTGCAAGATATTATAAAATCGGTTATTATAATAACGAGTAATATTGTTATTATAATTATTAAAAATATTTTATTTATTGATTTAATTAGATTGATAAATAATGGGTTTAAGATTTTTATAACGAGAAGGCCGCCTATTCCAAAGGTGCATGAAGAGGCTAGACAAATACGGCCGTTTAAATTGAAAGGTAGTTTTGAGTAATCCCACCAACGGGCTTTAAAGATTTTTTCCATTAAATAATTAACAATGTATTCTAAAATTGAACCAATTAAAATTGATAGTATTATTATATAAAATATATTATCTGTTTGTTTTAAACAAAGTGATATTAATATGGCGCCTGCTCCCCAAATGGGAACTATTGGTCCAATTAAAAAGCCTCTGTTTATAAATTTATGATTTTTAATTATTGCTTGTAGTACTTCAAAAAGCCAGCCAATGAAACTATATATAAAAAATAATGCGCAAGTTATTGCTATGTGGTAAATAAATGTCATCATGTTCATCTTCCTTTTTTATTATTGTATCTTATTTCTGTTTTTATGTCTAGATTATTAAAAAAATTAACTTTGTAGTATAATTATGTTGGAGGAGTTATTATGGGAAAATTAGGATTAGTGTTATCAGGTGGAGGGTCAAAAGGGGCTTATGAAATAGGGGCTTGTTTTGCTTTAAAAAAATTACACAAAAAAGTTGATATTGTTACGGGAACTTCTATAGGAGCAGTTAATGGTGTGTTTGTTGTTCAAAAGGATTTAAAAGGGGCTTTGAGGGTATGGCGTAGTATTAGTTTTAAAAATCTTTTTGATGAAGAGGCTTTTACTTCTAAACAAGATGATAATTTAGCTAAGATATATGCTGAATATGCTAAAAATTTTATAAATGATGGTGGGTTAGATGTTTATAAGTTGAAAAAACTTTTTGATAAGGCATTTAAACCTTATAGATTTTTTAATTCTAATATTGATTATGGAATTGTTACTTATAATTTATCTTTGAATAGGCCTGTTATTAAATTAAAAAAGGATTTAACACCAGAAAATACAAGGGATTATGTTATTGCTTCAGCATCTTGCTATCCAGCGTTTAAACCATATCCTATAGATGGTCAATTGTATATTGATGGTGGGTATTATGATAATTTACCAATTAATTTGGCTATAGATATGGGAGCAGATGAAATTATAGCGGTTGATTTACGGGCAATTGGTTTTAAGAAGAATATTAAAGATAAGAGTATTCCAATAACGTATATTGCGCCAAGAAATAATATTGGTTCATTTCTAGTTTTTGATAAAAATCAAGCGAAAAGGACAATGAAGCTGGGGTATAATGACACGTTAAAAATATATGGCAAGTTAGATGGTAATAAGTTTACTTTTAAAAAATATAATTTGATTAAAAATTATAATAAATATATTGATAGTTTTGATAAAAATCTAAGGGATGTTTTTAAAAGTGATAATAAAATTTTGAGTAAGGTATTTAATTTAGAGGCTTTTAAGGAATTAATTGATGGTAAAACTTATTATAACAATTTTAATGATATTGTGGAAATGGCTGGTTTTATGTTTAATTTAGAAGAGTCAAATATTTATAATATTAAAAACTATAATAGGGAACTTTTAGAGGCGCTTTCTAACACTTATGAAGTTAGCTTTGATGAAATTGTAAGTAAGGTTAAAAATAAAGATATAAATAATTTGATTGGTAGAGCAGGTATTGTGAAATATTTTTATAAAGCGATAGATGCTAATAAGGTTGATTATAAATATATACCATTTTTAAATCGTGAATTTTTGGTTGCTTTATATTTATATACAATAAATAAATCTTTAGGTATTTGTTAAAAAAGAAAGGTGATTAATTATGAAAAAAACAATTTTAACGGGAATTAGACCAACTGGACATTTACATATTGGGCATTATTTTGGAGCTACAAAGAATTGGACTATTTTACAAGATAAGTTTGATACTTTTATTGAGATAGCTGATGTTCAGGCGTTAACGGATAATTTTAATAATCCTTCAAAGGTACGTAAGAGTGTTCGTGATCTTGTTATTGATTTACTTTCAGTTGGTATAGATCCTAATAAGGCAACTATTTTTATTCAATCTACGATAAGTGAAATTGCTGAGCTTACGGTTTTTTATTCTAATTTAGTAACGATTGCTAGATTGCAAAGAAATCCAACTGTTAAAAATGAAATAAAGCAAAAGAAGGAACTTTTTGGAGAAAGTGGGGAAAGTATTACTTATGGTTTTTTAGGTTATCCTGTTAGTCAAGCGGCTGATATTACAGCATTTAAGGGTGAATTAGTGCCTGTTGGTGAAGATCAGTTGCCTCTTTTGGAACAATGTAGGGAGATAGTTCATAAGTTTAATAGTATTTATGGTGATGTTTTATGTGCGCCTGAGGCTTATTTAAGTGAAATATCCAGAATAAAAGGTCTTGATGGTAATGAAAAAATGGGTAAGAGTTTAGGAAACGCTATTTTTCTTGTAGATGATGATGATACTATTAGTAAAAAAATTATGTCAGCAGTTACTGATCCTAATAAGATAAAAGTTGATGATCCGGCTAATCCAGATGTTTGTATGGTTTATTATTATCATAAATTATTAGGTAATGATAACATAAATAAAGTTTGTGATGAATGTAAAAAAGGCAAACGTGGTTGTGTTTCTTGTAAACGTGAGTTAATTAAGATAATGTTAGAATTTTTAAAACCTATTAGAGAAAAACGAGCTTATTATGAAGCAAATTTAGATTTAGTTGATAGAATTTTGATGGATGGTAATAAAAAAGCTAAAGAAATAGCTCAAGATACGATGAAAAAAGTTAAAAAGAGTATGAAAATAGATTATTTTGAATAATTTTATTAAAAAAATTCCTAATTAAAGGAATTTTTTGTTATACGGCATCTACATAAGTATCATTTAAGCATTTTAGACAACAAACGCATTTTAAATTCATTGTGAAAAATGAATTCGTAGCAACATAAGGATATGATGCACTGACGTCTGGGTTAGCCATTAATACTCGAAATGTTGCACAATCACCATCAACTTTTTCAACACGGAAGACGCTTGAACAATTGCCTCCAGTTGAGCAGTCTATGTTTTCTTTTGTTGTTGGCATTTTCCAAGGTGTACCACCACCTGCACTTGTGTAGAGCATAACTGGTCTAGTATTAAGTCCTAAAGTAGAAACTGTATTTCCTAGAAATCCTCGATCGCATGTATCAAGACAACTGTCTGAACATTCAGCATTATCTTGTAAAATGTTAATAACGGTTAATATTTCGGAAATACATGAACTGTCAGTATTATTACACATATAATCCACCCCTTCTTTATTTTCAATATAACATATTCAAAAAAATGTATTTGGTATATGCCAAAACCCAAATGTTATATTTTTAAGTGTTTTTCTTTTTTTGCATGCATAAAATTTTATGAGGGATTTTATGAAAAATGTAATTAATTTTTATTATAATCTTTATCCAGAAAATATTTTTCAAACGATGCGCGGATACTATTTTTTTATAGGTAAGTGGAGATATTTTTTTGTACAGTATTTAGATGATATAGATGAGGTTAAAAAAATATATGATAGACACCTTTACCTTTTGAATAACAATATATATGTTCATCATATTATTGTTAATAAGGATGGTAATGTTTTAACTTTTATTGATGGTAAATATTATGTTTTGATGTTAACTGTTTATTATGATAAAAAAATTTCTTTTGACGATGTGGCCTTTTTTTCTAGTAAAATAATTTTTAGTGATATGGTGATTAATAATGGCAGTATATGGGCTTTAAAAAATGATAGTTTGGAATATCAAGTAAATATGCTTGGTTATAATTATCCTTTAATGAGGGAAAGTTTTAGTTATTTTTTGGCTTTTGGTGAGACGGCAATTCAACTTTTTAATTCAATAGAAAAAAATGCTTTTTTGTCGTTTTCTCATAAGAGAGTGGAGTATTTAGAGGACAGTTATGATTTTTATAATCCTTTTAACATTTTAATTGATTATAGGGTTAGAGATGTGGTGGAGTATTTGAAAAGTAAGTTTTTTTCTGGATTAGATATTTTTGATGATATGGTGAATTATTTTAATAAAAACAATTTGTCATATGATGAGTATTTAATTTTTTTGGCGCGGATGTTATATCCAACTTATTATTTTGATTTGATTGAAGAGATAATTAAGGGCAAAAAAAAAGATGATGATCTTTCAGAACTTATAAATAGGGCTTATGAATATGAGAAGCTGATGAAAAAGTTATATCGGTTTTATAAAACTTTTCTTAGTATTCCAACAATTGAGTGGTTAGAATATTAAGATAGGTTTATAACTTCTTTAACACTTGGAACTTCTTCTTTGATAGCGGTTTCAACCCCTTCTTTTAATGTTACGTCGATAAGATTGCATCCGGCACATGCGCCTAACATTTTTATATATACAATATTATTTTCATATTTTATAAATTTTATATCGCCACCATCATTTATTAGAAATGGTCTTAATTTATTTATTATGTTTTTTATTTTTTCTTCGTCAGTCATGTTTAACTCCTTTCTATAGATATTATATATTAATTTATATTTTAAGTAAAATTTATTAATTTACATGTTTGTTTATACATGTTATAATTATTTGTAGGAAGGATATTAGTTGTTATGAAATATGTTAAAGGAAAGGTAATAAAAGGTACAGTAAGTTGTATTGAACCATATGGGGCGTTTATGACATTTGATGAATATTATACTGGTTTGATTCATATATCTGAAATATCAAGTGGTTTTGTTAAGGACATTCATGATTTTTTGAATGTTGGGGATAGAATATATGTGGAAATACTTGATGTTGATGAGGCGGAGGCACATTTAAAATTAAGTATTAAGAATATTAATTATAAAATTAATGGTAGGTCAAAAAAAGGAAAACTTGTTCCAACAGCACATGGATTTAGTACTTTAAAGGCTAATTTACCTTTTTGGGTTAATAAACAGTTAAAAAAAATTAAAAAAAGTGCAAATCCTATTGACAAATGAATTTACAAATGATATATTTAGTAACGTCTGATGAGTTATTTTGGGCGCTTAGCTCAGTTGGTTAGAGCACCTGCCTTACAAGCAGGGGGTCATAGGTTCGAGTCCTATAGCGCCCACCATTTTTTTGCCGGAATAGCTCAACTGGTAGAGCAACTGACTTGTAATCAGTAGGTTGTGGGTTCAAGTCCTATTTCCGGCACCATTTTATATTGCCTCGTAGCCAAGTGGTAAGGCATCGCACTCTGAATGCGACATGCGCTAGTTCGAATCCAGCCGAGGCAACCATTTGAAAGATTATGTATTATTTGAGTTAAGTTTGTTCTTATTACTCGGAGAGGTAGCGAAGTGGTTAAACGCGGCAGACTGTAAATCTGTTCCTTCGGGTTCGATGGTTCGAATCCATCTCTCTCCACCACTTATATTGCCTCGTAGCCAAGCGGTAAGGCACCACACTTTGACTGTGGCATGCGCTAGTTCGAATCTAGCCGAGGCAACCACATTTGATCTGTTAGCTCAGTCGGTAGAGCATTTGACTTTTAATCAAAGGGTCTCGGGTTCGAATCCCGAACAGGTCACCATTTTTGTTTGTAAAACCTATTTAGTTAGGTTTTTAACGCCTGAGTGGCGAAATAGGTAGACGCACAGGACTTAAAATCCTGCGGGAGTCAAATCCCGTGCCGGTTCAAGTCCGGCCTCAGGCACCACTTTTTGGAGGAATACCCAAGCGGTTGAAGGGACCGGTCTTGAAAACCGGCAGGTCGTGCGAGCGGCGCCTGGGTTCGAATCCCAGTTCCTCCGCCACTTTTATATCGCGGGATGGAGCAGTTTGGTAGCTCGTCGGGCTCATAACCCGAAGGTCGTTGGTTCAAATCCAGCTCCCGCAACCATGGTTCCGTAGTGTAGCGGTTATCACGTCTGCCTGTCACGCAGAAGATCGCGGGTTCAATTCCCGTCGGAACCGCCATCTTGGTTTCGTAGCTCAGTCGGTAGAGCAGAGGACTGAAAATCCTCGTGTCGGCAGTTCGATTCTGTCCGGAACCACCATCTGAGTAATTTTCCCTTGGTTTTCAAGGGTTTTTGATTACTTTAAAGTTAAATTTGTTTGTGTGCATAAAGAACTTGACTAATTTTTTTGTTTGTGGTAGTATTTATGTGTACCACGTTTGTGTGTAGGGTTTGCGCCCATAGCTCAATTGGATAGAGCGTTTGACTACGGATCAAAAGGTTGCGGGTTCGACCCCTACTGGGCGCGCCAGTTATCGGGAAATAGTTCAACTTGGTAGAGCACTTGGTTTGGGACCAAGGGGTTGCAGGTTCAAATCCTGTTTTCCCGACCAGTAAGATTATTAACTCTCTTTTTAGAGAGTTTTTATTTTTATAATAAAAAATTATTACTTAGTGTACCTTTTTTGGTTTAATAAAATATAAAAAATATTTAGCAGTTTTATATGCTAGATATTTTTTAATTTGTTTTTTCTATATCAATTATGTCGGTTATGGGAATAAGCTCATTATCAATTGTAATTAAATGGGTTGTGTTGTGACCAACAATTCTTTTTTTTATGGTTTCATTTTTGAGCTTTATTTTAACATCAGCTTTATAAATATAATTGTTTGAATTAAATATTTCGTTTATTTTTTGATTTATATTTTTTTTATAATTGTTTTTTTGTTGAGTTTCTTTTTCTTGTTTATCACTATAGTAGATAGTTTCGTTATTCCCTGCTTTTTCATTTATTTTATTTGCAAAAATTTTTGGCAATTTTTTGTCCATTATTTCACCTCATTTAATTTTATGAATTAATTTGAATAATTTGATAGAAAACTATTTATTTTTTTTGTGCATTTATATCCTGTAATAAGTAAGATAATTCCTATAATTATTTTGAATAAAGTTAGTTTGTATTTAAAAATTGATTTAAACATGACAAATAATGACGTTATCATAAGCCCTAGAACGATTGAATATGCTATTGATTGGTGTTTATTGAATAAGTAATTTATTGTTTTGGCACATAGGGTTAAGCTTAATATGAAACCTATTATAAAATCTATAATAAATTTTATGTTTATGTTAAAGGTTATAAGTAAATTATATAGTTCTAACATTTTTGTATATAGACCTAATGAGATGAATATAGCGGTACCACTGATGCCTGGTATGATGGTTGTTAGAGCTTCTAGCGCGCCCATTATAAGATATGGATTATTTTCTTTTATATTAAAATTATGATTAATTAATAATATATATGAGATAAAAATAGTTATAAGTATACAAAAAATATTTGTTTTTTTTAATGTTATTTTTGAGGTAATGTCTTTTGTACTTCCTATGATTAGGCCTATGAATAAGAACACTGCCCAAACGTAGTAAAGAGTTAGAATCCATTTTATAAAATTTGATAGTAATAAAATGCTTGTTAGCATGCCAAGCATAATACTGACGATGAATTTTAAATCATTTATATTTATTTTGAGTGGGTTGGCTATTATACTTATTAATTTTTCATATATTCCTAGTGATATTGCTAAAACGGCGCCACTTATGCCAGGAATTATTTTTGCCACTCCAACTATAAAGCCTTTTATCATTAATAATATATATTTCATGGTTAAATATATGCTTTATTATGTTTATTATTGTGGATAATTTGTAAAAAGTTATTTATTTTGTTGATTAGAAAAGTTAAAATATGTTATTATATATGGAGAAAAGAGGTATAATATGAATGAAAATAAAAGAATGCTTACATTTTTTTTAGTGGTAGTATTATTTATTGCAGTTATTTTGGTTATTTCATTTTGGCCTGAAGCTGATAATACTTTTATGTGTGGAGTTAAGGGTGATAAGAAGTATTCAAAAATTGGTAGTGTAAATTACAAACAATATGAGTGTTTATATAACAAAAAAGAAAAAGTAGCAATTGCTATTTCTGATGGTTTAAATAACGATGAGAAGAAGGCGTTAAATGAAGCTGCTTTAAAAACAGGTCATGGCATTTATTATTTAAGTGATGAAATTTCTAATACTGATTTAAAACTTATTAAGAAAAAATTGAAAAATGATAAAGTTAGTTTTAAAGATGCTAGTTTGGTTGTTTTAGAGAAGAAAAAAGTTATTTACGGATTAGATGGACTAACTGATAGTAATAAGATTTATAATGCTTTAAAAGAATCTGGACTTGCTAAATTTGCTTGTGGCGCTACTAGTGATGGTGAATATAAGAATCTTTCTAAATTAACTTATGATCAATATGAATGTTTAGTTAATAGTAATGAGACTTTTGCATTTATTGTAACTCAATCAACTTGTGGCTATTGTAAACAATTTAAACCAGTTATTAATGAATATGCTGGTAAGAAGAATGTTCCTGTTTATTATATGGATATTGATACTTTAGAAGATTCTGAATCTCAAAAGTTTATGTCTTCTTTGAGCTACTTTAAAGAAAATAGTGATTGGGGTACACCACTTACATTGGGTATTAAAGGTGATAAAGTTTTATCAGTTCTTAATGGATATACAGATGAAACAAGTAAGCTTGATGAGTTTTTTACTAAAGCTGAAATAAAATAATATATAAAGCTTAAATAATTACATTTAAGCTTTTATTATGGTAAAATGTATTTGGTGGTAAAATGAAAAAGATAATTTTAATAGATGGTAACAATTTAATGTTTAGAAGTTATTATGCAACGGCTTATAATGGTAATTTTATGAAAAATAGTAAAGGATTTCCAACCAACGCGTTGTTTGGATTTACTAATATGATTAATAAGATTATTAATGAAGAGAAGCCAGAGTATATTATTGTTGCATTCGATAAGGGTAAAACTTTTAGGCATGAGGAATATGATGGATATAAAGATGGTAGAGTGGAAACGCCTGATGAATTAAAGAAGCAGTTTCCTGTTGCTAAAGAGTTGCTTACAGCGATGGGAATAAAATATTATGAGATTGATAATTATGAAGCAGATGATATTATTGGAACATTTGCTAAATATTGTGATGAGGCTTCTGATTTTATTGGAACTATTATTAGTAGTGATAAAGATTTACTTCAATTAATTTCATCTGATGTTGATATTAAATTATTAAAACAACATGATTATATTAGATATAATGAAGAGACTTTTAGAGAAGATTATGGTATTGATCCAATTAATATAATTGATTTAAAGGCTTTGATGGGGGATAGTTCTGATAATATCCCTGGTGTTAAGGGTATTGGTGAAAAAACAGCTTTGAAATTACTTCATGAATATAAAACGTTGGATGGAATTTATGAAAATATTGATAGCATTAAGGGAAAATTAAAGGAAAAATTAGTTTGTGATAAAGACAATGCTTATAAGTCTTATCATTTAGCAACTATTGTAAAGGATGTTAATGTTGATATTAAATTATCTGATACGAAATATTTAGGAGAAGATTTAAATAAATTAAACGCTATTTATGAAGATTTAGAATTTTATTCTTTTTTAAAAAAAAGAAAAACTATTTTTGAAGAAAAAAAGTTAACTGTTAAGATTGTTAAGGATATAGATGAAATTAATATTGTTGGGGAAGCTGCTGTTTATTTAGAAGTTTTGGGTTTTAATTATCATGTGTGTCCAATACTTGGTATGGGTGTTTATAATGACAGTGTTTCTTATTTTATTCCTGTAGATGTTTTGAAGAAATGTCCTAAATTTTTGAAAGAAAATATTAAATATACATATGATTTGAAAAAAATGGTAGTTAGTTTAAAGTATTTGGGCATCGATGTTGATAATGTTTGTTTTGATACAATGATTGCTGGTGCTTTGCTTGATTATAATATGAAAGATGATGTGGCTTATTTAGCGGGGCAGGTTGATTATAATTTAAGGTTTTATGAGGAAATATATGGCAAGAATTTACATTTAAAGAAACCTAGTGATGAGGTTGTTGCGCTTGAATGTGTTAAGAGAGCTAAATTTATTTACGACACTAAAAACTTTTTTGAAGAGTCAATTAAGAAGGAAAATATTACTTATTTATTTAATGAAATCGAGATGCCACTGGCTTTAGTTCTTGCTGATATGGAGTATACGGGGGTTAAAGTCGACATGCTTGTTTTAAAAAAGATGGGTGAGGATATTAAGATTAAATTAGAACTTTTAACTAAGGATATTTATAATTGTGCTGGCGCCGAGTTTAATATTGCTTCACCTAAACAATTAAGCGAAGTTTTGTTTGAAAGACTAAATTTACCACATAAAAAAAAGACAAGCAGTGGCTATTCAACGTCTATTGATGTTTTAAAAAAACTTAAGGATGTGCATCCAATAATTAATTTAATTATTGAGTATCGTAAGCTTTTTAAAATATATGGAACTTATGTTGAGGGATTAATAGGATGCATTCATGATGGTAAAATTCATACTATTTATACACAAAATTTAACACGTACGGGAAGACTTTCTTCTATTGAGCCAAATTTGCAGAATATACCTGTTAGAGATGATTATGGCAGAAATATTAGAAAGGCTTTTGTCCCTTGCTATGATTATATATTAGGGGCTGATTATTCACAAATTGAATTAAGAATTTTAGCACATATGGCCGATGTTCCGGCATTAAAAGATGCTTTTAAACATAATATTGATATTCATGCGAAAACAGCTAGTGATATTTTTGATGTTCCTTTAGAACTTGTTACTAGTAAGATGAGAAGGGTGGCTAAAGCGGTAAATTTTGGTATTATTTATGGTATTAGTGGTTTTGGACTTGGTGAAAATATTGGTGTGGGAGCAAAGGAGGCTCAACAATTTATTAACACTTATTTACAAACTTATCCTGGTATTAAGGAATATATGGATATGTCGATTAAAGATGCTTATTCTAATGGATATGTAAAGACAATGTTTGGAAGAAAAAGAAATATTCCAGAACTTAAAAACACAGTTTATACAATTAGACAATCTGGTGAAAGGATTGCCCTTAATACGCCTATTCAGGGCACGGCGGCGGATATTATCAAGTTAGCTATGGTTAAGGTATATAAAGCAATTAAGGAAGCTAATTTGCAAAGTAAAATGATTATTCAGGTTCATGATGAACTTATATTTGATGTGCCAGAAGAAGAGGTTGATAAACTTTCAAAACTTGTGTCGGATGTAATGGATAATGTTTATGAACTTACGGTACCTCTTGATGTGTCAGTGAATTATGGTAAAAATTGGGAGGAGGCTAAATAATGAGTAAGAAGAAAGCTAATTTGATTATTTCTATTTTAACTTTACTTTTAATACTATGTTTTTATTATCAAAATGATATTAAGAAAATGGTAAAAGAGCCTAGTTATAGTTCGTCAGAAATACCTGATTTTATGGGTAAAAAAAGTATTACTTTGAATAATAATAAACCAGAATTTGAAGATGGTGATTATGATAGAGGTAGTTTTGAACATTATAGTAATTTGGATTATTTAGAGCGTGCTGGGGTAGCTTTTGCTAATGTTGGTGAGGAGACTATGCCAACAGAAAAAAGAGGTTCGATCGGAATGATTAAACCTACGGGATGGCATACTATTAAATATGATATTATTAAAGATAAGTATTTGTATAATCGTTGTCATTTGATTGGCTATCAGCTTACTGGGGAAAATGCTAATCCTAAAAATTTGATTACTTGTACAAGATATTTGAATGCGACAAGTATGCTTGCTTATGAAAATAAGGTGGCAAATTATGTTAAAGAAACTAAGAAACATGTTTTATATAGGGTAACACCTATTTATAGAGGTAGTAATTTATTAGCAACTGGTGTACAAATTGAGGCTAGTAGTGTAGAAGATAGATGTACTGATATTTGTTTTAATGTGTTTTTATACAATGTTCAAGATGGTATAGTTATTGATTATACAAATGGGGATAGTTATCTTGAACGGTAGTCAAAGTATTCCCAGATAACATATATGATAAATTTGAAAAATTCCATGGATGCCTCCTTTCATTTATTAACATAGTTTATGAAAGAAGAAAAATCCTATAAAAAAAATGATAAATTTTCTTATTTATCATTTTTTGGTATAAGCTTTTCTTTTCCACCCATATAAGGTCTTAATGCTTTTGGAATGTTGATGCTACCATCAGCGTTAACATTATTTTCCAAGAAAGCAATTAAACCTCTAGGAGAAGCTAAAACAGTATTGTTTAAAGTGGTAACAAATTTGTTGCCTTCTTTTGTTTTGGTACGTATAGATAGTCTTCTGGCTTGGGCGTCTCCTAAGATTGAACAAGAACCTACTTCAAAGTATTTGCCTTGTCTTGGGCTAAAGGCTTCAACATCACATGATTTAACTTTTAAATCTGCTAAGTCACCGCTGCAGCATTCTAATGTTCTAACTGGTATGTCTAGGCTTCTAAAAAATTCAACAGTATATGACCACATTTTGTTGTACCAGTCCATGCCTTCTTCGGCTTTACATAAGACAACCATTTCTTCTTTTTCAAATTGGTGTACTCGATATAATCCTCTTTCTTCTATTCCGTGTGCTCCAACTTCTTTTCTAAAACAAGGTGAGTATGATGTTAAAGTGATTGGAAGTTTGTCTTCGTCAACGATTTGGCCTTTAAATTTACCTATCATAGAATGTTCGGAAGTTCCGATTAAATATAGGTCTTCACCTTCAATTTTATACATCATGTCGCCCATTTCTTCAAAACTCATAACACCATTTACAACATCACTTCTAATCATAAATGGAGGAATGACATAGGTGAAACCTTTGTCAATCATGAAATCTCTGGCATATGAAAGCATGGCTGAATGAAGGCGGGCAACATCACCCATAAGATAGTAAAAGCCATTACCACTGGTTCTTCCGGCACTTTCTTTATCTAAGCCATTCAATTTAGCACATATGTCAGCATGGTGAGGAATTTCGAAATCTGGAATTATTGGTTTTCCGAATTTTTCTATTTCAACGTTTTTGGTATCATTTTCACCAATTGGTACTGATGGGTCGATGATGTTTGGAATAACCATCATATCTTCTTTTATTTTATTTTTGTATGTTTCTTCTAATTTTTCTAGTTTTTCTATTTCTTGATTATAGTTGATAATTTCTTTTTTGATTTTATCAGCTTCTTCTTTTTTTCCACTGCGCATAAGTGTACCAATTAAAGTGCTTTTTTCATTTTTTTCGGCTCTTAATTTATCGCCTTTAACTTTAGCTTCACGATTTTTTTGATCTAGCTTATAAACTTCATCGACTAAAGGTATTTTTTGATCCTGAAATTTTTTCTTAATATTTTCTTTGACTAATTCTTTGTTTTCTCTTATTAGTTTAATATCTATCATAATATTTTCCTTTCTTTTGCGCTTTTTAATAAAAAAAGACTACTTGATTAGGGGCATTTTTATGCGGTGCCACCCTAATGATAGTCTTAATTATAGATAACGGTTTTACCCGGGGGTGATTAGTCCCACTCAAAAGTAGATTTCATATAATTTTATTGTTAGTTTACATCAACCACTAACTTTCTTTGAATAAAATTAATATTACTTATCTTTATCAGCGCTTTTTCATAGTTATTATACGCACAAAAATAGTTGTAAGTCAATAATTTTGCTTGTTTTAAATTTATTAGTAATACTTGCGTATAATATTTAAATATATTATAATTATTTTGGAGAGTGATAAAATGTTAGAAGAAACTGAAAATAAAATGAAAAAAGCTGTGGAAAATATGGAAAAGCGTTTTACAAATGTTAGAGCTGGTAGAGCTAATCCGGCAATTTTAGATGGGGTTAGTGTTAAGTATTATGGAACAGAGACACCACTAAAAGCTTTAGCAACTATTTCTATTCCTGAGGCTAGACAATTAATGATTAAGCCTTTTGATCGTGGCTGTCTTCAGGATATTGAAAGAGGTATATATGAAGCTAATATAGGACTTACACCAAATAATAATGGTGAATGTATTATTTTGAATATACCAGCGCTTACAGAAGATACTAGACGTGAGTATGTTAAGCAGGTTAAACAAATTGCGGAAGATGGAAAAATAACTTTAAGAACTATTAGACAAGACGCTAATAATGATATAAAGAAAAATGATGATTTGACTGAGGATGAAAAAGAAAACAATGAAAAAAGTGTTCAAGATTTGATAAATAAGTATAATAAAATTATTGATGAAAAAGAAAAAGAAAAAGAGAAAGAATTACTTACTGTTTAGGTGATTTTATGTTTAACCGAAAAAATGGTAATAAGCTTGATTTAGAAAAGGTTAATGAAGTTACTGATTTGGCTTCAAAGGTTTTAAAAGTTTTATATCTTTTACTTATTACACTTGCTGTTTATGTTGTGATAAAGGTATTTAAAGAGACAAAAATAGTAAGTTTTGTGTGTAAAATTTTAAAAGTTGCTTTACCACTTTTTATAGGTGTTTTGATTGCTTGGCTTTTTGATCCGTTTATTAAGTGGCTTGAGAAAAAAGGTATAAAAAGAGTTTTTGGTGCTTTAATTACCTATTTAATTATTTTTATTGTTATATTTTTAGTACTTGTAACTTTAATCCCACTTTTGATAAGTCAATTGAAAGAATTTGTACATATAATTCCTGGGGTTATTGATACGGTTAAAGTTTGGGTTAATCATTTATTTAATAGTTTTGATAGTAATAAAGTTATAAATACTGTTAAGATGAAAAATGAAGTATTTAAGTCGGTTGAGGATTTTGCTACAAATATTACGACAACAATGCCTAAAAATTTGCTTGGTTTTATTTCTAGTTTGTTTTCTGGACTTGGAACTGGTCTTTTAGGACTTATTATTGGCTTTTTCTTAATTGTTAATTTTGATAGTAGTTCAAATTTGTTCGTTTTTATTCCTAAAAAATATAGAAAAACGACATTAAAATTATTTGATGAGATTAATGGTTCTTTGAGATGTTATGTTAAGGGAGCAGTTTTGGATTGTACACTTATATTTGTTTTGTCTTCAATTGGCCTTTGGGCTGTTGGTTTAAAAGCCCCAGCTTTATTTGGACTTTTTTGTGGACTTACTAATATTATTCCTTATGCGGGTCCTTATATTGGCGGAGCGCCAGCGGTAATTGTTGGTTTAACGCAAAGCCCTACTACGGGGTTATTATCATTAATTGTGATTGCTATTATTCAATTTTTGGAAGGTAATTTTTTGCAGCCTTTGATAATGTCTAAGACGACAAAGCTTCATCCAGTTACGATTATTTTAGGTCTGTTAATTTTTGGCTATTTCTTTGGTATAGTTGGGATGCTTTTATCAACACCATTTATTGCGGTAGCTAAGACTGTATTTAAATTTTATGATGAAAAATATGAATTGTTAGATAGAAAATTAAATGAAGAAGTCACACGATTGTGACTTTTCCATAGGAGGTAAAAGATGAAGATTTATATTGTTTCTGGTAAGGCTAGACATGGAAAAGATACAATTTGTGGATATATTAAAAAAATTTATGAGGCTGATGGCAAAAAGGTTATTAATTTATCGTATGGTAGTTATATTAAGATGTATGCGAGGAATATTAGTAATTGGGATGGACAAGATGATGATAAACCAAGGGCTTTGTTACAAAAATTAGGTACAGATATTAGAGAAAAAATTGATGCAAATTTTTTTATTAATAGAATTTGTGAAGATATTAAGGTGTATAGTTGTTTTTTTGATGTAATTACTATTTCTGATGCTAGATTTATTGATGAAATTAAAATTCCTAGAGAAAAGTTTCAAAATGTTATAAGTATAGGGGTAATTAGGGATAATTATTTAAGTGAACTTTCTAAAAATGAGCAAAAACATTTGACGGAGACGGCTTTAGATGGTTATAATAGTTACGATTATTTGGTTCATAATGATAGTGATTTAGTTTCTTTAGAGGCAAAGATCAAAAAAATAGTAAAGAAGGTAGAACATGAATATTAAAGATGAGTATATAAAATATTTTGAAAAAAATGGACATAAACAAATTCCTAGTGCTCCAATAGTGCCTGAAAATGATCCAACGGTTTTATTTAATACAGCTGGTATGCAACCACTTGTTCCATATTTGCTTGGGCAAAAACATCCATATGGAAAAAGGCTTTGTGATTATCAAAAATGTGTTAGACTTACTGATTTGGAAGAAATTGGTGATAAGACACATCATACTTTTTTTGAAATGTTAGGAAATTGGAGTTTAGGAGATTATTTTAAAAAAGAAGCAATTGGGTATAGTTTTGAATTTTTAACGACAGTTTTAAATATTCCTTTAAACAGGTTAGCTGTTACGGTTTTTGAGGGTGATGATAAGATTCCTCGTGATGAAGTTTCAGCTTCTAGATGGAAAGAGCTTGGTATAAGTGAAGATAGAATTGCTTATTTAGGTATTGATGATAATTTCTGGATTGCTGGTGAGTCTGGCCCTTGTGGCGGTGATACTGAGATATTTTATTGGCGCAGTGATGATGAGATTCCAGTTAAATTTGACCCTGATGATGAAAGATGGGTAGAGATTTGGAATAATGTTTTTATGGAATTTTATAAAGATGAAAAAGGAAATATTACTGAACTTAAACAAAAAAATGTTGATACTGGTATGGGACTTGAAAGAATTGTTGCTGTATTAGAAAATACTGATGATAATTATAAAACTTCTATTTGGAAGGATGTTATTGAACTTATTGAAAAAATAACAGGACTTTCATATGAGGGACACGAAAGAGAAATGCGAATTGTGGCTGATCATATAAGAACGGCAACTTTTATAGCGGCTGATCCTGCTGGTATTAAACCTAGCAATACTGATCAAGGATATATTTTAAGAAGATTAATTAGAAGAGCTATTAGGCAAGCTAGAAAATTAGGTATTGATATTAATAGTGATTGGGATAAAGATATTGCTTTACTTGTGATTTCTAAATATCATAAATATTATGAAGAACTTTCTTTGAATGAGAATGTTGTTTTAGATGTTCTTTCTTCAGAAAAGAAAAAGTTTAATCGAACTTTAGAAAAAGGTTTAAGAGAGTTTGATAAGCTTGTTAAGAATGATAGTAAGGTTATTGATAAGAATGTTGCATTTAAATTATATGATACTTATGGTTTTCCAATTGAACTTACTTTGGAAGAGGCTTCTGATAGAAATATGAGTGTTGATATAGATGGTTTTAAAGAAAAATTTAAAGAACATCAGGAAAAATCTAGAACAGCTTCTAAAGGAAAATTTAAAGGTGGCCTTGCTGGTAATAGTGAAATTGAAACTAAGTATCACACAGCTACACATTTACTTAATGCGGCTTTGAAAAAGGTCATTGGACCATCAGTGCATCAATTAGGTAGTAATATTACTGATGAAAGATTGAGATTTGATTTTCCTTGTGATCATAAGATGACTGCTGATGAAAAAAAAGAAGTTGAAGATTTGGTTAATGGGTGGATAAAAGAGGATTTACCAGTCGTTAAGGAACAAATGAGTAAAGAAGCTGCTATAAAATCTGGGGCAGAATGTACTTTTGTTGAAAGATATCCTGATATGGTTACAGTGTATAAAATAGGAAATATTTCTAAGGAATTATGTGGTGGTCCTCATGTAAGTCATACAGGTGAGCTTGGGGAATTTAAAATTAAAAAGGAAGAGGCTTCTAGTGCTGGTGTTAGAAGAATTAAGGCAATTTTAAAATAGTTTTGGTCATTGACAAATGATATATTTTTTGAGAAAATGATAGTGTTTAAGGAGGGGATGATAAGTGTTACAAGAAAGATTGTTACTTACCCCAAAAGATATTTTGGAAAAAGAGTTTAAAATTGATACGAGAGGTTATAGACCACAAGAGGTTGATAAATTTTTAGATGATGTTATAAGTGATTATAATGAGATGATTTCTATTATTAAACAACTTGAAAGAGAAAAAAAAGATATTATTGATGAGAATATTAGACTTAAACAAGAGGTTCGTAATGCAAGAACTAAACTTGATGTACTTAGAGATTCTGCACCTAATGAAGTTTCAAATGCTGATTTACTTCGACGTCTTTCTAGTTTAGAAAAAATAGTATACGGAGATAAATAATATTTTGACAAACGCTATATTTTTATAATATAGAGGAAAGTCCATGCTTGCACAGTCTGTGATGATTGTAGTGTTTGTGCATAGGGAAAAAATAACCTATGGTAGCCTTTGGCTAACGGCGAAGATAGCCTAAGTCTTTGATATGGTGATTCTTTGTAAAGTGCCGCAGTGACGATGTTTTTGGAAACAAAAAAGTGAAACGTGGTAAACCCCACAAGCAAGAAACCCAAATTTTGGTAGGGGAGCCTAATAAGTGAGAATTAGAATTACTTATGGGATTGCTTTAGCAATAGATAAATGTTTGTCGCCTAGTGATAGGAACAGAACATGGCTTATAAAATATTATTTTGTTAAGAGGTTTTTATGAAAGAGATTGGCGAGAAGTTAAAAAATGCTCGTGAAGAAATTGGTGTTTCAATTGAAGAGGTAGCGGAAGATTTAAAATTACGTCCATCGCAAATAGAAAATATTGAGTCTGGTAATTCTGAAGCTTTTAAAGATGTTTTTTATTTGAAATATTTTATTAGAGATTATGCTAAATATTTAGGACTTGATAAGGAAGACTTGGTCGATGAGTTTAATGAATATTTATTTGATTATACTTCAAGACTTTCTTTGGATGATATCAAGGCTGCTAAAAATGAAAAAAAGGTGTCTCATAAAATTAAGTCACCTTATACGCTTGAGAAAAAGAATAAACTTTCAATTATTATGTTTGGCGTTTATGTAATTATTGTGATTTTGATTTTATTAATTGTTTATTTTATATTTAATTTAAATCATGATGATAATGATGAATTTACCGAGGGAACGGTTATTACAGAAAGTAGGTAGTTTAATGAATTTACCAAATAAGTTAACAATGACAAGAATTGTTATGACATTTTTAATTATTGTGATATTGCTTTTTCCATTCTCAGCAATGGGTATTAATGTGACACAACTTTTTATTAATGAATCTATTAGAGTGGATATACGTTATCCAATAGCAGGTGTTCTTTTTATACTAGCTTCTATTACTGATTTTATTGATGGCTATATTGCTAGAAAAAATAATTTAGTTACAGATTTTGGTAAAATGATGGATGCTATTGCTGATAAAATTTTAGTTAATTCACTTTTGATTATTTTATGTGCACAAGGTTTTATTCATCCTATTATTCCAGTAGTTATTATTGTTAGGGATACTATAGTTGATTCTATTAAAATGATTGCTGGTTCAAAAGGTAATGTAGTTGCGGCTATTAAAACAGGTAAGTTTAAAACGGCTTCTTTGATGATTGGTATTGTACTTACTTTATTTTATAATTTGCCGTTTGAACTTTGGAATTTGCATATATCTGATTTCTTATTAATAGTAGCTTGTGTGCTTTCTATAATATCAGGTATTCAATATTTTACAATGAATAAAAAGTATATATTTGATGGAGGAATGTAAGTTCCTTTTTATTTTAAGTTATTTTGAACAAATGTTCGTAAAAATGTTGACAAAGTATTTTAATTATTATAAAATGTGATTGTAGGAGTTGAAGGAGGAAAACAAATGGCAAAAACAGCCGATGAAAATGATAAAAATTTAAAACAAGTTTTAGCGGATATTGAGAAGCAATTTGGAAAAGGATCACTTATGAGATTAGGTGATAATGATCACCGAGAGATAGATGTTATTTCTAGTGGCAGTATTGCTTTGGATGTTGCTTTAGGTATTGGGGGTTATCCTAAGGGACGAATTATAGAAATATTTGGTCCTGAATCTAGTGGTAAAACAACATTTGCTCTTCATGCTATTGCTGAAGCTCAAAAAACAGGTGGCAAAGTTGCTTTTATAGATGCGGAAAATTCTTTAGATCCTCAATATGCTGCAAGACTTGGTGTTGATATAAATGAGCTTTTGTTATCACAACCAGATAATGGTGAACAAGCTTTAGAAATTACCGAGGCGCTTGTTAAAAGTGGTGCTATTAGTGTAATTGTTATTGACTCGGTAGCAGCTTTAGTTCCTAAGGCTGAAATCGAAGGTGAAATGGGTGATGCTCAAGTTGGTCTTCAAGCAAGACTTATGAGTAAGGCATTACGTAAATTAGCTGGTGTTATTAATAAAACTAATACTATTGCTATTTTTATTAATCAATTGAGGGAAAAAGTTGGGGTTTCTTATGGAAATCCTGAGGTTACTCCTGGGGGAAGAGCTTTAAAATTTTATTCTTCTATTAGACTTGATATTAGAAGAAGTGAACAAATTAAGCAAGGAACGGATATTGTTGGTAATAAGGTAAAAGTAAAAGTTGTTAAAAATAAAATGGCACCACCTTTTAAAACTTGTGAAGTTGATATTATGTATGGTACGGGTATTTCTCATGAAGGAGAACTTATTGATTTAGGATCACAGGCTGATATTATTCAAAAATCAGGTGCTTGGTATGCTTATAATGGCGAAAAGATTGGTCAAGGTAAGGAAAATGCTAAAGATTATTTGAAAGCTAATCCTAAGGTAGAGGCTGAAATTAATAAGAAAGTTCGTGAGTATTATAATATGAAATAATCTATAGTTTTTTAAATCTATAGATTTTTTTTATGAATTTCTTTGACTTTTTATATTCTTTTGGCTATAATTATTTTAGAATATGGAGGGAATAGATATGAATGATGATTTAAATAATAAAAATGGCCAAAATACAAATGACAATTATAATTTTGATTTTGCTAATCAAGTGACGGCAAATGAACCAGTAACTCCAGTTATACCAGTAGAACCAGTAACTCCAGTTACTCCTGTTGAGCCAGTAACTCCGGTTACTCCAGTAGAGCCAGTAACTCCAGTTACTCCTGTTGAACCAGTAACTCCAGTTACTCCGGTTGAACCAGTAGAACCAGTTACTCCAGTTACTCCGGTTGAACCAGTAACATCAGCTGAACAAACTAATGAACAAAGTGTAGAGTCTGAAGATGATGCTGATGAGATTATTAAAGATAAAGAAGCAACTAGAAGATTTATAATAATTTTAACAGTTGTAATTGTTGCTTTTATTATTGCATTACCATTTATTTTTAAAGTAGCAAGTTAATTTTGCTACTTTTGTTTTGTTTTACTTTTTTTTAAAATATTATATATCTTGTGGAAATTGTTATTGGCTTGATAAATTTCTTTTTTTAATTTTTTATAAGCTTTATTTACATTATTTTCTGTTTTATTGAAACATTCTAAATATAGATAGTTTAATTTATTTAAATTATTTTCTTTATATATTTTATTTAGTTCTTTAATGATAAATTTCTCGTTTTCAATTTCAAACCTTGTTTTGAATGCTTCTTTTTTCTTTTTTTCTATAATTTGATAATTTAAAGTTATACTATTTGTAAATTTTAATATTTCAAGAACGTCTTCTTGTTCTTCTAATATTAATGAACTTTTATGGGTTATATAGCCATCTTGGTTTAATTTTATAGCTATTGTTTCATTATTATTAGCAAATATGGCAATGTATTTTATTTTGATAATATTATTTTTATTAAATTTTTCGGCTTTGTTGGAGAAGTATTTTAAAGATGATGTTGAAAATTTAATTTTATTGTTTTTTATTTCTTCAAATTGTTTATCGTTAATTTTGATAATTGGTATTTTTCGCATGTGATATATTTCGTCGTTTTTATTCCATTCATAAAATTCATAGTATTCTTTTTGAAAATTTAGTAAGATATCATATATATAATTCATGCTTTTTTCCTCCTGGTAAATATATTGAAAGAAAGGTAATTATTAATCCAATTGGTCCAATCATACATTCTGGGCTACTAATTATAAAATGTACATATGCATTTAAATTATACCCAATTGTTATTAAGTTTAAGTAACTTATGATAAAAACAAAACCAATGATACTAAATCCGAAACCAATTAAGAAAAAAACAATTCTTATAAACATATTACCATTTCCTTTAATTAAGCTTATTAAATTATTATTTAAAATTTTCTTGTTTTCTTCATATTTAAATGGAAAAATGTTATAATTGGTTGTAGGTGATAGTATGATTCATGAATTTACTACCTATAATTTTCAAGGGCCACTTGATTTATTATTGCATTTGATTAAAGAAGCTGATATTGATATTTTTGATATTAATATAGCTGAAATTACTAATCAATATTTAAGTTATATTGAGAATATGGAAAGTTTAAATTTAAATGTTGATAGTGAGTATTTGGTAATGGCGGCGGAGCTTATTGAGATGAAATCTAAAATTTTACTTCCATGCGATGATAATTCGGATGCTGAAGAAGAGGAAGATGCTTCTAGAGAAATTTTAATTAATAGACTTATAGAGTATCAAAAATATAAAGAGGTTAGTCAGCAATTTGGTTTGCTTGAAAAACAGAGAATGCTTAGGTTTTCTAAAGTTCCTAGTGAACTTACAGATTTTAAAAGTGATGAAGTGAAAATTGGTGATGATATTTCTTTAGAAGATTTAGTTAAGGCTTTTGAGTTGTTTAAAAAAAGGAAAGATTTAGATAAACCACTTAATACGGTTGTTACTAAAAAAGAGTATTCTATTCATAGACGTAATGGTGAGATAATGAATATGCTTATGAAACAAAAGAAAGTTAGTTTTGATGAACTTTTTGATGTTTGGAGTAAAGATTATGTGGTTGTTACTTTTTTGTCTATATTGGATTTGGCTAAAAAAGGTAAAATTAATATTTCACAAGCACATAATTTAGATAATATTATACTTGAAGTAAAGGAGGGATGATATGAATAAAAAAGCTATTTTGGAAGGATTGCTTTTTGTTTCTGGTGATGAGGGCCTTTCTAAAGACCAGCTTTTAAAAGTTTTAAACATATCTTTAGATGAGTTAAATAGTTTAATTATTAATTATGAAAATGATTTAAAGGATGAAGAACGTGGATTATGTTTAGAAATTTTTGGTGATAAGTATAAATTAACGACAAAAAAGGAACATGCGGATTATTATAAGGCTTTAGTTGATGAAGAGTCTAATGATGGCTTGAGTCAAGCAGCATTGGAAACTTTAGCTATAGTTGCTTATAATCAGCCAATTACTAGAGTAATGATTGATGAAATTAGAGGAGTTTCTTCAGTATATCTTGTTCGTAAATTACTTTTGAAAAATTTAATTGAAGAAAAAGGAAAATCAGAACTTCCTGGCCGTCCAATTTTGTATGGGGTGACTGATCAGTTTTTAGATTATTTTGGAATTAAATCTTTAGAAGAGTTACCAGTGATTGAAGAAAATTTTGAATCTAATGATGAACAAGAATTGTTTACCTCAAAATATAAAGAGGAAGTGTAGCAAATTATTTTATGATTGTTTAAAAAAATAGAATATTTTATTTATTTTTGTTTTGATTGTTAAGTAAATTTAATTGATTATTAGAAAATGTTTTGCATTTATGGTTAAATATGCTATAATGTTTTTGTTGCTTGTGTGGCGGAATTGGTAGACGCGCACGACTCAAAATCGTGTGACCTTTGGTCATGTGGGTTCGATTCCCACCACGAGCACCATTAAAGAATTATTCGAACTTATATAGTTCGTTTTTTTTGATTATAAAACATTTCAGTTAAAGTAATAGTTTATCATTTTACTATTAGATATACTTTGTTGTTGCTTTTTTTTTATTATAAATATTTTGTTTAAACAAAAGTTTACATATTTAATTATTCTTTTTGTGAAACATTTTAAAAATAATTGACTTGGATTTTATTAAAAATTATAATCTAAATTGGAAAGTAGGTGCATGTTATGGAAGCGTGGAAAAATTTTAAAGAAGGAAAATGGATGAATGAAATCAATGTCAGTGATTTTATAAAATCTAATTATAAAAAATATGATGGCGATGAATCTTTTTTAGAGGGTACTACAAAAAAGACTGATAGTGTTTGGGGAAAATGTAGTGATCTTTTAAAAGAAGAGTTAAAAAAACATGTTTTAGATATAGATGTAGATCATATGTCAGGTATTAATGCTTTTGAACCTGGTTATATAAATGATGAAGATGATGTTATTGTAGGTCTTCAAACAGACGCTCCACTTAAGAGAATGGTTAATCCTTATGGTGGAATTAGGATGGTTTATGAGGAGTTAGATGCTTATGGTTATAAGTTGAATCCAACTGTTGATAAATATTTTAATGAATTTAGAAAATCACATAATCAAGGAGTGTTTGATGCTTATACTGATGATATTAGAAGAGCTAGACATAATGGGTTATTAACTGGTCTTCCAGATGCTTACGGTAGAGGCAGGATTATTGGTGATTATAGACGAGTTGCTTTATATGGTATAGATTTTTTAATGGCTGAGAAAAAGAAGGATTGGGAAAAATTAGTTGGACCAATGAGCGATGATTTAATTAGACTTAGAGAAGAAGTTTCTATGCAATATAGAGCATTAGATGAAATTAAAAAAATGGCTTTAAAATATGGCTTTGATATTTCTAAACCTGCTTCTAATTCTAAGGAAGCTGTTCAATGGACTTATTTTGCTTATTTAGCGGCTGTTAAGGAAAACAATGGGGCAGCAATGAGTTTAGGTAGGGTTGATGCTTTCTTTGATATTTATTTTGAAAGAGATTTAGCAGAAGGAAAACTTACTGAGAAGGATATTCAAGAAATAATTGATCAGTTTATTATTAAATTAAGATTGGTAAGACATTTAAGAACGCCAGAATATGATGAGTTATTTTCAGGAGATCCTACTTGGGTAACGTGTTCGATTGGTGGTATTACTAATGAAGGTGTTAGTATGGTTACTAAAACATCTTATAGAATTTTAAACACTCTTACTAATTTAGATACTTCACCAGAGCCTAATATGACTGTTTTGTGGTCTGATAAGTTACCGGAGACTTTTAAAAGGTATTGTAGTAAGATGAGTATTAAAACAGATGCTATTCAATATGAAAACGATGGAGTTATGAGACCAATTTATGGAGACGATTATGCTATTGCATGTTGTGTTTCTGCAATGCGTGAGGGAAAAGATATGCAGTTTTTTGGGGCTCGCTGTAATTTAGCTAAAACACTTTTATATGCTATTAATGGTGGGGTTGATGAAAGACTTGGTAATCTTGTAATTGATGATGTTCCAAAAATGGAGGACGAGGTTTTAGATTATGAAAAAGTAAAAGCGGCTTATTTTAAAATGATAGAAAAAGTAGCTTCTATATATTCAAATGCTATGAATATAATTCACTATATGCATGATAAATATGCTTATGAAGCTGGTCAAATGGCTTTACATGATACTGATGTTAATAGATTGATGGCTTATGGTGTTGCTGGACTTTCAGTTGCGTGTGATTCACTTTCAGCTATTAAATATGCTAAGGTAAAACCAGTTAGAAATGAAAAGGGTATTACAACTGATTTTATAATTGAAGGAGATTTTCCTAAATTTGGTAATGATGATGATAGGGTAGATTTGATTGCTGAGGAAATACTTGAGAAGATGTATAAAGAACTTTGTAAACATAAATGTTACAGGAATGCTCATCCTACGCTTTCAGTACTTACAATTACTTCAAATGTAGTTTATGGTAATAAAACTGGAGCAACTCCTGATGGAAGAAAAGCTGGTGAACCTTTTGCACCTGGTGCTAATCCAATGCATGGAAGAGATAGTTCTGGAGCTATTGCTTCACTTAATTCAGTTGCTAAATTGAAATATGCAGAATGTTGTAGAGATGGTATTTCTAATACATTTTCAATTGTCCCATCTTCTTTAGGACATAGTGATGAAGAAAAGGTGGACAATTTAGTTTCACTTTTAGATGGCTATTTTATTCAAGGTGCTCATCATTTAAATGTTAATGTTTTAAATAGGGAAATGCTTATAGATGCAATGAATAATCCTGAAAAATATCCACTTTTGACTATAAGAGTATCTGGTTATGCTGTTAGGTTTAATAGGTTAACTAGAAAACAACAAGAAGAAGTAATAGCAAGGACTTTCCATGAAAAAATGTAATGGTTTTATTGATTCAATTGAAACAATGGGACTTGTAGATGGTCCTGGTATTAGAACTGTAGTGTTTTTAACTGGATGTAGATTGAGATGCTTATATTGTCATAATCCTGAGATGTGGGTAAAAAATAAGAAATGTTATACGCCGGAGGATATTGTTAAGAAAATTCTTAGGTGTAAGCCTTATTTTGGCAAAACTGGTGGTGTAACCTTTTCTGGAGGGGAGCCTTTATTACAACCTGAGTTTTTACTTGAGACGTTTAAACTTTTGAAGGAAAATGATGTTAATATTGCTTTGGATACAGCTGGCGTTGGTATTTCAGATTATGATGAGATTCTTTCCTTAACTGATTTGGTTATATTTGATGTTAAATATACGAACAATATTGGTTATAAGAAATTAACTGGTCAAGATATTTTTGAAAGTGAAAAATTTATCGAGGCGATGAATCGTTCTGGTAAAGATGTTTGGATTAGACAAGTTATTGTTCCTGGAATGATGGATAGTGAAGAGTATATTGATAGCTTGGCCAGGTATATTTTAAAAATAAAAAATATTAAAAAAATTGAATTTTTGCCATTTCATCATTTAGGATTTTCAAAGTATGAACAACTTAATTATTTGAATCCACTTGAAGAAGTAGAAGAGATGGATAAAGATAAATGTGATAGACTTTATGATAAATTTATGGAAAAATACAAAAAATTAAAAGAAGCTCAAAAATAATGAGCTTTTTTCTTTTCTTTTTTGCCAAAATAGTTTATAATTGGAGTATAAGAATATAGGAGGGTTATAATATGATTTTAAAAAAGCCTTATGCGTTTTTTATAAAATATTTTAAATTATTACATACTATTATTGCTTTGTTTGTTGGCTTTTTATTATATCGCTCTTTTAAAGTTTATAGTTTTTTTAACGCTTATATTAGTGATTATAATTCTGCTATAAATGATTTTTCTCCAAGAACGCTTATAAATATGTATAGTTTTTTTGCTATTTTGCTTATTACAATTTTGGCAATTATTTTACTTTCAGTTATGATTTATAAGAAAAAGCCAAAGTCTTTATATATTTATAGTTTGTTTGTATTTATTTTTGTTTTTATTTTATATGCTGTAACTTATCCAACGTTGCGTGATATTAATGCGGCAGTTCTTGATATTAGAGTTTCAAAAGGATTAAGAGATTTCTTCTTGATTGCTATGATTTTTCAAAGTGTTGGGTTTGTTTTATATGTTGTTAGGGCTACTGGCTTTGATATTAAACAGTTTGATTTTGGCTCTGATTTACAAAAACTTAATATTGATGCTAAAGACAGTGAAGAAATTGAGGTTTCTTTAGAGTTTGATAAAAATAGATTTAACAGGTCTTTGAGGTATCAAATTAGGCAGTTTAGATATCTTTATGGTGAAAATAGGCTGATTTTTAACACGTTATTTTTTATCGTTTTTGTGGTTATCGTTTTTAATGTTTATATGAATATGACAGTTTATAGTGCTAAATATGATCAAGGAACTTCTTTTGAAGCTTCTGGTGTCGCTTTAAATGTTAGAAATTCTTATTTGACAAAGTTAAATTCAGCTGGAGAGACTTTGACTGATGGGAAGATTCTTGTTTTAAAATTGGATGCTAAGAAGTTATATGGCAGCAATGTTTCTTTGAATACTGGTCTTGTTACTGTAAGAATTGATGGAAAGTCTTATTCGCAGGATAATGATTATGCTAAAGAGTTATCTGATTTAGGTGAGGCTTATGTAAATCAAGAACTTGATAAAGAGTATCAAAGTTATATTTTAACTTTTAATATTCCAACCTCAGAAGTTAATAAAAAAATGACTTTTAAATTTAACGATAATGTTAGTTATGTTAAGGGTGAAGTTGGCGCAAAAAATGTTTATGTTGATTTAAATCCAATTAATTTAGACAAAAAGGCTAAGGTTATAACTAATAAAATTGGTGATGTACAGAATTATGATGATAGTGTTTTAGAAAGTGCAGATTTAAAGATTGATAGTTACGAGATTAACAATAAATTTAAATATAATTATAATTATTGTTATGGAGTTAATAAATGTATGGATTCTTATGAGTATATTGTACCAACTGCTACTGGAAATTATTTTAAAACTTTGATGAAAATAAATGGTGAGTTTAATTCTGATAATAATCAAATTGATGATGTTATATCATTTATGAATACATTTGGTGTTATTAATTATAAAATTAATGATATTTGGAAAAGCGTTAAAATTAATTCTTCTTCTTTTAATTCTAATTTTGATGGTTTTTATTTAGAAGTTCCTTACGATATTAAAGATGCTTCTAAGATAAATTTTACTTTTAATGTTCGTAATTTATTTTATAAATATGTTTTAAAATAGTTTTTATGTTATTGATTGGAGGACAGTGAAATGGAGCAAATCAAATATTTACTTTTTACTTTGATATGTGTTTTTATATTTCCTTTGGTTTCTCATGGCGAATGTGATTATCAAAGAAAGGCAGAACTTTCTAGACTTGCGGGTAATGTTAAATTAAATTATAGTTATAGCATTGTTGATGATACGCCAATTTTTAATGTTAATATTACCAATGTTTCAGCTGATTTATATGTTAAGGATAATTATGGAAATATAATTAATGGTGAGTATAGTGCTGAAAAAGCTAGTGGCTCATATTCATATGATATTTATTCATATGATTGTCAAGAAAAGCTTGTTACAAAAAGTTTGACTTTACCTGTTTATAATCCTTATTCACAGACTAATGAGTGTAAAAAGTATCCTAATTTTAAATATTGCAATTTATGGGGCAATTACTCAATTGATTCTTATAAGTTTTTAGATGAGTTAAATGTTTATAAGAAGCAAAGTGATAAAAATAATTATAAAGAAGAAAAAGCAAGTATATTTTCTATAATGCTTGAAGTGTTTTTACAACATAAAGTTATGATAATTATATTGTTTAGTATGTTTTTAATAACTTTTGTTTGCTTAAAATTGAAGAAAAAGGTAGGTGATTGAAAATGAAAAAAATTGGTTATAAAATAATTTGTATATTGGTTTGTTTAATTTCTTTACTACCTTATAGGACTTTAGCAGATGGAACTGGTGGTGGTACTGGTTCTGGTGGTGGAAGTCAGGGTGGTGTAGCTGGTGGCTCTGCAAGTTCAGAAATATATTGGTTAGTTCTTTCAGATGATAAAATGAATTTAGGCGCATATAGGTTTGACCTTGTTTATAAACCCAAAAATGGTAATAGATATATATTAAAAACTGTTGTTACTTAT
This sequence comes from uncultured Bacilli bacterium, assembly GCA_934183155.1. Taxonomy (GTDB): domain Bacteria; phylum Bacillota_I; class Bacilli_A; order RF39; family UBA660; genus Coprosoma. The sequence goes on along the minus strand of CAKPSB010000004.1, from coordinate 37,497 downwards.
TCACCTAGTGCTTATCATGGTAGTAATGGTTGTGTTTATATATCTGATTATGAAGGTAAAGTTAGAAGATATAATGATGCTGTTAATAAAGTTGGCGGGGCTAAATATGGGTCTGCTTACCGAACTTCTGGGCCTTTAGTTGATCTTTCTAGAAGACTTGCTAATGGTGAGACTGTTGATAAAATTTTTAACAATAATAAAATGGTTGATGAAAAAGTAATAAGAAATTATATAACTAGTAGTGAAGGATTCGCTATGTATGATAAGCTAGGGGAAATGCAGCTTCCACAAGATGACAATCCAGGTAATATTAATTCTTATGGTTATAGAATTTTAATTCAAAAGATTCAATTGTTCTCTGGTGGTGGTTCTTCACGGGGCTGTGATCAGTTTACAAATGGAATTGCCATGACTAGAAAAGATGCTGCGAGTGATAATAGGGTAAAACAATATCTTGCAAGTAAACGTGTTGAAATTGGAACTGAGACTGTTAAAGGATTGGTCCCATCTGATTTATGGACAACAAAAGATGATATTGGAATTGCAAATGGTTATCCTCAAAACATTATTGGTGTTAGTGGACCTACTATTAAATATCAAAAAAGGCCATATTTTGCTAATTATAATTATGGACTTGGCTATAATATACTTTGGTTTTATAATCCTTTTAGAAATTATGATTATACAATAGATTCTGCTTGTACGAACTGTAATTCAACTGATAAAGAAAATAAGTCTTATATTATTCAGGATGCGACTAATTGGGATGCTATATTTAATAGTCCAACATCAACAGTCGATAATGCTAAAACATATTATAAAAAATATGATAATGTTTTTTGCCGTGAGGAATATAATGTTAGTTTTCCAAATTTGTCTAATACCATAAAAGTTCAAACAGGGCGTTATTTTACAGTTAATCCAACGGACACTGAAGTAACTTCTAGTCCGATGCCTAATTTTAAACCGGTTAAAGTAACTAAAACAAGGTATTGTAAAGATAAAAATAAGAATTCAAGTAATTTAAATAAGTTTAAACAACTTTCAGAAAATTCTTTTAGTAATGATACTGGTAAAGTATATTTTAGATATATTGAAAATATGGAAAATAGTAAGTATTCTATGAAGGATAAAGAAGAAATGAGAAGATATGATAAACCTGATAATTTTGAAAGTTATATTAGTGGAGATACTTTAAAAATGTCAGTTACATATTCTTATACATTACCTTTAAATTATTATAGATATGTTAAAAAGTCTGATGGTTTGTCTAGTAAAACAACTCCAAGTGATTTAAGCAAGTATCAAGATTTAGGCGTTTCTAATTTACCTATTTCATTTGAAAATAAAAACAAAACTAAAGCTGCTGATATTAAATTTTCTTATGAATTGCCAACAACAGATAGTTATTCGAAAATGTATAAGGCTTATGTTAAAGGTAATAGTTATTTGTTGGATAAAAAAGTCGAAAATGTTTATAAAAAGTATATTGATAATAAATTGAGTGATACAGATGCTAAAGACATAAAAGAAAGTGCTTGTGCTAAAATGTATGGTTATGGATCTTCAGAGTTTAATTCTTGTGCAGCTTTAAGAAAAAGCAATAAGATAGGAAATTGTTATGAAAATAACAATCAAATTGATAGCGATAATACATCTGTGGGTTATTCTTGTGTAATTTCTTTTGATGATAATGATGATTGTAATTATTCCAATTATTCTTTGAAGGGAAGAAGCTGGAATATTGAAGAAAACAAATGTTGTCCTGTTGGTTATAAATATAATCCAAATACAAAAACTTGTGAGGATTTACCTAAGTGTCAATATATAGGCAATAAATATTATGGTAAAGATGGAACTGAAGTTAGCAAAGAACAGTTTAAAATTGATTGTCCTGCAGTTACTACACCGGAGTGTCCAACTGATTGTGAATATGGATGTTGTCCATCGGGAGAATGTGCACCTATGCCAACTGATAGTAGTGGTATGATTGTATGTCCTGGAACAGGTGGCAGAAAGGTTATATATAGAACTATTGATTTGCAGCAACCATTTCCTGGGCAAGGTGCTGAGAAGAGAAAGACTGGTAGTAATTGGTGCTCTTATGATGTTAAAACACAAAAGTTAGATTGTAATTGGGATAATAATGTTTCAAAAGCTTATATTTTGAAAAAAGGCAAGAAGGTACATAATAGTGATCATGTTTTATATAAAGTGACATTAAATTCTGAGACAATTTCAAAAATTAGAAAATACAACGATAGCCATAAATATGATGATTGGGATTTGAGTTGTACAAATGGTAGAAAATGTACTAGTTCTTTCTTAAAAAATGAGGTAAAAGTTACTGGTAAATGTGCCAATGTTACTAAATCTAATTTTGAAAGTTGTGCAAAAATAAAGGTTAGTTAGGAGGTAGAATATGAAGGAGTCGTTTTGGGGAATATTTGTTCTTGGTTTAGGTATTACATCTATTGTCTTCATAGTTTTATTTCAGAATCTAACAAATACTGATGAACATAATTCGCAGCTGCTTAAAGAAGTGACTGAGGCTGCGATGTGGGATGCTTTTGATTACTCTGATTATAGGGCTTATGGAACGATAAGAATTAATCGAGAAAAATTTGTTGAGAATTTTATAAGAAGATATGCAGAAAGTGCTAGTAAATCTAGAGAATATGAAATTAAATTTCATGATATTAATGAAAGACCACCAAAAGTAAGTTTAAGCGTCACAAGTGGTGTCGTAGGCGCTTTAGGAAGTACTAAAATAACATTTGATTTAACTAATAGAATTGATGCTATTTTGGAAACACCATATTAGAATAGAAAAGAGGAATAAAAATGAATAATGTAATGAATTCGATAAAAAAAGTTTTGAAAAATAAAAACATTGTTACTATTATTGGCGTAGTTGTAATATTAATTTTACTTTATGTTGGTTATAGTACACAAATTAATAAGGCTGTTGAGCCTATTTCTATCCCAGTTGCTACTGAGACTATTCAACCAAGAACGGAAATAACAGATGATAAAGTAAAAATAATTGACATGCCTAATGTGTCTTTATCTGATAATGTTATTAGAAGTAAAGCGCAAATTGTTGGAAAGTATTCTAATGTTAATTCTGTTATTCCAGAAGGAAGTATGTTTTATACTGATACAGTAATTAACAAGGATGAACTTCCAGATGCAGCATTTGCTAAAGTAAAAGCTGACGAAGTTGTTTATAATTTTCCAGTTGATATGGAAAGTACTTATGGTAATTCTATTTTTCCTGGAAATAAAATTGATATATATATGAAAGTCGGAGATGGAACTGACGAGAAAATCATGATTGGTAAATTACTTGAAAACATTGAAGTTTTAGCTGTAAAAGACGCTTCTGGTAAAGCTGTGTTTGAAAACACAAGTGAAAGCAGAACACCTTCTATGATGATTTTTGGTTTAAAAACTAAACTTTATACTATTTTAAAGAAAGCTTCATATATGACAAATTTGGGTGTTGAATTATATCCAGTACCACATGGTGGTAAGGTTAATGTTGATGGATCTACAGCAGTATCTACACAACAATTAGTTGATTATATTGATGCGCACTCTATTGATATTCCTGAGGCTGAAAACACTAATACTGTTGATAAATTAGTTCCTACTGCTAAACAAACAGGTGGCGTTCCTAATAAAGTTACAGTAACATTCCCAAGTGGATGTGGCAAAAAATATACTTGTACTTATGTAAAAGATAGTGGTAAAGCGGTTACTGTTACTAAAAAAACACAAGAGTTACTTTATACATCTAATGGTACGCTTTTAGCTGTAGTAACTGAAAAAGATGGTACAGCTCATAGTTTGACTACAAATATTCCACTTACTAATTCAACTACTAATGTAACACAATAATGAATAATATGTTTGACCAAATAGATTTCGGTCCTATGAAACCTTATTTGGAAGATGATGATATAACAGATATTTCTTATGATAATGGTGGACAGATACATTTAAAAACTTTATCTAAAGGAATATTTAGAGTAGAAAATCCAGCTATTAATAATGCATTTATGGAAAAGCTTGCGTTTCAATGTTCTAATGTTATGGGTAAAACTTTTAACATGGCTCATCCATTTTTGGACGCTGAAAGTGCAGAGTTACGTTTAGCTTTTATCCATGAATCAGTTTCTTCAAATGGAATTGCTTGTGTTGTACGTAAAACACCAGCTAAGATTCGTTTGAAAAAGGAAAAAATAGTAGCTGATAAATATGTTGAATTAGATATTATTGATTTCCTAGAACAATGTGTTTTAGGTCATTGTAATATGATTGTTTGTGGTGAAACTGGTTCTGGTAAAACTGAACTTGTTAAATATTTAGCAAGTAAAATTGCTGAAAATGAGAAAGTAATTACAATAGAGGATACGTTGGAGTTACATTTAGATAAAATTTTTCCTCATAGAGATATTGTTTCTTTAAAGACTAATAATATTGCTTCTTATACGGATATTTTGGAAGCTTGTATGAGACAAAACCCTAAATGGATATTATTGTCTGAGGTACGTAGTGCAGAAGCAGTACTTGCTGTTCGTAACTCTATTTCATCTGGTCATTACATTTTATCAACTATTCATGCTGATAAAGCTGTATCTATTCCAAATCGTATGTATAGTTTGCTTGAAACTAATCAAGATTTGGATCAATTTATGAGTTCTATTTGTAGATATGTACAAATTGGTATATATGTAAGAGGATATCAAGATAAAGTAACTAGAAATTTTAGAAGAGAAATTGCTGAAGTTACTGAATTTTATGTTACTAGTGATACTAATGAAGCTAGACATAATGTAATTTATCGTAAAGGTGCTGACGGGAAGGTTATTAGAAATAATCCAAGTCCATATTTAATTGATTATTTGGAGGTTCAAGGAGTATTTTTACCTAAGGAACTTCAAAATATGGCTGGTGAGCCTTATACTGATGCTCAATCTATGGAAGCTAGTATTGAAGCCAATGTTAAAGATCCTAAAGATACTGTGGAGCCTGGGTTATTTAATTCTACTAATGAACAAAATTTAAATGGTGAGGCTAATGTTTCAAACAGCAATGTTGTTCATAAGCCTTTAGAGGGTTCACAATCTACTGTTTTTAAAAATGAAACATCGGAGCCATTAAATTTGTTTAATGATGATGCTTCAGAAAATTTATTTGAATAAAGGAGGGCAAAATAGATGACTTTTGTAATATTTTTGATTGTACTTGCTATTGCAATATTTATTGTTTTATATCGTAACAATAGTAATAGTAATAATGTATATAAGTTTATTAATAAAAAAATTAATGTAGTTTATGATAAGTATGCTCCTTATTCATTTAAAATGGTTAGAGAAAAGGTTAAGGAGCTAGGTCAAGAGTATACTCCTAAGCAGTATACTATACAGATTGTTGTTTTTGCTGTTAGTGCTGCTGTAATAACATATTTATATTTTTATAATATTTTAGTTTCAATTATTTATGCTATTTTAGCAGTTGCTGTTATTCCATATTTGACTTATTTGAGATGTAAAAGATTGTATAGTGAATTTATTTTTGAGCAAATTCAAGTATATACAACAAATACTATTATGGAATTTGCAACAACACAATCTTTCGTTAAAGCACTAGAAGGTGTTTATGCATCTAATGTGCTTGAAGATCCTGTTAAAAGTGATGTTAAAATGATGATTGATATGGCTTATGAAAATGGTACAATTGATCAATCTTTAAATTATATGAATAGTAAATATGACTATTATATTGTTAGAAATATGCATCAATTATTTTTGCAAATTACAAATGAAGGTTCAAGAGATTCAGGTGAATCTTTGGAAAATATGAGTCAGGATATTGATATGCTTGTTGAAAGTGTTTATAGAGATAGAATTGATAGAGCTGCTTTCCATAAGAAATTTTTACAGTTTGGTATAATTTTATATTTAATGGTTATGCTTGTTCAATTTATGTTAGGAATGGAAACTTATAATAAAATGCTTGAAGATTGGTGGGTTTTGCTACTTCTACATGGTATTATATGGTTGAATACATATTTCTTGCTTTCTGGTGAAAAATATTATAATGAAGATGTGGGGGCAGAATAATGAGTATAGGTTTAATGTTTATAATTATTGGAGTTATTATTATATTTTTACTTCAATATAACAATCATTTTAGTTCTAACAAATTCATTAAGGAAACTGAACCTTATTTTAGAACTTTTATGGAAGATGACTATAAGTTTTTACTTAATATAAAATATGGCGATATTGATGTACAAAAAATGTACGGTATGAGAGTACGTAATGCTATTGCAGTGTTTATATTGTGTTTATTTATATTTATGTCTAAATTGTCATTTGCTTATATTTTGCTTTCTTTATTGATTGCGTTTGGTATGTTTAAATTACCATATATTCAATTAAGTAATTATTATAAGCAAAATTTACATAAAATTAATTTAATGCTTCCATATTATTTAAAAGGACTTGAAATTTTAGTTCAACATTATACTGTTCCAGTTGCTCTTTCCCGTTCAATAGAAACAGCTCCAGAAATTTTTAAACCTGGTTTGCGAAAACTTGTTGAAAAAATAGATGCTGGTGATTCTTCTGTTCAGCCTTATATGGATTTTGCACAAGAATATCCGGTAAGAGATTCTATGAGAATGATGAGACTTTTGTATAGATTGGGGTTAGGTAGTCAGGAAAACAAGCAAGAACAATTGCTTATGTTTTCTAGAACAATTTCAACTTTACAAAATAAAGCACGTGAACAAAAGTATAAAGAGCGTTTGGAAAAAATGGAAAATAAAACTATGATTATGCTATTTGGTACTGGTGGCGGTATTTTAGGCTTTTTGTTACTTTCTATGATGATGATGATGAATTATTAGTAAAGAAACAGTAAAGCTTAAAAAAAAACTAGATACAGTTTTTCAAATATGTTATAATTTATATGTAAGATAGATTTGGGAGGAAGGTGAAAAAATGAAAGAAGCTGCAGGAGAAGCAAATTTAACTGTTGTCGCTATTATTTTAATTGGTGTTGTTGTTGCTGTTGTTACTCCACTTGTAACTAGTTTAATGAGTTCTTCAGCTAAAAAGGCTTGTTGTACAGATGCTGGTGGTATTTGGAAAGGTAATGCGTGTACTGGTGCTAGCAGTTCGTGGGATGCAGCAGGTTATAATCAATGTGTTGCTTCTGCTACTAAAAATCAATAACAATTCTTGCTTAAAGCAAGTTTTTCTTAGTATAAATAGGGGTGATTTAATTGCGTGAGAGTATAGGTAGTGTATTTTTATACAACATAATTATTTTATTTATTATAATTGTTTTTGGCATCCTTTCAGCTACTATAAGCTATTATAAAGCATTTAAAGTTAATGAAAGATTACTTTATTCTTTAGACAAATTTGAAGGATATAATAGTTTGTCAAAAAAAGAAATGGAAGAGTTTTTAAGTAGTATTGGATATACTTATGAACCTACTGGACAAGCTGGATGTGCAGCTAAGGATGATGCTACTTTAGTGAAAAATGATAGCTCTAAATATTTATATTGTGTTTATTATTTTTCTGATGATAGAGGTAGTAATGAAAAAAAACTTTTAAATGGTGATAAAGAACCTATTTATTATAATTATGCAATAACAAGTTATATTTATGTTGATTTACCTATTGCTGGGAAGTTTAAAGTTCCTGTTTATACTAAGGGAGAAAGAATTTATAATTTTTCAGATCATCAAAAACAGGAGGGGGCTAAAGCATGAAAGAAGCTATTGCTAATGCGGGTGTATTTAATATTGTTATTATATTTGTTATAATTTTACTTGCGTTTTTTGTTGGCTCTCTTGGTTATTCTAAAGCTTTTAAAGCTAAGAATAAAATTGTTGAAGAGATTGAAAAGGATCAGGCTTATACTATTGGTATAAATGATTCAACTGAAACTAGAGTTGAACAATGGTTAAATAAAATAGGATATAGAGTTAATACTGGTAATTCTAAAAATTCAGAGTCTTGTCCATCTAAAGCCTCTGGTAATGGTGGAGCAAGTGGTAAGCTTATTAATTCTAATGGAACTTATCAATACTGTGTTTATGAATTTGATACATGCAATAAGGATTCTGATAAGGCTATATGTGGTAAATATTATAGGGTAATAACATATATGTATTTTGATGTTCCTGTTATTAGTGGCCTTTTAAAGTTGCCAGTTACTGGTGAAACAATGATTTTTAATGAAATACATAGTTAAAGGAGGAAAGATTAGATGAATGTTATAATTGCTAATAAATTTCGTGATGCGCTAGCTAATTTGGATATTGATATTATTAAAAAATTAGATGGTGAATTTACTGTTGATGAAATTACTAAAACTTTTCAATCATTTTATTTTAATAAGATGATTTTGGATATTACGGCTTTAAAAAATTATAAAAACATTAAGACAATTCAAGAGCTTTCTCTTTCTTTAGACATGGATAAAATGATTTTGCTTTTAGATGGATCTCCAGAAACTTCTAATCCAGAATATTTGTCTGATTTGATTTCTATGCGTATTTATAATTTTACGATGAATGTTGAGGGTGTAAAGTGGCTTTATGAACATCCTAATAGTTATCGTGATGTGGCACAGTATCATCAATTAGATACAACTCATGGCGCTAGTTATGTTCCAACTGGTAATAATATGGGTTATGGTGAAGTTAAAAGATGTAGTGTTATTTCTTTTAAAGATATTACTTCTGGCGCTGGAGCGACTACTTTGGTTTATATTGCTAAAAGACAACTTGCTAAAAATTATAATGTTGTAGCTATTGAAGTTGATAAACATGATTTTATGTACTTTGATGAAGATAAGATGTATAGTGTTCCTAATAATGAACTTGGAAATACAATTTCTAAATATAGTGATGCTGATGTTATTTTAATTGATGCTAATAAAAGTTCAGCGGCTGAAGGGCTTGCAAATGAAAATATTTATTTGATTGAGCCTTCTAAAATTAAATTAAATAAGTTATTATCTCGTGATTCTAAAGCGTTTGAAAAATGTAAAAATAAGAAGGTTATGCTTAATAAGTGTACACTTAGTGAAAAAGATGTTTCGGAATTTGAGTATGAGCTTGGTCTTGATGTGTTTTATAAAATGCCACCTTTAAATGATCAAAGTGTTGAAAATGAAGCTTTAAATGATTTTTTGGTTAAACTTGGTTTTTATAAACAAAATGATATTTCTGATGCTGCTGATGATAAAAAAGGTCTTATTGGTTTATTTAAATAATATTTTATGACAAACTGTTTTTAACAGTTTTTTTCTTTACAAGGTGGTAGTAAAATATCTAATATTTTGGTATAATTAGATAACGATAGGAGATGTGGTTATGGAACCTAAAGAAATAGTTGGTTGTTACGAATTGCTTTTAAATAGAGCAAATGATTTATGGAGGTCACTTTGACCATGAAAATAGGGAAAAATTAATAAAAGATTTAGAGGAAGAAGTACAAAAAACTGGTTTTTGGGATGATAAGAAACATAGTGAAGAGGTTATTAAAAAATTAAATTTTGAAAGATCTATATTAAATGATGTTCAAGGGTTGCTTACAGATGTTACTGATTATTTAGAAATGGCTAGGATGCTTGATTTAAATGATGATGAGAGCAGGAATTTTTTGACTTTGGAAAGTGAAAGCTTGTCAAAAAAATTAGATACTCTTGAAAATAGTATTTTACTTAATGGTGAATATGATAGTAATAATGCTATTTTAGAAATTCATTCTGGAGCTGGTGGTACGGAGGCTTGTGATTGGGCTAATATGCTTTATAGAATGTATATGCGTTATTTTGAAAAACATGGTTATAAGGTTGAAGTTGTAGATACGACGTTAGGTTTAGAAGTTGGTATTAAGAGTGTTACGTTAATTGTTAAGGGAATTAATGCTTATGGTTATTTGAAAAATGAAAAAGGTATTCATAGATTGGTTAGAATTTCTCCTTTTGATTCTGGAGCTAGAAGACATACTTCATTTGCTTCTATTTCAGTAACACCAGAGATTGATGATAATATTAATATTGAAATAAATGATAAAGATTTAAAAATTGATGTTTATCATAGTAGTGGTGCAGGTGGTCAGTCAGTAAATACAACTGATAGTGCTGTTCGAATAACTCATTTACCAACAGGAATAGTTGTTACTTGTCAAAATGAAAGAAGTCAAGTACAAAATAAAGCTAAGGCTATGCAAATTCTTAAAAGTAAATTATATGAAATAGAAGAGGAAAATAAAAAAAGTGAATTGGAAAAGCTAAAAGGAAGGCAAGATGATATTAATTTTGGTTCACAAATAAGGAGTTATATTATGTGTCCTTATACGTTGGTAAAGGATCATAGAACAGGATATGAAGAGGTAAATGTTAATAAGGTTTTAGATGGAGATATTGATAAGTTTATTAGTGCTAATTTAAGGAGGATGGCTAAATGATTTTTTCTAAAAAGAATAAAGTTGATAATAAGAGTTTACTTAAAGAAATAACTAATAGTAAAAAAATTAAACGTTATTTTATGTTTTTCGTTGGCGTTTTATTGTCGGCAATTTCATTTAATTTGTTTATAAAACCGTGTCATTTAATTTTTGGGTTGAGTGGTATTTCAATTATGACAGATGAACTTTATAAAATTGATCCATCTTTATTAATTTTGTTTGGAAATGTAATTTTGTTAATCGCTAGTTTAGTATTTTTAGGTTTAGATAAAACAAAATCAACAGTGCTTGGCTCAATTTGTTATCCGCTATTTATTAAACTTACTGATTTTTTACCTAAATATGTTGATTTGGGTTCAACAGAAATGATAGTTTTGGCTTTGTGTGGGGCTTTAATTGCAGGAACTGGGACAGGACTTGTATTTAAAAATAATTTTACAACTGGTGGTACAGATGTTTTGAAACAGATTTTATCGCAATATGGCAAAATGCCTTTTAGTAAAGCTAATCTTTATTCTGAAGGGCTTATTATGTTTGCTGGTGGGTTAGTTTATGGTTGGCAATCATTTATTTATTCAATAATAACTTTATATGTATCAGGGCTTGTAAGTGATAGGGTTATACTTGGTATTTCTGAGTATAAAACTTTAGAGATAATAACTACAGAAGAAGAAGCTATTAAAGATTTTATTATGGGTTTGAACTACGGAGTTACAGAAATTGTGGCTAAAGGGGGATATACTAATAAAAAGAATGTTGTTTTATTATGTGCTATTCCAACAAGAGAATATTTTATTATAACTGAAGGAATAAATAAGCTTGATCCTAATTCTTTTGTTATAGTAACTGATACTTATGAAATACATGGACATAAAGGATAGAAAGAAGTGGTGCAAATGGATTTAATTAGAATGACGAATGTTAAAAAGACATATAAAACTGGTGTTACCGCAATTCAAAATTTAAATTTAACTATTGAAAAAGGCGATTTTGTTTTTATTATTGGTTCTACAGGCTGTGGAAAATCTACTTTAATAAAAATGCTTTATCGTGAAGAAAAACCTACGGCTGGTCAAATAATAGTTGGTGGTATTGATGTTGGTAAACTTAGAAATGGGAAGGTTTATAAAATTAGAAGAAAAATAGGGGTTGTATTTCAAGATTATAAGTTACTTCCTAAATCTACTGTTTTTGAAAATGTGGCTTTTGCTTTGGAAATATTTGGTTTGCCTAAAGATGAGATACATGCTAAAGTGGTTAAGGTTTTGGAACTTGTTGGTCTTAAAAATAAGATTAAAAATTATCCATCACAACTTTCTGGTGGTGAACAACAACGTGTGGCAATTGCCAGAGCAATAGTTAATGGTCCTAAATTATTGATTTGTGATGAACCTACTGGTAATTTGGATCCGGCTACAGGTATGGAAATTATGAGTGTTTTGGAAGAAATTAATAGGCTTGGAACAACAATAATAATGGTTACACATGATATTAATGTTGTTAAAAAATTAAATAAAAGGGTTGTTGTATTAGACTCAGGCAGAGTCTTAAAAGATTATAAGAAAGGAACTTATAGCAATGAAAACGTTTAGAATTATTGGAAGAAATTTTAGAGATGCTTTTAAAGGAGTTTTTAGAAACTTTTCTTTGTCATTTGCGTCTATCTCTTGTATAACTATAACCCTTATTGTTGTTGCTGTTTCAATTGTTCTTTCTGAGAATGTTAATAATTTTACAGTGTTGGTTGAAAATGATGTTACTATTGTTGCTTTTATTGATAATAAATTATCTGATAGTCAAATAGATGAAATTAAAGATAAAATTTCTTCTATTGATAATGTTTCTAAAATAGAATTTCGTTCAAAGAAAAATATTACTAAGGAAATGAGAGAGTCTTCTGAAACATTTGATAGTATTATGAAAAATTGGAGTGATGATGAAAATCCAATTCAAAATACTTTTCAAGTTAAGGTAAAGGATATAAATAAAATAAAAAATGTGGCTGATGAAATAAAAAAAATAGATGGTATTAACCTTGTAAAATATGGTGAAGGCATGGTAGAACAATTAGTCTCTGTATTTACTGTTGTTCATAAAATTTGTTTAGGAGCAGTTGTTGCTTTAGTTCTTGTTACGGCATTTTTAATTTCAAATACGATTAAAATAACTATTAGTTCACGTCAAAGAGAAATTGGAATTATGCGTTTGATAGGAGCTTCAAACTTAAATATTAGAATTCCATTTATTATTGAAGGCTTACTTTTAGGTGCTTTAGGTTCTATTGTTCCAATTTTATTAACAATTTATGGTTATACAGCTCTTTACAAAAATTTTGATGGTCATTTATTTTCTCCATTTATAAAATTGATTAAACCAGTTCCATTTATTTATACTACCTCATTAATTTTACTTGTTATTGGTGTAGCTGTTGGTATGTTTGGTTCTTGGAGAGCTGTTAGAAAACATTTGAAAATTTAATATCACATTAGTGATATTTTTTTTATGTGTTTAATATAATTATTTGGGTGATAAAATGAAATTTAAAATAGGTGATTTAGTAACCCGTAATTGTTATAATAATGATATTGTTTTTAAAATTGTTGAAATATATGATGATATGTGTGAATTAAAGGGAATTAATGTTAGGTTGATTGTTTCAAGTTTATTAAGTGATTTAAAAAAGTATGAAGGTGTTGATATTGAAAATGAAGAATCTTTTTTAAAACGTATTTATAATGTTGAACCACTTGATAGAAATGATTTTTTTTATTTGCCTGGAAAGGTATTACATGTTGATAGTGATAATGATTATTTGAAAAGATGTTTAGATTATTATAAGAATATTAACATTTGGGCGATGGGAATAACGATGGATGAAAGTCAAGTAGCTGATAACATAATGGAACTTTTACAAAAATATAAGCCAAATATTTTAGTGATAACGGGTCATGATGCTTATTATAAAAGAAAAGGTGATATTAATGATATAAATGCTTATAAAAATAGTAAATATTTTGCTGATGCTATAAAAAAAGCTAGAGAATATGAAAATAGTCATGAGAAACTTATCATTATCTCTGGCGGGTGTGGGTCTTATTATGAGGAGTTGATAAGAGCAGGTGCCAATTTTGCTTCTAGTCCAAAAAGGGTAAATATTCATGCTTTAGATCCAGCTATTATTGCTGGCAAAATGAGTTTATCTGATATAAATAAAGATATTGATTTAAAGGATATACTTGATAAAACTAAGTATGGAAAAGATGGTATTGGAGGGATTATAACGAAGGGAACTATGTATGTTGGTTATCCCCGCTAAAGTGTTAGATGTTAAAGCAATAAAACAAATTTTAATACCATTTTTAGGGAAAAAAATTAAAATAGAGTATAACATGGGACGCAATAAATATGAGGTGTATGATGCAAAAATAATTAAAGTATATAATTTTGTTTTTTTGGTGGAACTTATAGGTAGTGGAGCTATTAAATCTTTTTCTTATGCTGATATTATTACAAAAACAATTAAAATATATGAATAGCTAATTGATTTTTATATTTAATTATTGTATACTTAGGTTGAAATTATCCTAGGAGGGAGAGATTATATGAAAATTACATCAGTAAAGGTTCGCAAAGTTAATGATGAAGGACGTATGCGAGGTATTGCTTCAGTAGTTTTGGATGATTGTTTTGCTGTTCATGGAATTAGAATTATTGAAAAAGATGGCGGTCTATTTGTTGCAATGCCTAGTAGAGAAGATAGAACAGGAAAACATCATGATACAGCACATCCTATAAATACAGAGTGTCGTAAGTTATTTGAAGATGCTATTTTAGAGGAATTTAATAAATTACAAGATGAAGATTAATTCTTCTTTTTTTATAGTGTTATGCATATATTTTTTTAGGGGGAAAATATATGGATAAAATTGATAGTGTTATTACTTCTTTAAATCATAGTATAACAATTAATGAAAGAAAAAATATTATAATAACAGGGGTTAAAAAAATAGATAATTTTGATGAGAATGAATTTTTTATGGAAACTAGTATGGGAAGTCTTGTTTTAAAAGGAGAGGGTTTAGAAATAATAAAATTGGACACGTATCAAGGAAATGTTTCTATTAAAGGAAAGGTTGATAGTATTGCTTATCAAGAGGATGTTAATAAGGAAAAAGAAAGCAGTTTATGGGGTAAATTGTTTAAATAATGTCTCTTGATGTTCAAATTGTTTCACTTGTTTTTTCTTTTATTTTTGGTTTTATTTTTTCAATTTTTTTTAAGTTGAATGATAAAATTATTTATTCTTCTAAAAAAATAATTAAGGTGGTTGGGACTGGTTTAATTATTTTTTCAAGTACTATATTGTATTTTATTGTTCTTGAAAAGATTAATAATGGTTATTTACATTTTTATGAAATAATGATGATTGTTTTAGGCTTTTTTTTGGAAAATAAAATAAGTAAATAGTTTGTCTATATATGGTGGTAGCATTGCTTACTTGTCTTAAAAAGTGCTATAATTTTTATAGAGAGTAGGTGAACTCATGGCTAAAGGAAAAATTAGTAAAAAAGCTAAACGAAGGTTAGCTTTATTTGGTACATTAGCGGTTTTAATTATTATATATTTTGTTTTTACTTTAGTAACAGTGACAAATGATTTATATAGATTGAAAGTAGAAGAAAAAAAGCTAACAAATAATTTGAATGAATTAAAAACAGATGCGAGTTCATTAAAAACGGAGATAACTAAATTACAAGATAAAGATTATGTGGCTAGATATGCTAGAGAAAATTATCTTTATACTAAAAATGGTGAATATGTTATAAAATCGGATAAGAAAAAACAGACGGTTAAAGAAAAGAAAACCTCTATAGATGAGAAATATATTATTTATGGTTGTGAAGCAGCATCTTTATTTATTGTAATTTTTGTAATTAGACATCATAGAAAGGCAAAATAAAAGGTTCCATTTGGAACTTTTTATAATTTAAAATCATTTATAATGTCATCATTCATATCTTTTCCGTCAAAATATAATTTGCTTTTGAATTTAAAAATTAAGGCTATTGTGTTAGTTGGAAAAGATTTAATCAATTTATTATAATCGGTAATTATATCATTATAATATTTTCTAAAAGCTACTATTTCAGCTTCAGATTCACTTAGTTCAACATCTATTTTCATAAATGATTCACTATTTTTTAATTCTGGATATTCTTCTTTATATTTACTAAATTCTTTTAGACCGTCGTATAATTTTCTATCTAGTTCAAAGTTACTTAATTTTCTAGAACGAAGTTTGATTATTTGTCCTAAAACATCATCTTCTATTTTGGCGTTTGTTTTAATAATGTCAATTGATTTGTTAAGAAGATCAAATCTTTTTCTTAATACAGCGTCAATATTAGCTTCAGCTTCATTTATTCTAATGATGTAAACTTGAAATTTATTGTATGTATTTATAATCCACATCAAAATTGAGCATATAAATAATAAAATTATTGTTGTTATTATGAATGTTGTCATACCTTATCACCTATGCTAATTATAACAAATAACCAAGTTTAATTCAATTGTTTGGATAAAATTCAGGGTCGGAAGTTATTCTTTCATCAAATTTTATAAAATTAATATAAATTAATAAAATTAAATACCAGTTTCCTGTTTTGGGGTCACTTAAGATTATATGATCTCGTCCAGATTGTTCAACTATTCCGGAAAATATTTTATTGCGCCATTCATCTGAATCTGGATATGAGGCGTATATTTCAACATTTTTGCCACGATTTAATCTTAGTATGTTTTCAATGTATGACTGTTCTGATGGTATATAGTTTATTGGCTGCATGGGCATTTGTGAATTATACATGGGGTTTTTTGAAAAATTATTTTGATTTGCAAAATTATTCATTTAATCAATCCTTTCATATTAATATTATTTAATTAAGTATCAAATATGAATTAATTGTGTTAAAAAATGTATAGATTTGATGATTGTTAATTTTTAAATTTTTTGCCGTGTTATAATGTTTTTGGAGGGATGATATGAAGGTAATATTAGGTGTATCAATGCGTCATGTGCATTTAGATGAGGAGAATTATAAAAAATTATTTGGTGATGAGCCTTTTAATAAAGTAAAAGATTTAAGACAACCAGGTCAATTTGCTTCTGATAAGTTTGTTACTATAGAAAATGCTCAAAGAAAAATTGAACATGTTAGAGTTTTGGGACCAATTAGAAATTATACACAAGTTGAAATTTCTAGAACTGATAGTTATTTTTTGAAATTAGACCCACCAATTAGAACATCTGGTGATTTAAAAGGGTCTAGTCCAATAACAATCAGTAGTCCAAAGGCTAGTGTTCATTTAGATGAGGGGTGTATTTTGGCTAATAGGCATATACATATAAGTCCTGAGGAAGTTAAAAAATATCATTTGGAAAATGTACAAAAAGTAAAAGTAAAAGTTACCGGTGAAAAAGGTGGAATTTTAGATAATGTACATTTAAAAGTTTTAGAGCCATCTTTACTTGAGATGCATTTAGATAGTGATGATGGTAATGCTTTTGGTTTAAAAACTGGTGATGAACTTGAAATAATTTCATATGAATAATGCTGTTTAGCATTATTTTAGTTTTATACAATGAGTGTTTTTTTCTAATAAACATATACTGTTTTAGAGGTGGTATTTTGTTTATTAGTGTTAGTGATTTATTGAAAATTGATAGGCCTAATATTATTGATATTAGATCAAGGGAAAAATTTAATGACAATCATATTCCAGGGGCTTTAAATATTAATGGTACATTTCTTATGAATACACCAGAGAAATATTTGAACAGAACAGATATATATTATATATATTGTCAGTATGGTGTTAGTTCTAAGACTGTTGTTAAAATGCTTAGAATGCGAGGATATAATGTGGTTAGTGTTATTGGAGGTTATGAGGCTTGGATTTTAAAATAAATATTTTGTATAATTATAGATGATATTAAGGATAAGATAATATTATGTATTTTTTGTGATTGTTTAATATTGTTTTTTATAATTAAAGTAACTAAATATAAGTCAAACATTTTTATTAATAGTAGAGGAGTTAAATTTTATAAAATTTTATTTCAATAAAAGAAGATTAATTTAAGTTATATTATTTGATTGTTTTTTCTTTAATTATTGTAAAAGAAAAAAATTAATTATGAAAGTTACAAGTTTTATTTAATATAAATGTGGAAGTATTGACAAAAGTAAAATGTTATGGTATTATTTACAGCAACGAAAGGAAAGATACGTATGAAAAAGATTATTAATTTATCATTAAGACGCCGCTTGAAACATACACTTGGGGAAAAACGTTAAAAACGTTTGGATACAAGTGTTTTAGTCTTGCTTGTATCCATAATGATTAAATTAATAAAGTATTTATCCGATTTATAATTTAAGACCTATGTATACAAGTAAGTACATAGGTCTTTTACTATTATGAAAAAACATTAATAAGGAGGAAATTATGGAAAAAGAAATTATAGATACATTAAAAAAATTACTAAGTTATAAAACTTATGAAAAAAACACAGAAGAATTTGAAAAATTATTTAATTATATAAAAGAAGAATTTAGGAATTTAAAAATTTGTGAATATACATTTAAGAATAAAAAAGCTATGGTATTATCTAATACTGATAGTAAGAATTTAGATATTATATTTTGTACGCATATTGATGTTGTATACGATGACACATACGAATTTACTGAGGATGAAGATAATATATATGGAAGAGGTACTATTGATATGAAGGGGAGTGTAGCAGTATTACTTACTTTGTTTAAAAACATTAAAACTGACTTAAAAATAGCGTTATTTATTACCAGCGATGAAGAAATAGATGGGAATTGTGCTTATGAACTATCTAAAATATATAATAGTAAATTAGCTATATTACCTGATGGGGGTTCTGATTTTGAATTGATAAAAGAGGAAAAAGGATTAATTCAATTGGAACTTAGTACTAAAGGAAAACCTGCACATTCAGCGCAATTGTTTAATGGAGAAAATGCAATTATTAAACTTATAAATGTTTATAATAAAATTATTTTAAAGTATCCAATACCAAAATCTAGTGATGAATATATAACAAGCGTTAATTTGGCAAAATTAAATGGGGGTAATTCTAATAATCAAGTACCAGATTACGCTTCAATGATATTAGATATAAGATATATTAATGAAGATAAAGATAATATACTAGAATTTATTAAAAATATAGATGACGAAGTAAAGATAAAAGTTTTAACTATAGGCAGTTCTTTTGTTACAGATATTAATAATAAATATATAAAGAAATATATAGATATATGTGAGAAAATGTTGGGAAGAACAGTGATAGAAAAAGGATGTGAAACAACATCGGATGCAATATTTTTTAGTGATAAGGGAATACCTACTATAATTATGAATCCTACAGGATATAATCCACATTGTAAAAATGAATATGTGAATAAAGAAAGTTTATATACATTATATAAAATATATGAGGAGTTTTTAGGAGGAAATTATGAATAAGAAAGAATTTTATAAAAATATATATAATGACAAACAGAAGATTAAAATATGGAAAGTATTAGATAATGGATGTTATATTGCTACTATGGGTTATTCAGAGGAAAATGTTTTAATTTTGATGAATTTATTAAAATCATTTGAAGAACAATATGGGGAAGAAATTACATATGAATCAGCAGCTGAAGAATTAAAATTATATGATACTAATGGAAAATTATTTATTTATTTAGATCAAGCTATGAATCCGGTTTCTATGAATGGAGTTACTTATAATGAAAAGAATGTATCAGTAGATTTTAAGTCTTATGATGGTAAAGAAGTTACGAATATTTACTTTTATGGATTATCTACAATAAAGAGTTTTCGTGGAAGAGGAGCTTGTAGTGAATTAGTATCTTTTGCTATGGAATATGCATACTATAATGATTTTGATTTGGTATATGCTAGAACTGATTTAATTGGATCTAATTCAGAGGGGATTATGAAAAAACATGGAATGCAAGTATGTGAAGATGATGATGGAATTATAGCAGAATGGGTAAATGTAACTGACGAAGTAGGAGATTATCGTTTACATTTATGGTTACCACTTAAACAAGGACTTTATTTAGAACAGAAGGATGATGCTATAGTAGTAGATGCTATTTCTAGAAATGTTAAATCTAAATGTAAAAAATTAGTTATGTAATAAAATATTCTTTAAAAAATATTATTGAAATAATTTGATAATGTTTTTTTGATATATATAAAAGTTTATATTTCGGAGTTTAAAATGAATATTTTTGTATGGACTTTAAGTAACTAATTTGGTACAATTATACTAGGGTGGTAGATATGAATAATATTGTAATGATTGCAGCAGCTTTTGGAACGTCATTTGTTATTATGATTATTGCTGCTATGATAATAAAAAATAAAAAAAGAAAAAAATATAAAAAGATTATTGAAGATTTGGATTATCAAAAAAACAGATTAGACACTTCTCCAGTTGGCCCTGAACTTGCTAAAGTTGAGAACTATTTAAATAATGAAAAATTAGAATTACTTTATAAAAATTGGAAAGAACGATTAGACGATATAAAAGAAATAAAGATTCCTAAAATAACGGATATGCTTATTGAAGCGGAATATTCTTTATCTAAAAAAGATTATAAAAGTACTATGTATAAAATTGCAAAATTGGAGATGGAGATATATAAAGTAAGAGCGACTTCAGCTTTCTTGTTAAATGAGATAAAGGGAGTTACAGAAAGTGAAGAAAAAAATAGAGGAAGTATTACTAAATTAAAAGCTAGATATCGTGAATTATATGAAAAATTTGAAGATACAGAAAATGAATTTGGAGAATTTGCAAAAATTGTCGCTTTACAGTTTGAAAACATTTCTAAAAGATTTGAAGATTTTGAAATTTTAATGGAAAATAATGAATATACAGAAATTCAAACTATTTTAAAAGCTATTGACGATATGCTTAAACATATGGAAGTAATTTTGGATGAGCTTCCTTCAATTGTTTTAATAGCTGAAGGTATTTTGCCTAAAAAGATGGAAGAAATTGAAGCAATATATAAGAAAATGGTTAGCGAGGGATATCCTTTAGATTATTTGAATGTGGAATATAATATTGGTGAAGCTAAGAAGAAGATTGCTGATGTTTTGAAAAGGGCAAGAGTACTTAATATTGAAGATAGTTTATTTGATTTAAAAGTTTTAACTGAATATTTTGAAAATTTATTTACGGATTTTGAAAAAGAAAAGGTTATAAAAGCTGATTATTTAGATGCAAATAAAACTTTACAAACAAAGCTTAAAAAAATTAATACATTAGTTAATGATATTTTTGAGCAAATGGATGATTTAAAGCAAATGTATAGTTTGTCGGATGAGTCTATTAGTGATTTATGTGAAGTTAGAAGTGATTTAAATAAACTTAATGAAGATTATGGTACTTTGATTAGTCATACAAATAATCATAGTTTTGCTTATTCAAAATTAACTGAGGAAATTGAAAGTTTAGTTATTAGACTTTCTAATATTGAAAATAAGTTAGATACAACTTTAAATATTATTGGTAATATGCATGATGATGAGATGCGGGCACGTCAGCAACTTGCTGAAGTAGAAGATCTATTAAGAAATTCACAAAAGCAAATTCGTTCATTCAATTTACCGGTTATTCCAAATAGTTATTTTGTAGAATTGAAAGAGGCCAAAGAGGCTATGGGTGAAATTATTAAAGAACTTGATAAAAAACCTATAACGATTGAAACTTTAAATACAAGAGTGGATACAGCTAGGGATTTAGCTTTAAAATTATATGGTAAAACTAAAGAAATGATGAGGACGGCTATGTTTGCAGAAATGGCTATTGTTTATGGAAACAGATATCGTTCTTCGGAAAAGGATTTAGATAAAAATTTGAATTATAGTGAAGTTTTGTTTAATAAAGGTGATTATCATAAATCTTTAGAGCTTACAATTAATTATTTAAATAAAATAGAACCAGGAATTTATGAAAAATTATTAAATTTTTATGGTGGAAAAGAGAATTGACTTTCCTATTATTGGGAAAGTTTTTAAATATGATTTAAAAATTTATGAAAAAATAGTATAATTACTGAAGAAACGAGGTATTTTATGAATGAACTTATAATGATTAAATATGGTGAACTGACAACTAAAAAGGCAAATAGAAAAGTTTTTATAAATATTTTATGTCAGAATGTTGAACGCGTTTTAAAAGATGATAATGTTTTAATAACTAAAGATAAAGTTAGAATGTTTATAAAGTGTGATGATGCGGCCTTTGTTTCAAAAAAGTTACAAAAGGTTTTTGGAATATTTGGTATAGTTATTGCTTATAAAGTTGACAATACTATTGAAGATGTATTGAAAAAGTCTTTGGAAATTATGGATAAGAGTAGGAAAACTTTTAAGGTTGTTACTAAAAGAGCTTTAAAGAGTTATCCTATTCATTCAATGGATTATAGTAAGAAATTAGGAGGACTTATTTTAAAAAATTCTAGTTTTTTAGTTGATGTTCATAATCCGGATATTGTTTTAACTGTAGAGATAAGAGATGAAGGTACTTTTGTTTATACTAATGAGATAAAAGGAGCGGGAGGTTATCCTGTTGGGGTTCAAGGTAAAGGATTACTTATGCTTAGTGGAGGAATTGATAGTCCGGTTGCTGGATATTTAGCTTTAAAAAGAGGTGTAAATGTGGAGTGTATGTATTTTGAATCACCACCACATACTAGTTTAGAGGCAAAGAATAAGGTTGTTTCTTTGGCTAATATTATTAATGAATATTCTGGAAAAATAAAATTACATGTTGTTCCTTTTACGGAAATTCAGGAAGCAATTTATAAAAATTGTCCAGATAATTATATGATAACAATTATGCGAAGAATGATGTATCGTATTGCTTCACAGTATGCATCTAAAATTAATGCTAAAATTTTAATTAATGGTGAAAGTATAGGACAGGTTGCTAGTCAAACACTTGATAGTATGGTTTGTATTAATAGTGTTACCAATATGCCAGTTATTAGACCGGTGGCTTGTTTTGATAAATTGGAAATAATTGATATTGCTAATAAAATTGGTACTTATGAGACAAGTATTTTACCTTTTGAAGATTGTTGTACAATATTTTTGCCAAAACATCCAGTTATAAAGCCAGATGTTAATAAATGTATAGAATATGAAAAAGCTTTTGATTTTCAAAAACTTATTGATAAAGCTATCAATAATATTGAAGTTATTACTAATTTAAAAGATGATGATTTTGAAGATATTCTTTAACAAAAATTACCAGTTTAAAAAATGCATTAAATAACCAAATGTACACAATATATTAATGTACAGGAGGTGAAATGTATGACAAGTAACTCACGTTTAGTAGTTCCTGGTGCTAAAGGAGCAATTGAAAAAATGAAATATGAAATTGCTAATGAATTAGGTGTTAAAATGGGACCTGATGCATCTAGTAGAGCTAATGGTTCAGTTGGTGGCGAAATCACTAAAAGATTAGTACAAATGGGTCAACAACAAATGTCTGGTTCTAATTATAATAAATAATTTTATAAAACAGCTTATTGGCTGTTTTTTTAATTTTATTAAATGTTCGCTTGAAACGGTTTTGTAAGTAGTTTATAATTATCATAGGTGATTTAATGGAATATATAATAATAGCTTTTTTAATAATTATTTTAATTATTAGTATAATTTCTTTAACTAAAAATGTTAATGAGTCAAATATTACGGAAAGACTTGGTAAGTTAGAGATGGAAATGATTAAGTCTTTGGGTGATTTTAAAAATGATATTAATAGAAGTTTAACAGATGATTTTAATGGCTTAAATGAAAGAATTGATTATAGGTTAAATTTAATTAATGATAAAGTTAATGAAAGATTGGATCAGAATTTTGAACGTACTAATAAAACTTTTGCTTCTGTTTTAGAAAGGCTTTCTAAAATTGATGAAGCTCAAAAGAAAATAGATACACTTTCTAATGATATTGTGTCTTTACAAACGGTACTTACGGATAAAAAAACACGAGGTATTTTTGGTGAGGTTAATTTAAAACATATTTTGGTTAGTGTATTTGGTGAAGGAAAAGATAATATATATAGACTTCAATATACTTTGAGTAATGGAACAATAGCGGATAGTGTTTTGTTTGCACCTGAACCTATTGGCGTAATTGCTATTGATTCTAAATTTCCTTTAGAAGATTATCAATCAATGGTTGATAAAAAGAATCCTAATAAGGCTTTAGCTGAGCGCAGATTTAAAGCTGATATGAAAAAGCATATTGATGCTATTGCTTCCAAGTATATTATTCCTGGAGAAACGACTGATCAAGCAATTCTTTTTTTACCAGCTGAGGCAATATTTGCTGAAGTTAATGCTTATCATCAAGATATTATTGATTATGCGTATAGTAAGAGAGTTTGGATTTGTGGGCCAACAACTTTAATGAGTACGCTTACTACTTTACAGGTTATTATGAAAAATATTGAAAGGGATAAGTATACTAAAGTTATTCATCAAGAATTAAAACTTTTGGATGTGGAATTTAAAAGATATAAAGATAGATGGGATAAGCTTTCTAGGAGTATTGAAACGGTTAGTAAGGATGTTAAAGATATTCATACAACGACAGACAAAATTACTAAGAGATTTAATGCAATTAATGGTGTGGAAATAGAGGAGATTGATCATGAAGAAAGTTAATATTATTATTATATTTATTACTTTATTATTTAGCTTTATAACTATTTTTGGTGAACTTGATAAAGGTGCAGTTGTAGTATTAAAAGATGCGAGTATTATTATTACTTTATTGGCACCATTTATTGTAAATAAAATTTTTAATCGTAAATTAAGTGATGGTTTTATATTTGTTTGGCTTATATTTATATTTATGGCCCATTATTTAGGTGTTATATATGAGGGCTATAATAAATGGGCTATTTATGATAAGGTAACTCATACTATTTCTGGTGTATTGACGGCTTATGTTTCTTTGCTTTTTATTCCAGAAAGAAGTGAAAAACTTTGGTTTAATGTTTTATTTATTATAGCTTTTAGTTGGATGTGTGCTGGTCTTTGGGAAACTTTTGAATTTGTTTGTGATACCTTTTTTCATGGTGATGCTCAAAGAGTAGCAGCTACAGGAGTAACTGATACGATGACGGATATGCTTGTTGCTTTTGCGGGAGCTAGTGTATTTAGTTTTGGTTATTATATTAAAAATAAATGTAAAAAATGAAGTGAAAGGCTATATTTTTAGTCTTTTTTGCTTTATAATGATAATAATGGGGTGATTCGATGGAAGAAAAAGTACTGAATATTATATGTTCTCATAATAAAGCTTTAAGTTATGATGAAATTTTAGTTAAGTTAAATGATGATGAAATTCCTTATTTAGCACAAATATTAAATAAATTAGTGAAAGATTTAAAGGTAAGACTTACCAAAAAAGGTAAGTTTGTTAAGTTTGATGATAATTCACAAAAAATAGGGGTTTTTGCGGCTAATAGAAGGGGCTTTGGTTTTGTTATTATTGATGGCGAGGATAAAGATTATTTTGTATCTGCTGATAATGTTAATGGGGCTATTGATGGTGATGAGGTTGTTATTAAAGTTCTTAATGAAGGAAAACATGAAGCTGCTGTTGAGAGAATCAATAAACGTAATTTGAATAATTTGTTAGTTGGTGAGTTCTATAGTAAAGATGGCAAAAACTTTTTGAAATTAGATAATGAAAAATTAAATATTATGGTGGAAATATTAGAAGAAGATTCTATGGGAGCAGTTACTGGCCATAAGGTTGTTGTTAAGGTTGAAAACAAAGTTAAAAAGTCTAATTATTATCAAGGTAAAGTAATTCGCATTTTAGGGCATAAGGATGATCCGGGTGTTGATATTCTTTCTATTGCGGCTAGATACAATATTAATGATATATTTTCTGAGGCTGTTTTAGAAGAACTTAAGAGTATTCCTGATGAAGTTGATCCAGTTGATTTAAAAGGCAGACGTGATTTGACTGATGTGGTTATTTTTACTATTGACGGTGATGATACTAAGGATATTGATGATGCTATTAGTATTAAAAAACTAGATAATGGTAATTATTTATTAGGGGTTCATATTGCTGATGTTTCTCATTATGTTAAAGAAGGTAGTGCTTTAGGTGATGAAGCTTATGCTAGAGGAACTAGTTCTTATTTAGCTAATACGGTTATTCCAATGCTTCCACATCAACTTTCTAACGGTATTTGTTCATTAAATCCAAATGTTATTAGACTTACTCTTTCTTGTGAAATGGAATTTGATAGTACTGGTAAAATTGTCAATAGTGATATTTTTGAAAGTTATATTAAATCTAGAAAACAAATGACTTATAAAAATGTTAATAAGATTTTAATTGATAATGTTGTTCCTGAAGGTTATGAAGACTTTGCAGATGATTTACGTTTAATGGAAGAACTTGCTGAAATTATTAGAAAGAGAAAAGTTTCAAAGGGATATCTTGATTTTGATGTTCCTGAGCCAAAAATTATTACTGATGAAAATGGTAGGGCTATTGATATTCAAAAGAGGGTTCAAAGCGCTGGAGAAAATTTAATTGAGGATTTTATGATTTCTGCTAATGAAACAGTGGCTAGTACAATTGCTTATATGGATTTACCTTTTATTTATCGTGTTCATGGAGTGCCTGATCAAGATAAGATTAAAAATTTTCTACATTTTGTGGCTGTTTTAGGTTATAAGGTTAATGCAAACATTAAGAATATTACTTCTAAGACGATTCAAAATATTTTGTTACAGCTTAAAGATAAAAAAGAATATAATATTTTGTCGGCTTTGCTTTTAAGGAGTATGCAGAAGGCTATTTATGATAATGTAAATATTGGACATTTTGGTCTTGCTAGTAAGTTTTATACGCATTTTACATCTCCTATTAGAAGATACCCTGATTTAACAGTACATAGATTACTTAGAACGTATTTATTTAATCATAATATTGATAATCAAACTGTTAATTATTTTGCGGCGGAGCTGCCTTTGATTGCAAAGCATTCTTCAGAACGTGAGCAAGCAGCTGTACAATGTGAACGTGATGTTGATGATATGAAAATGGCTGAATATATGGAAGGACATATTGGGGAGTCATTTAGAGGCGTTATTAGTACGGTAACTAATTATGGACTTTATGTTGAACTTGATAATTTAGTTGAAGGAATGATAAAAACAGCGGATCTTAAGGACGATTATTATTTCTTTGATGAAAATTCATTTAGTTTAATTGGAAAACATAGTAAGAAAAGGTATATGCTTGGAGATAAAATTGATATTACTGTTGATAGTGTTTTAAAGGAAAAGGGACTTATTAATTTTAGATTAAAGGATGATAAGGATGGAGATAAACAATCGAAAAGCGAGGCATAATTATCAGATTTTTGAGACAGTTGAAGCGGGTATTGTTTTAACTGGGACAGAAATTAAATCTTTAAAAGCTGGCAAAGGCAATATTAAAGATAGTTATGCGAGAGAGAAAAACAATGAAATATTTCTTTTGAATATGCATATTAGTGGTTATGAAAATGGTAATCAATTTAATCATGAGGAAACTAGAACTAGAAAACTTTTGTTACATAAAAAGGAAATTTTTAAATTACGTGATAAGGTAAGGTTAGAGGGCTATACTTTAGTTCCTTTAAAAGTTTATTTAGTTAAAGGAAGAGCGAAAGTATTATTAGGAGTAGCTAAAGGAAAGAAAAATTATGATAAAAGGCAGGATATTAAAAAAAGAGATATTGAAAGGGATATTAGGGCAAAATTGAAGAATTAATTTTGTAAAAAAGCTGTTGTGTGATACAATAGCTTTGTATGGGCCCGTTTTTGGTTTCGACAGGGATGGGGATAAGTAAGTTGCAGGTCGTGGGGACATGTAAAATCCAAACTTAAATATAACTGGAAACAGAAATAATTTAGTACCATCTTTTGCCTAAGATTGGCAGGGTACACTCTTTTAAATTTCTTACTTTCGGAAAGTTTTAAGAGTTCGCATTTAGAAAGTTATATTATTGTCTAGCCTAGAGATAATAATGAATTTTATAGGCTAACTAATAATGTGGTTGCTAGTTACTATTTATTATTAGGACATTTTTTAATTAGCTAAACTTGTAGATACTTATTTTGAAACGTTTTTGGACAGGAGTTCGACTCTCCTCGGGTCCACCAATTTGCTAATAAATTCAAGTTTGTATTGATTTGAATTTTTAATATTTATTTGGAGTAGTTTATGATAAAAAAAATAAATAATAGATTTTGTTATATCCTTGATAATAGTATAAGAGGGTATGTTGAGTATGAGGTGTGTGATAAAGTGGTAATTGTCACACATACATTTGTTGATGAGTCATTAAGAGGGCAAGGAATAGCTTACAGGCTTATGGATGAGTTTTTTAATTATTTTAATGATGATTATCAAATTATAGGTAAGTGTTCATACGCTAAAAAATGGTTAGATGATAGGAAAATAAACATATAAGGTAAAACTTATAGTTTTTTTTCTTTCTAGATGTTATACTATTTATAGTAGTTAGAGGGTAGATGTTATGTCAAAAATTATTAATAGTATATTAGGATTTGCAATTGGTGATGCAATGGGTGTTCCTATTGAAAATGTTAAAAGGGAAAAGCTTTTGAAATGTCCAGTTACTAAAATGGAAGGATATGGTAGTTATGATGTGGAAAAAGGAAGCTGGTCTGATGATATGGCTCTTACTTTAGCTACAATGGATTCTATTTTAGAAAAGCATGGCGTTGATTATGATGATATGATGCTTAAATTTTGTGCTTTTTTAAATAGTAGTAAATATACTTCTGGTGGTAGAGTTTTTGGCGTTGAGCAAGCTACTAGAGATAGTTTGATGAAATATTTTACTAAAAGGGGAGAAGCTATTAAATGCGGAAGTGATGAATCTGATAGTAATGGTGCTCTTATGCGTATGGTGCCAATTGCTTTATATACTTATTATGCCGATATAGCTGAGGATAATTTGCTTGATATGATAAGAAAGACTTCTTCATTAACACATAATCATGAATTTAGCATACTTGGTTGTTATATATATGTAAAATATATTCATTTTATTTTATCTGGTTATGATAAATATAAGGCTTATGATTTGGTAAAAGAATTAAATTATTATAAATTTAGTGAAGATGCACGAAGGTTTTATAAAAGATTTTTAACAACGGATATTTATAAATTGGATTTAGATTATATTAATTCAAATAGTTGTGTTTCTTCTACGTTGGAGGCTGTTATATGGACATTTTTAAATACTAATTCTTTTATGGAGGCTATTGTTGGTTCGATTAATCTAGGCGGGGATACTGATACGATTGGAGCTTTGACAGGGGCATTAGCGGGCCTTGTTTATGATGTTCCTAATGATTTGGTTAATGAAATTAAAAATAATGATTATTTGCTTAATTTAAGCAGAAAGTTTGATGAGGAACTTAGACTTAATATTTTGAAATTTGATGAAATAATTGATGATAGATATGGTATTGTTAAAGGTAGTGACAAGGTATTATTTATTAAAGCTGGTAGTGGTGGCAATATATATGGTTATCAAAATAAGTATTTAAAAATTGCACGTAGTGTAAATTATAATTATGGTTTAACAGTTATTGTTTGTTCAAATGATGGAAATGTTGGTGTTTGCGAAGATTTTGAAAGAATGAAAGATTATTTTGCTGATGAGATTTATTTTATGGGTATGAGTAATGGGGCATCACAAGGTATTCAGACTTTATACAATGATGAGAGAATAAAAGGAATGCTTTTAGTAAATTGTCCACTTATGATTAATTTACATAAAACTAAAGAAGGAATTAATAATTATAAGGGAAGAATTACTTTTGTTTTTGGAACAAAAGATCCGTCATTTAATTATTTGCCGTTAATACAAGATTTTAGAAATGTTAGAATTGTAACGGTGTTTGGACAAGATCACAATTTTAGTTTAGGTGGGGAATTTTTAGAATTACCTAGTAAGTATCTTTTTTCTACTTGGAAAAAAAATTAATAATAAAAGCTCGATATTTCGAGCTTAATTTTTTGTTAATCTATATACATTATATGATGGCGTGTTAAAAAGACGAAAGTTATAAATGCTGCCTAAACCGTTTGATATATATAAATCGGAGTTTTCAATAGTATAGTGTTTATTATAATATTTTTTAGCTCCAGTTTTATGAATTAATGGGCCAACTTTTGGTATGTTTATTTCACCACCATGATTATGACCGGCTAAAATTAAGTTAAATGGGTTTACAGTTAAATCTGTTATATCGTCTGGTTGATGAACTAATAATACTTTATAGATTGGTCCGTTTGTTTCAAATGAATTTAGGTAATCGATTGAAGTTTTTAATTTATCATTGATATTTTGATTTTTAAGGGCACTTGCTCCAGCAATAAATATGTTGACATATCCTTTTTTGTAAATGGTGTCATATGTATTGTTTAAGTCGGTAAAGCCACTATTTTGGATGATATTAATCCATTCATCAAATTTTAAATCGTCTTCACCGCTAATGGCATATTTACCAGTGGTGGTTTCTATTTTATTTAATTCTTTACTTATTTTTTCTGCTATTTTTGCGGTTATGTATGTTTTTTTGTCAATTAAATCTCCGGTTAATACTACAATGTCTGGTTTTTGTTCATTTATACTTTTAACTAATTTTTGTAAGCTTTTTTGGTTGAATGTTTTACCGTAATGAAGGTCAGATATTTGAACTATTTTAAAGCCATCAAAGTTATCGGTTAAGTTGGTTATAGTTATTTTTTCTTCATTTACATTGATTAACTTTGGTTCTATAAAGAAACCATAAGCGATGACTGACGCTATGATTAAAATAATAAATATAATTAATTTTAGTAAGTTAAAGTGTTTTTTTTTCTCTTTTGCCAATTTTATCACCTATAGTAATTTTAACACAAAAAAAGATAAAAAATTATCTTTTTTTATTTTTATCTTTGACTTCATTTTTTATTAAGGTTATTTTGCTGTGTCTAAGAAGCTTTATTAAAGGATCTTTATCTAAAATATTTTCAAATTTATTTATTTTTGAGGGGTTTTTTGATCTTTTAATAATTTTGTACATTTCCATTTTAGTTTTTAGTGAAAGAATATTGTTATAAACTGGTATGTTTGTTGTGGCAAGATCATCTAAATTTTTCATAATTTCTGTAAATTCTTTTTTTGTTCCATATTTATTAAAAGTTATATATATATTGTCTAAATTTGAATTAAAATAAGCAGTTTCCATGTCTTTTGGATTATCAAAGAAGGTTTCAAAGAGCTCGGTAATTTGGACATTGTGTTTGTATGAGACGTAGTTATGGTTAAAAATGCGTTTGTTTAAAAGTTCTGTATAACCTTCATTTAGCCCTCTTCCGTAGTATGTTTTATATATGGTTAAAACATTAAATCCTGTATTATAGGGTGTAGTTGCAGATGCCATATGTAGAAATTCATGAGATAAAACCCTTTTTCTTATTGAAAGCAGCTCAATTTTATTGTCAAATTTTAAGTAGTGGCCAGCATATGGTTGGTTAGATATTATATTTTTTATTATTTCATTAAAATCTTCTTGTAAGGTTTGTTTTTTGATTTTAACATTTTCAATGTTTTTGATACAAGTAATTAAGTTTTCTTTATCAACTTTTTGTTTGAATGTTTCAAAAATTTCTTTAAGCTCTTCTGGAACTGTTATTGTTTTTAATTTTTCATTTATAATTTCTAATGTTTCTTTGTCAAATTTAGCGTATTTTATAGTTTTTGTTGTACAGTTTGGCAATTTTTTTTCTAATATCATTTGTTGCTTTTTATTTGTCATTTTTTTGTTTAATATTTCGGGAATGTTTGCGATAAATTTAATACCGTAAATACCACCACAAAAAATATAAAATGGGGTTAATTCAATTAAAATTTTTGTAATAAAATTATCCATAATTTTTTCTCCTTTTAAAATATCATCATGATTGTTTGTAAGGTTAACGTTAGTCCATTGTGCATAAAGTGGAATCCCATAGTAACAAAAATATTATTTGTTTTTTTAAGCATGTATGAAAAGGCAAATCCACAACTAGAGTATGCTAGTAAGTAAAGTGGGAACAATTTGGTTATTGGGGTTGTTAGTAAATGAAGCAAGCCAAATATTAAGCTTGATATTGTTATAAATAGAAAATCATTTTTAAATATTGCTCTGTAGCTTAGTCTAAATACACTTTCTTCGACAAATGGGGCTAAAAGGACGGCACTTATGAAGGTATATATTGGATATGAGGTAAATTCATTTCTAACAGCGGTTTCATTGTTTGAAAGACCACCTCCTAATAAATTAATAAGTATATTAGATATTATCATAATGGCTATGCCTAAAATATAGTATTTTAAATTGTCATTGAAGTATTTTAAATGATTTTTTTTGATATCTTGAAAGGCTTTTTTAAACTCTTGTTTAAATATAAAATATATTAATGAAGCCATAACTAATTCTACTGATAGGTTGTAAAGTATTTTAATATATTTAGGCATTGTATTTACGTTTATGTGGAGTAAAGTTAATGGAAGACTTTGAAAAAAACTAAAGAAAAAGTATATAAATATAACACTTAATCCTTTTATAATGTATGAGTTTTTATTTTCGTTTGTAATTGTTATCATTTTATCACCATATTTATTATACAATAATTATAATTAAAAAATATAGTTTTTTTAAATTTATAAGAAAATTAGAATATGACAATATTATTTTAAGTAGGGGGTAGGAAAAATAATTAAAATATGTTATAATCTTTACAGACATGCAGAAAAAGAGTGGGACATCCCACTCTTTAATGTAGTTTGGGAGGTGCATTTTGGAAGAAAAGATAAAAGCTTTACTTGAAAAGCCGATTAATAATGCTGGATATGTTTTGGATGAGGTTTTTTATGGTAAGGAAGATAATGTTAATACATTAAGACTCGTAATTGATAAATCTGGATATATTAATGTTGGTGATTGTGTAAAGGTAAATGAAATTGTAAATCCAATATTAGATGAAGAAGATCCTATTGATGAGAGTTATGTTCTTGATATTTGTTCAAAAGAGAAAGGAGAAGAGGAAGATGGAAAGTAAGAAATTTTTATTAGCGGTTAATAATTTAGCAAAAGAAAAAGGAATTGATAAAGATACAATTTTTGATGCAATGGAGTTAGCGTTAACTAGTGCTTATAAAAAAAATTATCATTCACTTTCTAATGTTCGTGTTGATATTAACAGGGAAACTGGTGATATTAAGATATTTTCTTACAAAACAGTTGTTTTTAGTAAAGAGTTTGAAAAAGAAGATGGCGTTTTGGAAAAAGAAATTATTACTGATGAAGATGGTAATGAAGAGGAAGTAGAGAAAGAGTTTTATTTTGATGATAGGATTCATATTACTTTGGAAGAAGCTTTAAAGAAGGTGCCAGGAATTAAGATTGGTGATACTATTGAAAAGGAAGTTACACCAAAGGATTTTGGACGAGTAGCTGCTGCTACTGCGAAGCAGGTTGTTGTTCAAAAAATTAGAGAAGCTGAAAGAGAAATTATAAATAACGAATTTGCTGATAAACAAGACGAAATGATTACTGGTTTAGTTGCGATGGAAGATCAGAGAAACTATTATATTGATTTAGGAAAGACGCAAGGTGTTTTACCTAAAAGTGAAATTATACCCGGTGAGAGCATTAAAATGGGTTCTAGTTTAAAGGTATATATTACAAAAGTTGAAAATAATTCTAAGGGACCTTTAATTTTGCTTTCTAGAAAAAATTATGGTTTTGTTAAAAGACTTTTTGAACTTGAAATACCTGAGATTAATGAAGGAATTATTTTAGTTTATAGTGTGGCTAGAGAAGCTGGTGTTAGAACTAAGATTGCAGTTTATTCAGAAAACGATAATGTTGATCCTATTGGTTCTTGTATTGGTGAGAAAGGTAGTCGTATTGGACGTATTATTAAAGAATTAAATGGTGAAAAAATTGATATTGTAAAATATGAAAAAGATGATGCAAGATTTATTGAAAATGCTTTGAGTCCTGCTCGTGATTTGCACATTTTTATAACTGATGATAAGAAAAAAGAAGCTTTAGCGGTTGTTAATGATGATAATCTTTCACTTGCTATTGGTAAAAAAGGTTTAAATGTTCGTCTAGTTTCACGTTTGACACATTATAAAATTGATGTTGAAACGCTTGAACAAGCTAAGGAAAAAGGTATTAGTATTGTTGAGGATTAGTTTATGAAAACAAGAAAAATACCAATGAGAATGTGTGTTGTTACGAGGGAAAAATGGCCTAAGTCACAGCTTATTAGGGTTGTTAGGACAGAAAATGGAGTTATTGTTGACCCTAGTGGAAAAGTAAATGGCAAGGGTGCTTATTTAAAAAAAGATAAAGAGGTATTTTTAAAGGCAAAGAGTAGTAAAATATTAAATAGGCAGCTTGAAACTACGGTGCCTGATAAGGTGTTTGATGATTTAAATGATTTGTTAAATTAGAAAGAGGGTGCTTACTATGATGAGTGTTAAAGAATATGCAGATGATATAGATAAAACTGTAAAAGAAATTTTAAGTAAATGTCAACAATTGGATATTGACGCTAAAACAGCAGATGATATTCTTGATGAGGAAGCTATAATTATGCTTGATAGCAGTTTTGACGAAATTAGTGAAGAGGCGGAAGATAATGAGATTGCTGAAGAGGTAGCTTTAGAAGAAAGTGGTATTAATTCTAAGAAGAATAAGCCAAAAAAGATAAAGAAAATAGATAGTAAAAAATCATTTGCTCAAAAGAAAAAAGCTATGTATAAAAGTAAAGAAAAACTCCAAAGTAATGCTCCGATGGAAAATGATAATGTTGTTTTTTACAAGGAAAATATGACTATAGGTGAGCTTGCAAAACAAATGAATGTACAGGTAAGTGAACTTATTAAAAAATTATTTACACTTGGTTTAATGGTGAATATAAATAGTCCTATTTCTTTTGAAAACGCGGAGATTGTTGTTTTAGATTATGGTAAAGAATTAAAAAAAGAAGAAACAGCTGATGTTAGTAATTTTGAAGAATTTGAGGTTATTGATAGAGATGAAGATTTGGTTTCAAGACCTCCAGTAGTTACTATTATGGGTCATGTCGATCATGGTAAAACTACTTTGCTTGATACGATACGTAAAACAAATGTGGCTGAAGGTGAGGCTGGAGGTATAACACAAGCTATTTCAGCTTATCAAGTTGAAAGAAATGGCAAAAAAATCACTTTTATTGATACTCCTGGCCATGCTGCTTTTACAGAAATGCGTGCTAGAGGTGCTAGTATAACTGATATTGTTATTATTATAGTTGCGGCTGATGATGGTGTTATGCCACAGACTAGAGAAGCGATTGATCATGCTAAAGCAGCTGGTGTTCCTATAATTGTAGCTATTAATAAAATAGATAAACCAGGGGCTAATGCTGATATGGTTATGAATGAAATGGCTGAAGCTGGTCTTATGCCTGAGCAATGGGGTGGAGACACAATATTTACAAAAATTTCAGCACTTAATGGTGATGGTATAGATGAACTTTTAGAAAACATTTTACTTATTGCTGAAATTAATAATTATCGAGCTAATCCTAACAGATATGCTATGGGAACGGTTGTTGAATCAAAACTTGATAAACATTTAGGACCTATTGTCACAGTGCTTGTTCAAAATGGAACTTTACGTTTAGGCGATCCTGTTGTTGTGGGAACTTTCTTTGGTAAAGTAAGAACTTTAAAAAATGATAAAGGTGAAGAGGTTACAATGGCTTTGCCTAGTCAACCGGTTGAAATAACTGGTCTTAGTGGTGTGCCAGATGCTGGTGATAAGTTTATGGCTTTTGCTTTCGAAAAAGAGGCTAAAGCTATTGCGGCAAAAAGAGAACAACAGGCTAAGGAAAAAACAAGAAAATCTGCTTCTTCAGTTTCTTTAGATGATTTGTTTGCTAAAATAGGAGAAGGATTAAAAGAAATTAATGTTATTATTAAAGCTGATGTAAATGGTAGTAGTGAAGCTGTTAAAAATAGTTTACAGAAAATTGATGTTGAGGGCGTTAAAATTAATGTTATTAGAAGTAGTGTTGGTGGTATTACAGAAAGTGATATAGTACTTGCTAAGGCGTCTAATGCTATTATTATAGGATTTAATGTAAGACCTAGCAATTCAATTAAAGATAAAGCTAAAGAAGATGGCGTGGAAATTAGATTTTATAATATTATTTATAAGGCAGTTGAAGAGATGGAAGCTGCTATGAAAGGTATGCTTGATCCTGAATTTGAAGAAAAAATTTTAGGAACAGCTGATATTAGACAAATATTTAAATTTTCTAAGGTTGGTAATATCGCTGGTTCATTTGTCACTGATGGAGTTATTAAACGTGATAGTAATGCAAGAGTAATTCGTGATGGCGTGGTTATATATGATGGCAAAATTGGCTCTTTACAACGTGAGAAAGACAGTGTTAAAGAAGTTAAAAAAGGCTATGAATGTGGTATTACGGTAGATAATTTTAATGATATTAAAATTGGTGATATTATTGAAGCTTATGAAATGGTGATGATTGATAGATGAGTATAAAAATAGAAAGAATTTCTGACGCTTTGATTGAACAGATTAGTTATATAATTTCGAATGAAGTAAAGGGTGGTATTAAATTTTTAACGGTTACTGATGTTAAAGTTAGTAGTGATTTATCTTTTGCTAAAGTATATTTTACACTTTTAGATGAGGATAAAAAAAATGAGGTTTTAAAAGATTTAAAGGAAGCTACCGGTTTTATTAGGCATGAGCTTAGAGAAAAAGTAGATATTAGACAAATACCAGAACTTACTTTTGTTTATGATGAATCTATAGATCATGCACAAAAAATAGAAGATATAATTGAAAAATTACATAAAGAAGATAAAAACTAGTTTTTTTCTTTATTTATAATGCAAAAATGTCAATAAATCTATTGACAAGCATAGTATTTATATGTATAATTTACTTTGTAATTTGAAAAGGAAAGAAGAGTTATCCACTCTCACCTGATTGCCTTAGCAATGGGTAAATGCCGATAATTGTTTTAAATAGCGTGCAGGTGGATACTCTTTGTATTCACTTTTTTATTGGAGGTGTCTAGTATCGCAAAAGAAAAAGGTTTGTATATTAACGAACAAATACGAGCAAAGGAAGTTATGGTAATTGGACCTAATGGTGAACAGTTAGGGGTTAAATCAATTAAAGATGCACTTACTTTGGCTAATTATGCTGGGTTTGATTTAGTACTTATGAATCCTGGGGGAAAACCACCAGT
This sequence comes from uncultured Bacilli bacterium, assembly GCA_934183155.1. Classification (GTDB taxonomy): domain Bacteria; phylum Bacillota_I; class Bacilli_A; order RF39; family UBA660; genus Coprosoma. The sequence continues at coordinate 475 of CAKPSB010000004.1, read as the reverse complement.
GTGCAAGATTATGGATTATAATCGTTATAAGTATGAAAGCAAGAAAAAGCAAAAAGAGAACATGAAAAGACAGCGTGAAGCTAATTTGGATATGAAAGAGTATAAATTGTCAGTTACAATTGATGTACATGATTTTAATACTAAGCTTAAAAATGCTATGAAATATTTAGAAAAAGGTCATAAAGTTAAGGTTAGTGTTAGATTTAAAGGCAGAGAGATTACTCATAGTAGTTTGGGAAAAGATGTTCTTATGCGTTTTGCAGATGAAGCGAAGGATGTTGCAGTTATTGAGCAGATGCCAAAACTTGATGGTCGTATTATGGCTTTGATACTTGCACCAAATAAGGAGAAATAGGAGGAAGATTATGGCTAAAATAAAAGCAAAATCACATAAAGGGTTAGCTAAAGTTGCAAGAGTAAGAAAAAGTGGTTCTATTAAGGTTCAATCATGTAATAAATTGCATCAAACTACTCA